>VAWP01000142.1:0-550 GCA_005888295.1 Actinomycetota bacterium
TCGAAGCTGTGCGTGTGGAGGTAGGCACCGACCACCCAGTGGTGAGCGAGCACCTCCTCGAGTCGGGACACGCCTGCCATCCCGAGCTGCGGCTCGACCCCCCATAGCGCGCAGAAGCGGCTGGGGAACCGTGTGGCAAGTTTTTCCGCCTCGGCGAAGCGCGCGGTGACGGCCGACAGCTGGTACTCCGTCGGATGATCGTGTGGATCGGAGGCAACGAGCAGGACGGTGGCGATGCCGAGCTCATCCATCCGGGCCACCATTGCCTCCGGGGAGGCGAAGCTGTCTTCGGGGTCGTGCCGCACGCCGAGAGCCAATCCCTGCCCGGCGATAGCCTCGTCCCACGCCGCCTGCCGTTCCGGCAGGAAGCTGTTGCACAGGTAGTCGACGACGGCAGCTGTCCTCGCCGAGGCCGGGCCGCCGTCCCCTGTGGTCGTCGTGGTGCCGGTTTGGCCGCGTCTCACCTCGTGCGGCCCCGCTCGTCCCGGAACCGCTTTGGCTTCGGCGCGGTGTTCACGTCGGTCCACGCGTCGAGCGCGCCGGGTAGGAC
>VAWP01000142.1:671-3010 GCA_005888295.1 Actinomycetota bacterium
ACCGACCGTGCCAGCTCACCCATGGCTTCGGGCCACACATTGGCGCCCCGCAGCTTGACCATGTTGTCACCACGACCGGCGAAGGGACCGATTCGTCGGAGCCAGCTCCCACATGCGCATTGCCCGGGTGGATACAGGTACGACAGGTCCATGATGTTGTAGCGGAACTGCGGACTACCGGTCTTGTAGATCTCGGTGACGCACAACGAACCCGTCTGCCCGTCGGGGAGACGCTCGCCGGTGTCAGGGTCGACGATCTGGACCACAAAGGCGTCCTCGAACACGTGCAGCCCATCGTGGGTCGGGCACTCGACGGCGACCGTCTGCACCTCGTGGAAGCCATAGGTGGCAAAGTACTCCACACCAAACCGTTCCTCGAGGAGGTCCCGCTGACCCACGTTGGGGATGGCCCTCAATGTGAAGTCCGTGCGGGGGTCGTACCCCATCTCTTCGGCAGTCTCGGCGAGACGCAGCAAGTAATCACCCGTCGTCAGCATAGCTGTCACGCCGTACCGAGCGATGAGCTCGACCTGTTGCCGGCTCGAGGTCACATTCCCTGTCGATGCCGTGAGGACGACGCAGTTCAGCCAGTTGTACGCGCCTTCGTCAAAGGCGAAAGCGCCGTTGTGCAACCCGTAGGCCCATGAGTTGAGGATCACGTCGCCGGCGCGCACGCCCTGCATGTACAGCTGGCGGGCGAGCAGCAGGGACCCCACCGCCCGGTCCCACGCCCGGACGGCGTGGACAGGCGCCACAGCCTGGTAGTCGCCGTATGGCGGGTGGGCCTCGATGCTCAGGCGGATGTCATCGACCGTGTAGGAGGGCACCTTCCAGAGGTCCTCGAGGCTGCGAAGGGCGGAAGGGTGGAAGCCGGCCTCGTCCCAACGGCGGCGGAAGAACGGCACGTCGTACGCCTGCCACGCTCGTTCCCGCAGACGCAGCAACTGCTTGCGGCAGATCGTGTCAGGATCGTCGAACCAGGCCGTCTCGAAGTAGTCCGGCGGCGGCGGGAAACGCCTGACCAGCCCTGCCATGTCGACGGCTTGCCACGGACGCCTAGTCATCTTCGGCCGTTCGTGCCCGCCATGGTCGAGTGGTCGCAGCAGCGTCATCCAGCGGCCCCGTCGCCGCGGGCGGCCTCGGCACCTTGCGCTCGGAGGGCCGATCTCGTCGCTGAGACGTCATTGCTTGCTTGGCTGGCGTGTAGAGTACTCTAACATTCGTTTGAGAGGCTATGAGTCAGGCGATGGGCGAGTGTGAACCCGCGATGCGCCAAGTAGACCCGACCACCACCGAGCGGGGAGACCGGCCGGCTGCCTCCGGCACCGCCCGGATCGTCGCTCAGCGCCTGGAGCGCCTGTACGCGACCCGCAAGAGCGAGGTCAAGGCCCTCGGTCCCCTCGACCTCGAGGTGCGCGACGGGGAGTTCCTCTGCGTCGTCGGACCCTCCGGGTGCGGTAAGTCGACCTTCCTGCGGCTGGTGGGCGGCCTGGTCCGCCCCACTGCGGGCGAGATCGATGTGATCCACGACGACCCCGCCCGTCACCTCGTGTCGATCGTCTTCCAGGACCACAGCATTTTCCCCTGGCAGACCGTCGAGCAGAACGTCCGCACCGGGCTCGACATCGCCACCAACCTCACCAAGGTGGAGAAGAAGACCCGGGTGGACGAATTGCTGGACCTCATGGGCCTCGCTGCGTTCGCCAGGTCGTACCCGGCCAGCTTGTCGGGCGGCATGCGTCAGCGGGTGTCGATCGCCCGAGCGCTGGCCGGACGCCCAGTTGCGGACGATCCTGCAGGAGGAGCTCATCCAGCTTTGGGAGCAGGACCGCCGCACGGTCATCTTCGTCACCCATGCTCTCGACGAAGCGATCTTCCTCGGGGACCGTGTCGTGATCATGAGCGCCCGCCCCGGAGTGCTGCGGTCCGAGGTGGAAGTGCCCTTCCCGCGTCCACGATCGCACGACCTGAGGGGCACCTCCGAGTTCGCGGAGCTCGTGCAGCGGACGTGGGACGTCCTCCGTGACGAGGTGGTGGCCGAGCTCGAGGAGGCCAGAGCTGTCGGCAGGTCCGCCGATGGAGCGAGGAGGTGACGGGGATGGCCGAGCGACCCGCCGGGAGTCATGGTCCCGCCGTCGCCGAGGGAGAACGTGCCTCCCCGGCGACAGTCGAGGCGCCGGCCGATCCCCTGCGTCCTGTCGGCGGCCCGACTCAGGCGGCAGGCTCTCTGTCTGGCCGAGGCGAAGTGGTGGTGCGTCGGCCCGGGGTTCAGGAGACCGATCCCCGCAGGTACAAGATCCGCCGTCGGAGGATCGAGATCGCCCTGGGCATCACAGTCC
>VAWP01000142.1:3058-11536 GCA_005888295.1 Actinomycetota bacterium
CGACAGGCGTCCACCTGTACGCCAACGGGCAGATGGAGGACAACCTACGCAAGAGCTTCGCTCGGGTGTTCGAGGGGTTCTTCCTCGGGTCGGCCGCCGGACTCCTGTTCGGCATCGGGCTCGGGTCGGCACGAACGGTGCGCGCCGCGCTGGAGCCGCTCGTCTACGCCCTGTGGACGATCCCGAAACTGGCGCTGCTGCCCCTGTTGCTGCTGTTCTTCGGGTTGGGTGAGCTACCAGTCGTGCTCCTGATAGCCATCGAGTGCATGTTCCTGGTGCTGATCCCGACCGTCACCGCCATCGTGGCCGTGCCCGAGGCCTACCGCGAGGCGGCGGCGTCATTTGGAGCGTCACCCCGGCAGATGTTGCGCTACGTGACGCTTCCCGCCGCACTGCCGCAGATGTTCGTGGCCCTGCGCCTGGCGGCCGGCGCCTCGGTGCTGGTGATGGTCGCCGCCGAGTACGTCGACGGCAAGCAGGGCGTCGGGTTCTTCATCTTCAACTCTTGGCAGCTGTTCGCCACCAAGCAGATGTACGTGGGGATCGTCACGGTCGCGGTCGCCGGCGCCATCTGGACCCTGATCGTGACCGCGGTTGGCCGGGCAGTGACCCGATGGGAGCGGGCTGGCAGGGCCGCCTGACGGGGGAAAAGACAACGCCGTCAGGCCGGGGACGCCCCCTTTGGGAACTGGAGCAGGGCCAGACGGGTGTGGTCGGCGACAGCCCCGGCCGCGAGCGTGTCATCCCGGCTGCACCAGGCGAGTGCCCCTACTCCCAACGGTCCGGCTTGATCGTCGACCGTTCCCTCGACCACCACCGCGTAGGCTCCCGCCCCCGCCACGGTGACAGGCTCTGTTGCTGCACCAGCTTCCACCACGCAGACGGCCACGCGCAGCTCGTCGGGCTCCTCGACCAGGTCGATCCAGGTACCCCGTTGCGCCCCGAGGCTTCCGCGCAGGTCGACTGTCAGGTTGCGACGGTCCGAGGCGTGGCGGGGCGATCGTGCGAGGAGGCGGGTGAGGCTCTGGCGTGACCGGGGCATGAACGACGCACCAGGATCGTGGGCTGGCCGCAGCGCGAGGTACGCCATCCCGTCTGCTCCAGCCCGCAGCGGTCCGTACACAGTGAGCCGATCGGTGTAGTGCACGATCCCAGGGGCGACGTGGTGGCCCCCTACCGTCCCGGAGCCGTCGGTGAAGTACTGGAACTGGTCCACGCCGTGGAAGTGCGTCGGGAGCGGCGCCGTCGCTGCGCCCTGGGTGGCGAGGTGGGCCTGCGGACCGTCCGGGCGGCTCGTGACGAGAGAGCCGTCCGGCCGAGTGGTCGCCGTCCCGAGCAGCATCTCGCGGGCGAGAAGGTCGGCCGGGATGGGCTCCATGCGCCGGCTCACGAGCCATGTCACGCTCATCGTCCCTGGACCTCCCTTCAGCGGTCGAGCACGGTACCGGGAGAACACGATCGACTGCCTGGCGCCCGAGCTGGCGACGAGCTCCGCCGTTGACACCCACAAGTCCGCACCACTATTATTCTAACAAACGTTAGAGTGACCAGCTGACGGCTGACTGGCGACGGAGCTTGCGGGTCGTCCCCACCGCTTCGGGAGGTGGCGTCGGTGCGCCATGGGTTCAAGGTTTTCGACGCCGATGCCCACGTCATCTATCCGGTCGACCTGTGGCCACGATTCCTCGACGAGCGTTACGTGCAGCGGATGGGCACGCGCCAGCCGGTGCCAGGCTTCGAGACCTACAACCCAGTCACGGTGGACGGTCGGTGGACCCAGCACGACACCATCCTGTACGGGCAGTTCCAGAAGTACATCGACTGGACGAAGGATGACATGATCGCCAAGTACGGCGAGGAGCTCGTCCTGGGTGGGTTCACCGGTGAACGGGTGGCCAGCGCGCTGCAGCACGACGGGATCGACCTGTCGGTGATCTACGGTCCCGAGTACGACCTCTGGTTCGACGGGATCGACCCCGACATGCAGGCGGCGATGGTGCGGGCTTACAACCGGTGGGGAGCTGAGATGCGGGAGGCGTCAGGCGGCCGGGTTCAGGTGGCAGGGCCGGTGCCCCTAGTCGACATCACGAGAGCCGTTCAGGAGATCGAGTACGCCTACCACCATCTCGGCACTCGATGCTTCTGGGCTCGTCCCAACGAGTTCGATCATCGGACTCTTGGGGACCATTACTACGACCCAATCTGGGAGCTGCTCCAGGAGCTGGATGTGCCCTTCGCAACCCATGAGTTCATGGGGCTGCGAGGCAATTCGTTCGGCTCCGACCGCTTCCACGGTTACAACGAGTGGCACATCGTGGTCCACCCCTTCGAGGCCATGGGAGCCATCGTCTCGATGCTTTGCCACGGGGTCTATGAGCGGTTCCCGCGTCTGCGAGTGGCGTATCTGGAAGCGGGCTGCGGATGGCTGCCCAGCTGGCTGCACCGCATCGACGAGCACCTCGAGATCGGGGCCCGAGAGTTCCCCGAGCTGTCGACGGCTCCGAGCGAGTACTTCAAACGCAACTGCTGGATCACGACCGAATGCGACGATCCCTACGTCGCCGACGTGATTCGGTGGCTCGGCGACGATCGGATCCTGTTCGAGTCCGACTTTCCGCATCCCGACTCGAAGTTTCCGCACAGCACAAGTGCGTTCCTCGCCTTACTGCCGGACCAGATCAACGCCGATAGCAAGCGCAAGATCCTGTGGGACAACCCCATCGGGTTCTACCGCTTTCCCGACGACTACCTGCCGACCGAGTTCACCGAGGCCTCCGGCTGACCGTGGCACCTGAAGTCTCGCCGCTCTCGCGCCAGCGGCCAGGACGGCACGACCGGACCGACCGGGATGAGGGCCGAGGCGCGTGACCGCAGACGTCGCCGAGACGATCACCGCTCAGGTTGTGCGCAGTGCCCTCGCCGTTGCCGCGGAAGAGGCGAGCATCGTGGTGGTGAGGTCTTCTCACAGCACGAACATCCAGGAGGGAGCCGACGCCGCCGGTGCGTTGCTCGATGCCAGTGGTCGGCTGGTTGCCCAGTCGGCAGCGACCACGGTCATGCACAGCGCCAGCCTGCGCTTCGGCCTGGTGTCGCTCTTGGAGGAGGTTCCGGTCGCGAACATGCGGCCCGGAGACGTCTACGCGCTGAACGATCCGTACCGCGGGGGCATCCACGCCAACGACATCATGGTGTTGCGGCCCGTGTTCGCCGACGGGCGGGTGCGGTGGTTCGGCGGCACCCTGGTGCACGTCGCCGACATGGGAGGGACCGCCGTGGGCGGCCTCGGATCTGTTGCCACCGACACCTACGCGGAGGGTCTGGTCCTCCCGCCAGTTCGGCTGTATGTGGCGGGACACCCCAACGGCGACGTGCTCGGGATCATCGAGCGCAACAGCCGGACGCCCGGGAAGGTCGTCGGCGACGTGCAGGCGCTCGTGGCCGGGGCCAACGTCGCGGCCCAGCGGATGGAGGAGCTGGTCGAGCGGTACGGCGCCGATGAGCTCGACCGCCAGTTGGACGAGCTCATGGAGTACACCGAGCATCGGTTCCGGGAGGAGCTACGGAGAGTCCCATCCGGCACCTATCGGGGGGGCTTCACCATCGATTCCGACGGGGTGACTCAGGGGAAGAGCTTCGACGTGGCGACGACGGTGACGGTCGACGACGGGGCCATCGTGGTGGACTTTGCCGGCACCTCGGCCCAGTCCGACGGCTCGATCAACGCTTCGATCTCCCAGACCTGGTCCGGCGTGGTCTATGCCGTGCGGTGCTATGTGGACCCGTCGGTGCCCATGAACGAGGGATGCTTCCGGGCCATTCGCACCGTTCTGCCTCGGGGGTCGCTGGTGAACCCCATCCCGCCGGCCGCCTGCGGTGGTCGGGTCGTGACGGTCACCGCCGCCACCGAGGCGATCCTCCAAGCACTGTCATCGGCGGTGCCCGACCACGCTGTGGCCGCCAGCGCCCTCATCCACGTCTACACGCTGACGGGGCACCGCGACGATGGTGAGCGCTGGCTCACGATGGGTTACGAGTTCGGAGGAATCGGCGCACGAGCTGGCGAGGACGGGCCCGATGCGACTGGCGCCTACTTTCTCGGTGGTCGCTCCGTCATCCCCCAGATCGAGCCCCTCGAGGCACAGTTCCCATTCGTGGCGGAGCGCTGTCGCATCGTTCCTGACTCGGGCGGGGCTGGGCGATGGCGCGGCGGCCTCGGGGTCGAGCTGGCATTACGCATGACGGGGCCGGCGGAGCTGAGCGTACGGGGCGACCGGATTGGTCTGCCGCCCCCTGGCGCGCAAGGCGGAGCGCCGGGAGGTGCCGGCTGCTTCGCCGTGATCCGGACCGATGGGACCGAAGAGCTGCTCCGCCCCAAGCAGCAGCACATCCCCCTCTTCGCCGGCGACGTCTTTGTCATGCGCACGTCGGGCGGCGGCGGGCTCGGGGACCCCACCACGCGGGATCCGGAGCGGGTTGCCGACGACGTCCGCGATGGGCGCGTGAGCCCGCAGGCTGCGGGATCCGTCTACGGAGTGGACCTCGATGGATCGGGCCGGGCGAGCCGAGGATCGGGGCGATGAGCTCCGGCATACCGCTACCTCGAGGCGAGTCGGCAGATCGGCGCTTCTCATCGGACCCGGTGGAGGAGACCTCGGCCATCCGCTACTTCCTCGGCGTGGACGTCGGGGGCACGTTTACCGACGTAGTCGTCGGCGACACCGATGGGCACGTGGCGACGGTCAAGGTCCCGACCACACCTGACGACCCCCGTGAGGGAGTGGCCGCAGGAGTTGCAGAGATCCTTCGTGCCCAAGGGGTCGGGCCGCGCCGGGTGAGTCGTGTCGTACACGGGACGACGCTCGCCGCTAACGTGATCCTGGAGCGCAAAGGCAGCGACGTCGCCTTCGTGACGACGGAAGGCTTCGGTGACATGCTGCGCCTCGGGCGTGAGTCCAGGCAGGAGGAGGATCGCTTCGATCTGTTCTTCCGTCCCCCTGTGGCCCCGGTGGCCCATGGTCTGACGTTCGAGGTCCGAGAGCGCGTCGATTCCCGGGGGAAGGTGCTCGTCGAGCCGGACGTCTCCCACCTCCGGCGGGTGGCGGCACAGGTGGCCGAGTCGGGCGCCCGGAGCGTCGCCATCGAGTGCCGCGCCGCCCTGCCGGCGGAGGCTTACGTGGTCACGTCGTCGGAAGTGTGGCCAGAAGTACGTGAGTACGAGCGGGCCATGACCACGGTCATGTGTGCCTACGTCGGGCCGGTCATGAACCGGTACCTCGCTGGGCTGCAGGACCAGCTGGCCGCCATTGGCCTTCGCTGCCCGATCGAGGTAATGGAATCGAGCGGCGGCGTCATGTCCGCGTCGCTCGCGTCGCGCCGGCCCGTGTACACGATCGAGTCCGGCGGTGCCGCGGGGGTCATGGCAGCCGCGTTCGTCGGTCGCCTCATCGACGCGAATGAAGTGGTCTCGTTCGACATGGGTGGGACCACGGCCAAGACCGGCATCGTGCGCCAGGGCAGACCGGACGTTACGCACGATTGCCATGTGGGGGGTGTGAGTACCGCCGGAAACCGACGAGCAGGATCTGGCTACCCGGTGAAGATCCCTGTAGTCGACCTTGCCGAGGTCGGGGCGGGCGGTGGCAGCATCGCGTCCGTAGACTCCGGTGGGGCGCTTCGAGTGGGACCCGAATCGAGTGGGTCGGTGCCCGGACCGGCCTGCTACGGCCGGGGCGGTGCCGCCGCAACCGTCACCGACGCCAACCTGCTGCTGGGCTATCTGAGGCCCGGCAAGCTCGAGGCTGGCGTGTCGCTGTCGGAGGAGCTGGCCGCGCAGGCGGTCCGCCAACACGTGGCGGCGCCGCTGAGCCTGCCTGTCCCCGCCGCGGCGCGCGCGATCCACGACGTTGCCAATGCCACCATGGCCAGCGCCATCCGGGTGGTCACGGTACAGAGGGGCATCGACCCTCGCCGCTTCACTCTCGTTGCCTTCGGTGGGGCCGGCCCCATGCATGCGGTCGAGCTCGCTGAGATGTTCGGCATCGACGAGGTAGCGGTGCCACGGGGCGCCGGCGTGGCCGCGGCACTCGGATTGATCACCTCCGATCTCGTCGTCGAGCGGGCGCGTACGTGGATCATGCCGCTCGCTTCGGCGCGGCCGTCGGAGGTCGCCGCCGTGTACGAGGAGCTCGAACGCCACGCCGAGGCGGAGCTGCCGTCCGGACGCGAAGACCTGACGGTGGCCCGGTCGGTCGACGTTCGCTACCGAGGCCAGGCCCACGAGCTCACCGTTCCGGCCCCCAGTGGGCCTATGAGCGCCGCCTCCCTGGAGGAGCTGGGCCGATCGTTCGGGGCTCGCTACCGGGACGCGTACGGCGTCGACCTCGCCGCGCCGACGGAGCTGGTGACCTTCCGCGTGCGGTTGGTACGCCAGGTGGAGAAGCTCTCGCCGGTCGCCCACGCCTTGGCGCGACGTGATGCAGACCCGGCTCTGGCAGGTCATCGACCGGTGTGGCTGGGCGGTTCACACGGATTCGTCGAGTGTCCTGTCTACGGCTGGGAGAAGCTTGCCCCGGGCAGCCTCGTCACCGGGCCCGCAGTGGTGGAAGGACCCGATACTACGGTTGTGGCCCCTCCTCAATCGTCGGTGCACGTGGATCGGTGGTGGAACCTCCGCCTCCGCCGGAGCACCGGCCCTCCTGCGGCGCGCGACGGTAGGCTCTAGGTCAAACGTTCGAGCGAGGACGCCGTATGGCACGGACACAAACCGACTCCCCGGCCCGATCCGAGGCGGCCGACGCCCGGGGACGCACCACCGCCATCGGCGACGCGACCCGCATGCGGCTCATGCAGGCCGCCGAGCGGCTCATTGCCGAGCATGGGCTCGACGGCGTGTCGGTCCGTGACATCACGGCGGTGGCGGAGACGAACTCAGCGTCCATCCACTACCACTTCCAGTCCAAGGAAGGGCTGATCTACGCCATCATGGAGGACCGGGCGGAGCGCCTGCGGGGTCATCGTCGACGGCACCTGTCCAGGCTCGACGACCGACGCCCCACGACGCGGCAGGTGGCCGAGGCGCTGGTAAACCCGACGTTCGAGTTCGTGACAGGTGAGGGCGCCGAGGCGGACACCGCCTACGTCGGTTTTCTGGCCGCCGTCCTGGACGACCCGGCGATGATGCCCGCTTTGGAGCGGTACTTCTCCGACCAGTACGAGTCCTATTTCGAGGCCTTGCGGCGTGCCCGGCCCGATCTTGCCCAAGAGGTTCTGGTCAACCGGGTGTGCTTCGCGCTTCACCTCGTGCTCAACACGGTGTCCGAGCCTGCTCGCGGCCTCAGGACGTGGATCGAGCGGCACTACCCTCCGGCGATCGTTGTCATCAGGGAGAGCCTCATCGACTTCGTCGCCGGCGCCTTCGAGGCGCCCTAGCCTCAGTCGCCGCGAGTGTCGGGCAGCCAGTCCGGCATGTCGATGGGCGGATTGGGTAGTTGCCTCGCATCGTGCGACTCGAGCAGCCGTTGCCAGCCGTCGGGGTCGGCAGGATCTGAGCGCGGGTCGCCCATCATCACCTCGAAGAGCACCACGCCGTCAGGCCCAGCTACGAACGGCCCGAACGTGTCGCCTTCGTCGAGGGCAATGTGTGTGCCGGGCGTACAGGACACGTCGCCGCACGTCATCTCCCCTTGGAGGACGAACACGACGTGGTTGCTCCGGTGGCTGTGGGCGCGGACCATCATCCCGGGATCCCATCGGGCGTACAACGACAGGAACTTCGGCCCAAAGTCGAGCCACCGCTCGCGGACCGACGCGGTATGACCGTCCGCGAAGCCGATCTTGCGAACCTCCTCCCAGGGCCCCGGTCCTCCGGTCGCCGCTCCCAACGGTCGGCACGGTCGACTCCCGTCGAGTGACTTGTCGCTATCCGACCTCAGACCGCACTCGAGGCGCCGTTGGGCCCGAACGGCCGGTCGCCAGCGAGGGTGACGCGCTGCATCACGCGCCGCTCGGTGTAGTCGGGCACGGCATAGTGCTGGACGGCCCGATTGTCCCAGAACGCTACCGACCCGTCCTCCCAGTGGAAGCGCACCTGGAACTGGGGGTCCTGCAAGTGCCGGAAGAGGAAGGCGAGCAAGGCGTCACTTTCCCGGCGGTTGAGCTCCACGATGTGCGAGGTCCAATTGGCGTTGACGTTCAAGAGCCGTCGACCAGTCTCCGGGTGCACCCGCACGACCGGGTGGACGACGGGTGGCTGGTCGCCGACCTTCTCGCGTAACGAGGCGTTCGAGACGTGCTTGGTGCGCTCGGCCATGATCTCGAGGGAGTGCACGGCGGTGAGCCCGTCGAGGAACCGCTGCATGGCCGGCGACAGTGCGTTGTAGGCGGCGGTCATGCTCGCCCAGCAGGTGTCACCACCCACCGTAGGCAGACGGAGAGCCTGCAGGATCGATGCCATCGGCGGCGCTTGCATGTAGGTGTTGT
>VAWP01000143.1 GCA_005888295.1 Actinomycetota bacterium
CCGAGGAGCTCGGCCCTGTACCACGCCGAGCCGTTCGGGCCCGTCGACACCCTCGTGGTCGTCGACACGCCCGCAGAGCTCCTGGCGGCGATGAACGTCTCCAACGGCGCCCTCGTGGCCTCGATCGCCTGCGACGACACCGAGCTGGCCAACAAGCTGGCGGCCGAGCTGCAGTCGTTCAAGGTGGGCGTGAACAAGCCCCGCTCGCGCGGGGACCGCGACGAGCCCTTCGGCGGCAGGGGGGCCTCGTGGAAGGGGGCCTTCGTCGGCGGCGAGTACCTCGTCCAGGCCGTCACCGAGGGACCCCCGGGGGAACGCCTCTTCGGGCACTTCCCGGACTACCAGCGCTACCCGCCGACCTAGTCCACGGGGTCAGAGGGCAGTCACGGGGATGCGGGCCCTGTGGCTGGGCCGCCCCGTCACCGCCTGCAGCTCGCCGCCGAGGTGGTGCGGGGCCGCCGTGGTCACCTGCACCTTGGCGAACGTGCCCTGGGCGGGCGGGCTCGCTGGTGCCGGGAAGTGGACGAGCTTGTGCCCCTCGACGAGGATCTCCTCCACCCGGCCCACGCGGCTCCGGTGCTTCGCCAGTGCCGAGCGCTCGACGACGACCTTCAGCCGGGCGAAGCGCTCGGCCGCCACTTCCGCCGGCACCGCCTCGTCGGTCATGGCCGCCGCTCTCGTCCCTGGCCGGGGCGAGAACAGGAACGTGTAGGCGCTGTCGTACTCCGCCTCGGCGACCACGGCGAGGGTGCGCTCGAAGTCCTCGTCGGTCTCACCCGGGAACCCAACGATGATGTCCGTCGTGACGGCCAGGTCCGGAACCGCCGTCCGGGCCGCGGCCAGACGCTCGAGGTACCGCCGCGCCGTGTAGCCCCGACGCATGGACCCGAGGACGCGATCGCTGCCCGACTGCAGGGGCAGGTGCAGGTGCTCGCACACGGCGTCCACCTCGGCCATGGCAGCGATCGTCTCCGGCCTGAGGTCCTTGGGGTGGGGGCTGGTGTAGCGGACCCGTCTGACACCGGGGACGGCGCCCACCGCCCGCAGCAGGTCGGCAAAGAGAGGCCGGGCCCGACGTCGGTCCGCGTCGGACCATGCCGGGCCGGCCCGCCACGCCAGCGAGGCCCGGCCGGAGCTCTCCGCCGTCCCCTCCGTCCGCAGGGCGGCGGTGATGTCACGACCGTAGGAGTTGACGTTCTGGCCCAGGAGGGTCACTTCGACCGTGCCCGCCCGAGCCAGACCCTCGACCTCGGCGAGCACGTCTCCGAACGGCCGGCTCACTTCCGGGCCCCGCACCGCGGGCACGATGCAGAAGGCGCAGCTGTTGTCGCAGCCGATCTGGATCGTGACCCACGCCGCGTGGGCGAGGTGCCGTCGAACCGGGAGCGCAGACGGAAACGGCCCGGCGTCGTCGGCGGGCGCCTCGTCGAGGATCTCCATGACCGGGCCGTCCCGCTCGGCCTGGCGCAGCAGATCGGTCAGGCGGCCAACGTTGTGCGTCCCGAACACGACGTCGACCTGGTCGGCCCGCTGCTGCACGAGCCCCCGGTCCTTCTGGGCCAGGCACCCGCCGACCGCGATCTGCATGCCCGGCCGCCGCGCGCGCATCGCCTTGAGCTGGCCCAGATGACCGTAGAGCCGGTTGTCCGCGTTCTCCCTGATGCAGCAGGTGTTGAGGACGACCACGTCCGCCTCGTCGACGTCCTCCGTGGCCTCCATCCCCTCGGTCTCGAGCAGCCCGGCCAGTCGTTCCGAGTCATGCTCGTTCATCTGGCACCCGAAGGTCCGCACCAGGAACTTCCGTGTCACCCGGCCAGCCTACGGGAGCGGTGCCTTGGGTGGTCGCCCTTTCGTCAGAAGGGCGGCCGACCGAGGGTGACGCTCACTCGGCGCCCTCCAGCTCGCCAGGTTCGACGTCCGCGTCAGCCGGTAGCTGGCCGATGCCGCCACGGTGCTCCACCAGGAGGCGGAGGGCGGTGCGGCTCTGGCCGTCGATCTCGATGTCGGCGAAGTTTGGTACGCAGATCAGGTCGATGCCCGACGAGACGACGAACCCCCTGGCGATGGCCATGGCCTTCACCGCCTGATTGAGCGCGCCCGCGCCGACGACCTGCACCTCGACGGCTCCCGCCTGTCGGAGGACGCTGGCCATGGCACCTGCGACAGCGTTTGGGCTCGATTTGCTCGAGACCTTGAGCACTTCCATGTTGCCCCCAGCCAGGACCCTTCGGCAGACGTCATGTTGGACCACGCGGCACCGTGTGATTCGACGTCGCCGACAACTCTCCCTTCTGGGCATACCGCCAGAAGGGGACAGGGCCGGCCGCCGCCGGGGGGAACGCGGCGGCCGGCCCAGGGAGACCTCTGGGCAAACCCAGGTCGAGCCCGGCGGCCGGTCGTGGTGGCCGCCGCCCCCGTTATTCCTGCACCGAGATGGGCTCGTCGTCTCCCGCCCCTGTTCCCAGAGGAACGTCGTGGGTCCCCGATCCCATTCCGACTTGCTGTCGGACGCGCTCGTTGAGCTCGACCATCAGCTCGGCGTTCTCCAGCAGGAATTGCTTGGCGTTCTCCCGGCCCTGGCCGAGCTGCTCGCCCTCGTAGGTGTACCAGGCTCCGGACTTCTTCACGATGCCCAGGTCGACGGCAACGTCGATGACCGATCCCTCCCGGCTGATGCCCCGGCCGTACATGATGTCGAACTCCGCCGATTTGAACGGCGGACTGCACTTGTTCTTCACGACCTTGACGCGCGTGCGGTTGCCGATCATCTCGCCACCGTCCTTGATGGACTCGATCCGGCGGATGTCGAGGCGGACCGAGGAGTAGAACTTGAGCGCCCGTCCGCCGGGCGTCACCTCGGGGCTCCCGTACGTGATGCCCACCTTCTCCCGAAGCTGGTTGATGAAGATGGCGATGGTGTTTGACCGGCTGAGGGTCCCGGTGAGCTTGCGCAGCGCCTGGGACATGAGGCGGGCCTGGAGGCCGACGTGGGCGTCGCCCATCTCCCCCTCGATCTCGGCCCGGGGGGTGAGGGCGGCGACCGAGTCGATGACCAGCACGTCGAGGGCCCCCGACCGGATGAGCATGTCGGCGATCTCGAGGGCCTGCTCCCCCGTGTCGGGCTGGGAGATCAGGAGCTCGTCGATGTCGACGCCGATGGCCTTGGCGTACACCGGGTCCATGGCGTGCTCGGCGTCGATGTACGCGCAGATGCCTCCGTTGCGCTGCCCCTCGGCCACCACGTGCATGGCCAGGGTCGACTTCCCCGACGACTCGGGCCCGTAGAGCTCGACGATCCTGCCCCGGGGCAGCCCTCCCACGCCCAGGGCCAGGTCGAGGGCCATGGCGCCGGTGGGGACGGACTCGATGGCCATGTCCATCCGATCGCCCATGCGCATGATCGAACCCTTGCCGAACTGCTTCTCGACGTGCCCGATCGCCATATCGAGCGCCTTGTCACGTTCCACCGGATCCCCTCTCGTCGTGGCGGTCTTGGATTGGCGCCTCACCCTACGGACGGGGTGTGACGATCACACTGTTGGAACTCCAGCAGTGTAGTTCCGAACGCGTGTTCGGGGAAGGATTCCCGCCTCACACCAGCGGGAGGGACGACACGACCTCGTACCGGGACCCCTCGCGGTGGGGGGTGCTGGCGACGAGGGTGAGGTCGGTGACCTTCCAGCGAGCGGCCAGTGGGGTCCCCCGCAACGACCGCAGGTCCCCCCTGCCCCGCCGGGCGCGGGCCAGGGTCAGGTGTCCGTGGAAGGCACGGTCGTCAGGAGGCTGGCCCACGCCCGCGGTCGCCTCGACCGTGACCCGCGCCAGCTCGCCGAGGCCCCGGACGGGGACCTGGAGAATGCCCCGCCCGAAGCACGCGGTCGCCGGCCCCATCTCGGCCGAGACGGCACCGGCGCCGGCGACGTCGATGCGGCCGAAGGCGTCCGTGGCCTCGCCGACATCGGCCGGCGCGATCTGGCCCAGGAACCGCAGCGTGACGTGCCACTGTTCCCGCGTCGTCCACCGCACACCGGCCAGCTCGGGTCGGGCCAGGCGGGCGAGCAGGTCGATCACGTCGTCCGGTGGCCACACGGCGACGAACAGCCGCACGACTCACCCCGTCGGCGGGGAGAACCACCGGTCGCGCAGCACGAACAGGTGCCGGTCCGTGACCAGGTTGAGGACCCGGCGAGCCTGCCGGAAGCGCTCGGCCACCTCCGCCACCACCCGCATGGCGCCACTCGGCGACGGTGCGGTGTCGCACGCCAGCCGGTACCAGCGGCGACCGAGGTGCTCGAGCAGCGCCACCGCCCCGGCCGGCTCCAACGAGTCGACGTGTCCCCCGGGAGGATCATCCGCGCTCGCGGCCAGGCGCGCCGCCCGCAGCAGCCGCGCCGTGTCGATGGGCGCCAGGGCGCGCACGGCGGTGTGATCGGGGAACACGCCGGTGAGGAACAGCGCCAGGTCGCCGAGACGCCGGTAGATGCCCACCCGCTCGGGCTCGGGGACGACCTCCAGCAACGAGGCCAGGCGCACCGGGTCGAGCTCGCTGAAGCGGCGGCGTCGCCAGCCGCGGTTGGTCTGCACCCAGACGCTGCCACTGGCCACGTGGGTGTAGGAGGCGAGCAGCTCGACGAGGAAGAACCGTCGCGTCGAGTCGGCGAGGAAGTCGCGGAGGGCGTCGACGTCGAACACGGCCACCCGCTGGCGGGGCGCCAGCCACTCGGGCACGAAGGCCGCCTGCCGGAGGTCCTCCGAGCAGCGGTGGACGGCGACGGCGAAGACGAGAAACGGCGAGCCCCGCATGAACGGGTCGGCCCCCCTCTCCACGCCGAAGACGGCCTCGAACACCTCCGGTCGGGCAAGAACCTCCTCGACCACCCCGGGCCGCGAGCGCAGGTCGGTCGCCGAGAGCACCTCCCCCGTCGCCGCACGGTGCGCGGTCGACAACAGGGCGAGGTCGTCGTCCGTCAGGTGCTCGAGGTACGCCGTTCCCGTCACCCCTCAGGCGGGAGCCGGTTCGAGCATTCGCCGACGGAGCACGTCCAGCACCGAGATGGTGGCGAACTGGCGGATGCGCTCCCGATCGCCCGGCAGCTGCAACCGCAGCGCGTCCACCGAAGGGCCGGGGCCGGCCAGGCCGCACCACACGGTGCCGACCGGCACCCCGTCCTGAGGCGTCGGGCCGGCCACACCGGTGATGGCGAGGCTCAGGTCGCTCGACAAGACCCGGCGCGCCCCCGCCGCCATCTCCCGCACCGCCTCCTCGCTGACCGCAGGTTCGCCGCCGACGCCGAGCAGGTCGCGCTTCACGGCCGTGTCGTAGGCCACGACCGAGCCCCGGAACCAGGTGCTGGCGCCCGGGACGTTCACCAGCCTCGACGCCACCAGGCCACCCGTGACCGACTCGGCCAGGCCCAGGGTGAGCCC
>VAWP01000144.1 GCA_005888295.1 Actinomycetota bacterium
GAGGCCGCGCTGGCGGTCGTCGTCGGCCTCTTCGGCCAGGGCCTCCAAGGAGCGCTCGGCCTCGTCGCCCCGTCCTTGCAGGCTGGCCAGCTGAGCGACCAGCAGGGCGGCGTCGAAGCCCGCTCCCGCCTGGACCGCGGCCTGGGCCAGCCGTTCGGCCAGCGGGAAGTCGTAGCGCCCGCGGGCGAGGCGGGCCGCGTCGTACATCAGCTGCGGGTCGCCGGTTCCGCCCGCCAGCCGCCAGGTCGCCACCCGTAGCACGTCCTCGCGCCGTCGTGCGCCGGTCGCCTCCACCGCCTCGGCGAGGACCCGGGCGACCTCCCGACCCCGCAGCGCCGGCGTGCGGCTCCTGATGACGTCGCCGTAGAGCGAATGCCCCAGGCGGATCTCGAGCCGGCGGCCGTCGGTCCGGCTCGACAGCAGCCCCCGCCGTTCGAGGGGCTCGGCCAGCACGGGGTCGCCGAGGAGGCCGAGTTCCGCAGCCCCCAATGGCTCACCGAAGGCCAGCACCTCGAGAACGTTGCGCTCCGCCGGGGACAGACCGGCGAGGCGGGTCTCGACGAGCTCGCTCAGCCGGGACGACGGGGACAGCGGGCCGGTGAGGCGCCAGATGCCGACGTCGTTGCGCAGGCTCCCGTCGTCGAGGGCGCCCAGCACGAGTTCGCGCAGGAACAGGACGTTCCCCTGCGAGCCGATCACCAAGCGGTGGACGGCACCCCGGTCGACGGGCCCGCCGAGGACGGCGAGCAGGAGTTGCTCCACGGAGGAGGCGTCGAGGCCGCTGACCTCCAGGCGCTCGACCGCATCGTCCTTCCACAGTGCCACGATCGGGTCGGGCGCCGGTTCGTCGCTGCGGAGGGTGGCGACGACGAGGGCGGCGCCGGTGGCGGCCATCTGGTGGACGAGCGTGGCCGAGAGATCGTCGAGGAGGTGGGCGTCGTCAACGGAGAGGACGAGGGGCCGTCCGCCGGCCGAGTCGACCAGGAAACCGGCACAGCGGCGGAGGAGGTCGGCCCGGTCACCGACGCCGCCCTCCGGCCCCGACGTCAGCGGCGGGAGCAGCGGGGCGAACGCCCCGAGCGGGAGCGGGGTCGCCGCCCGGGTGGCCGTGACCCGGGCGACCGACGCCCCCGACCGCTCGAGGGCGGTGAGGTACTCGGCGGCAGGGCGCGTCTTGCCAACACCGGCCGGGCCGGCCAGCACCACCCCCCGGACCGAGCCGGCCTGGATGCCCTGGAGGCGGCGGAGTTCTCCGGCACGACCAACAAGTGGCCACTGTCCCCCCACGGTCTGCCAGTGTCGCGCGTCGCGCCCGGTGCGGCACCCTGTCGATCCGATTCGGCCGGTTCGGCCGTCCTGAGTATCAGCTACTCATGCCCCCTCCGGGCCAGGGTCCGCACCATGGTGCCGTGGAGTGGACGATGCCCCAGGCGGGGGTCGATGCTGCGCTCAACGAGGCCCAGGACCGACATGCCGCCGCCCTTGAACTCTGCCGCGAGCAGCGGTACGTCGCCGCCGAGCCCCTCGCCCGGGAGGCGTGGCTGGGCCTCCAGTCGGCGCCCACCCCCTCCCTGGAGCCGGTGGCCGCCTTCGGGCACAGCCTCGGAACCGTACTGAACCACCTCGGGCGGCTCACCGAGGCCGAGGCGATCCACCGGGAGGCCGTGGCCGCCGCCGAGGAACTTCGTGTCACCGGCCCGCTGACGTCGCCGCTCGTCGGGACGCTCGGGGGGCTGGCGGTGATCTTGCGGACCCAGGAACGGTTCGACGAGGCCGAGGCCCACCTGCGGCGGGCGCTGGCCCTGGCGGAGATCTGTCCCGACATCGACGACGCCGACTCGGCCGGGCTGCTCTGTGAGCTGGGCACGCTCTACCGGCAGGCGGGCCGGCTGGCCGAGAGCGAAGCGACCTTCCGTCGTCTCAGGGTGCAGATCGAGAACCGGCTGGGGCCCGGCCACCCGGGGGCCGCCGACCTCTATCGTGAGCTCGCCCTCCTGGAACAGGCGCGCGGCCACCACGACGCCGGCGAGGGCTACGCCCGGCGGGCGCTGGAGATCCGCATGGCGGCCCTGGGCCCGAACTACCCCGACGTCGTCGGCGACGGGGCTGTGCTCGGGTCGCTGCTCGTCGCCCAGGGCCGCTACGAAGAGGCGGAGCCGCTGCTGCGCCACGCCCTGGAGACGTTCGACGCCACCGCCGGGCCCGACTCGCCCGTGGTGGCCTTCGTCGCCGACCGGCTCGGCAGCCTCCTGGCCGCCGCCGGGAGGCCCGACGCGGCGATCGACCTCTACCGCCGGGCGCTGCGGATCAAGGAAGCGATGTTCGGTGAGAGCCATCCGGCCCTGACCACCACGCTGCACAACCTGGCGGTCGTCTGCGAGGGGAACGGCGGGGCCGACGAGGCCCGGGAGCTCTGGGCCCGGGCGATGACACTGCTCAGCCGGGACGACGCAGTGGCGGAGGCTTGAACCGATGACGACTCCCACCCCCGAACAGCCCCGTTTTCCGATGGAGCGGGAATCCCCGTACGACCCGCCGCCCGGGATCCTGCGCCTGCTGCGCGAGGAGCCCGTGAGCCGTGTGACGCTGTGGGACGGCCACGAGGCCTGGCTCGTCACCCGCTACGACGACGTGCGCACGCTGCTCACGAACCCGGATTTGAGCGCCGACGTCCGCCGGCCGGGCTATCCCAAGGTGAGCGCGGCGCTGGCCCACTTCACCGAGGGGCTCCTGAACCACATGGACTCGCCGGAGCACGACGTCTACCGGCGCATGCTCGCCCCGGACTTCATGGTCAAGCGGGTCGAGAGCCTCCGGGGCGACGTCGAGAAGCTGGTCGACGACCTCCTCGATGCCATGCAGACCCACGGCACTCCGGTCGACCTCGTCGCCTCGTTCGCCTTCCCCATCCCCGCCCTCGTGACCTGCTCGATCCTCGGCGTGCCCTACGAGCGCAAGGACTTCTTCGTTCGCTGCGCCGAGGCGTTCCTGTCGGGCACGTCAACGGCGGAGGCGGCCGCGGCCGCCGGCCGGGAGCTCCACGCCTACCTCGGCGAGCTCATCGAGGCCAAGAAGACCGCCCCGGGCACCGACACACTCAGCCGGATGGTAACGGAGTACGTCGCCAGCGGGCAGCTCGACGAGACCGTGCTCGTCACCTTGGCCGAGCTGCTGCTGATCGCCGGCTTCGACACCACGGCCAACATGATCGCCCTCGGGACCCTCACGCTGCTGCGCCATCCCGACCAGCTCGAGGAGCTGAAGGCCGATCCCGGGCTGTGGCCCGGGGCGGTGGAGGAGCTGCTGCGCTATCTGACGATCACGCATCGAGGGCGCCACCGGGTGGCGACGGCCGACATCGAGGTGGGCGGGCAGCTGATCCGGGCCGGTGAAGGCATCATCGCCGCCCAGGACGCCGCCAACCGCGACCCCGACACCTTTGCCGACCCCGACGTCCTCGACATCCACCGGGAGGCCCGCCACCACCTGGCCTTCGGCCACGGCGTGCACCAGTGCATCGGGGCGGCGGTCGCCCGCGTCGAACTCCAGGTGGCCTACGCCCGGCTCTTCGCCCGGTTCCCCGGACTGGAGCTCGCCGTGCCCCACGACGAGATCCGGTTCAAGCACGAGAGCTCGGTGTACGGCGTCGCCGAACTCCCGGTCAGGTGGTAGGGGTGGCGATGCGGGTCAGCGTCGATCGGAGCCGCTGCCTGGGTTCGGGGAACTGCCTCACCTGGGCTTCGGACGTCTTCGACCAGAGCGACGACGACTTCCTCGTCGTCGTCCTCGACGAGACGCCGCCGGCGGAGCGGAGGGAGGCCGTCGAGCAGGCGGCCCGCTTCTGCCCCGGTCAGGCCATTCGCGTCGACCACGACGGCTGAGGGGGGACCGGAAATGGGTGTGCTGGACGGCAAAGCGGTCATCGTCACCGGCGCGGGCCGGGGGTTGGGACGGGCGTTCGCCCTTGACGCCGCCCAGCAGGGCGCTTCGGTCGTGGTGAACGACATCGACGCCGACGGCGCCGAGAAGGTCGCCGCGGAGATCGCCGAGTCCGGCGGGCAGGCGTTGGCGTCGGCGGGCTCGGTGGCCGACTGGGACTGCGCGGGCGAGCTGGTGGCGAGATGCCTGAAGGAGTACGGGGCGGTCGACGGACTCGTCAACAACGCCGGCGTTCTCAGCCTCACCCCGCCGTGGGCGGAGACCGAGGACTCCCTTCGGCGCGTGGTGGAGGTCAACCTCCTCGGGGCTCTGTTCGTGGGGACCCACGCCGTCCGGGCCATGATCGATCAGGGCTCGGGCAGCATCGTGAACATCACGTCGTCGGCGCAACTCGGTCTGGCCACGATGGGCGCCTACGGAGCCACCAAGGGAGCGCTGGCGTCGCTGACCTACAGCTGGTCGATCGATCTCCGGGGTTACTTCGTCCGGGTCAACGCCTACGCCCCCGTCGCCGCCACCGCCATGACCGACATGAGCCCGGTCGTCCCGCCGGATCTCCCGGAGCCAGCTGACAACGCCGGGATCGTCACGTACCTCCTCAGCGATCTCTCGGACGAGATCTCGGGGCAGGTCATCCAACGGCGGGGCAACCGTCTCGTCGTGCTCGCTCATCCATGCCTGACCGAGCACGGCGCCGACGCCGATACCTGGACCGTCGATGCTGTCGTCGACGGGTTCGACCCGGTGCTGCGTGAGCACCGGGAAGCGGTCGGCTACGCCATCAAGCGCTCGTGAACCAGCCGGGCACGGCGGGCTCGCGCTCGACGCCGATCGTGTTCACGAAGCCCGCCATCATCCGGTAGAACCCGACGAGGATCGTCGCCTCGAGGGCCTGCGCCTCGTCGTAGAACGCCCGCAGCGCCGTCCAGGTGGCGTCGTCGACCGTCGTCCCGGCGGTGAGCTGGTCGGCGAAGGCCATCAGGGTGGCGTTCCGGCCGCTCCAGGCGGTCGTCTCAGTAGTACTCGGCCCCGGTGCGGTACGTCGCCCGCAGCGTCAGCAGCTCGCGGTCACGGTCCGGGAGGAGGCTGGCGGTCAGGAGGAGACCGGCGAACTGCGTGAACCGCCTGAGGAGCAGGGGATGATGGGCCAGCGTCGCCGGGACGTTGAGCGGCCGGCCGAGGTAGTGCAACCCTTTGTCGAGAATGGCCTGCGTGTCAGGCGGCGGGTCGGCCAACGGCGCGATCCTGGGCGGTCGGGGGGCGGGTCCGGTCACCGGAACACGACCTCGAGGGAGCCGAGCCCGGCCGGGCCCGCCGTAGTGGCCGTCCATCGCTGACCGGCGGCCACGGGGTGCGATCCCCGGGTGAGGGCACCGGTGCTGACGAGGTCCCCGGGGCGGAGCGGCGCGGCGAACGGCGAGGCGAGCAGCTCGACCAGCGCCTCGGCCGGCCCGCCGAGGACGTCGCGGCCCGAGCCTTCGGCCACCGGTTCACCGTCGCGGTGCAGGGCGACGGTGACGTCGCGGAGGGCGACGACGTCGTCGGCCATGACGGACAGCGGAGCGCCGATGACGAGGCCGGCGTGCACACCCAGTCGGGATAGTGGCAGTCGACGATCTCGAAGGCCAGCGCCACGGCCTCGACGGCGGCGGCCACGGCGGCGAGGTCCGCCCCGCGTTCGAGGCCGGACCGCAGCCGGAAGAGCACTTCGATCTCCAGCCTGGGCAGCGCCAGCGGCTTCAGGTCGAATTCCCCGGCGAGGACGATGCCGTCGTCGTAGATCGGCGCCCACAGCGGGTGCGTCACGCCGACACGGTCCCACACGGGCCGGTAGGTCAGGCCGATCTTCTGACCGGCCGGCCGGGCTCCGGCGGCCACCCGTCGCTCGGCCAGGCGGCGGCCGACGGCGAACCCGTCGGCCAGGGAAAAGCTGTCCCGGCGGCGGCTCGGCGCCGTGACGAGCTCGGCCGCGGCCCGGGCCGTCTCCAGCTCCCGGACGAGCGCCTCCCGCTCCGAGATCCGGGCGACCACGTCGCCCTTGCGGACCTTGCCCGCCTCGTCCCGCAGTGGCTCGTCGACGAGGTCATAGGACCGGGGGGTCTTGTAGGGCACGAGCTGGTCGGTGACATGGCGGCGCAGCGCCGGCTCGTCGACCCCCGGTTCGACCTCGACGACGGCGTGGACCCGCTGGCCGAGGTCGTCGTCGGGCAGGCCGACGACGACCGCCGAGCGGACACCCGGGTGGCGCTCGAGCGCCGCTTCGACTTCGGCCGGGTAGACGTTCTCCCCACCCGTGACGATGAGGTCGCTGCGGCGGTCGGCGATGTAGAGGTAGCCGTCGTCGTCGAGCCAGCCGAGGTCGCCGACCGACGTCCAGCCGTCCCGGGTCCGGGCTTCGCCGCCCACGATGCGGGCCCGTGACGGGCGGCCGGGCGGCGGGCGCATCCAGATCTCGCCGACCTCACCGGACGGCAGCGGCCGGCCGGCCTCGTCGGTGACACGGATCTCGCCCAGGGCGGCGCGGCCCACCGAGCCGCGGTGGGCCAGCCATTCCCGTCCGGTGATCACCGTGTTGGCCGGGGAGTCGGAGGCGCCGTACAGCTCGAAGATCCGGTCGGGCCCGAGCCAGCGGATCCACGCCTCCTTCAACCACTCCGGGCAGGACGAGGCCATGTGGAACACGGTGCGCAACGCCGACAGGTCGATCTGGCGTGTCTCGGCCGGGAGCCGCCAGATGCGGTGCATCATCGTCGGGACCAGCAGCACGAACTCGGCCCGGTAGCGGCCCAGGTCGGCCAGCGTCGTGGCGGCGTCGAAGCGGGGTTCGACGACGAGGTGGTTCCCGTGGAAGAGGGCGAGGAGCGCCATGGCGAACGGCGCCGTGTGGTGCAGCGGACCGGGGATCAGTACGGTGGAGCGGCGGGGGAGCAGGTAGTCCGGCGGGGCGTCGGCGTCGACGAGGGCGGGCGTGGTCGTGATGATCAGCTTGGGGACGCCGGTGCTGCCCCCGGACGTCGCCGCCTTCCACGACGGGCTGACCACGACTGCGAGTTCGCCGTCGCCGGCGGCCTCAGGCAGGTGCTCGGCCCGTTG
>VAWP01000078.1:0-2395 GCA_005888295.1 Actinomycetota bacterium
GTGGTGCCAGTCGAACGCCTCGAAGATGAGCGGCACCACCGACGCCCGCCGGCCCCCGAACAGGATGGCCGAGATCGGCACCCCGGCCGGGTCCTCCCACTCAGGCGCGATGGCCGGGTCCTGGCTGGCCGGCGCCGTGAAGCGGGCGTTGGGATGGGCGGCCGGCGTGCCGGACTCCGGAGTCCAGCTGTTGCCACGCCAGTCCGTGAGGTGCGCAGGCTTCTGCTCCGTCATGCCCTCCCACCACACGTCGCCGTCGTCGGTCAGCGCCGTGTTGGTGAAGATGCAGTTGCCGTCGAGGGTCAGCATGGCGTTGGGGTTCGTCTTGGTGCTCGTGCCCGGAGCCACGCCGAAGAACCCGGCCTCGGGATTGATGGCGTACAGCCGCCCGTCGTCGCCGAACTTCATCCAGCAGATGTCGTCGCCGACGGTCTCCACCTTCCAGCCCGGAAGGGTCGGGACCAACATGGCCAGGTTGGTCTTGCCACAGGCGGACGGGAACGCGCCGGTCACGTAGCGGGTCTCACCTCGGGGGGAGGTGAGCTTGAGGATGAGCATGTGCTCGGCCAGCCAGCCGTCGTCCCGCGCCATCACCGAGGCGATGCGCAGGGCGAAGCACTTCTTGCCCAGAAGGGCGTTCCCGCCGTAGCCCGACCCGAACGACCAGATCTCCCTGGTCTCGGGGAAGTGGACGATGTACTTGCTGTCGGGATTGCAGGGCCAGGGGACGTCCTGCTGGCCCGGTTCGAGCGGCGCACCCACCGAGTGCAGGCAGGGGACGAACTCTGCATCGGTCCCCAGCTGGTCGATGACCGCGGTGCCCATGCGGGTCATGATGCGCATGCTGACCGCGACGTACGGCGAGTCGGTCAGCTGGACGCCGATGTGGGCGATCCGCGAACCGAGCGGGCCCATCGAGAACGGCACCACGTACATCGTGCGCCCGCGCATGGAGTGTCGGAAGAGCTGGGTCAGCTGGGCCCGCATCTCGTCGGGGTCCCGCCAGTTGTTGGTCGGGCCCGCATCCACCTCCAGCTTCGGGCAGACGAAGGTGCGGTCTTCGACCCTTGCCACGTCCGCCGGATCGGAATGGGCCCAGTAACTGTTCGGTCGCTTGGCGTCCGAGAGCCGGGTGAAGGTCCCCCCGTCGACCAGCATCTGGGTCAGCCGGTCGTACTCGGCTGCCGAGCCGTCGCACCATTCGACCCGCTCAGGCGTGGTGAGGGCGGCGACCTGGTCGACCCACGTCTGCAACTTCTGGTTCTTCGTCGGACCCATCGCCACGTGCCTCGCTTCGTCGAGCGCGCCGTTGCGCGCAACGAATAGACGCCAACGATGCTAGGTCAGGGGCGAGGACTGCCCCAATTCATCGCCTGAGCTGACGAACCCCTACGCTCGCCGGACGTGGGCATCGGTCCAGGTGGGGAACGTGCTGCCATCGAGCGGATCCGTTCCCGCCTCCCCGGGCCCCCGGCCGGCGAGACCTGGATCGGCGACGACGCCGCAGTCGTGGCATCCCCTTCCGAGGGCCTGCTCCTGGCCGCCGACCTCGTTGTCGCCGGGGTGCACGTCGACCTGGATCTGGTGGGAGTCGACGACATGGGATGGAAGGCCATGTCCGCCAACGTGAGCGACCTGGCTGCCATGGCCGGTCGGCCGCTCCAGGCCCTGGTCTCGGTGGCCGGCCCGGCGTCCACCGACCTCGACGCCCTGTTCGGCGGGGTGGCCGAAGCGGCCGAGCACTACCGGTGCCCCGTCGTCGGAGGAGACCTGAGCAACGCGGGCACGCTGGTCGTCGCCGTCGCCGTCACCGGCACGACCGAGGGGGGGCGCGCCGTGTTGCGTTCGGGGGCGAGGCCAGGCGACTCCCTGTTCGTGACGGGCCCGCTCGGAGCCTCCGCGGCGGGCTCGGGTCGCAGAGGGCCAGGCGGCACGGGCTGCTGGGGCCACGGCAATGATCGACCTGTCGGACGGGCTCGCCATCGATCTCGACCGCGTCGCCGTGGCGTCTGGGGTCGGGGTGGCCCTCACCGCTGTGCCGGTCGCGGAGGGGGCCACGGCCGAGCAGGCCCTGGGCGGAGGAGAGGACTACGAGCTCGCCTTCAGCGCGCCGGACCCCGACGCCGCGGTGGCGGCCTTCAAGGCCGCGGGACTGCGGCTGCCGGTTCGCGTCGGAAGTTGCACAGGCGATCGGGAGGAGCGTCGCCTGGACGGTGGACGGCTCGAGGCCACGGGCTGGGAGCACGACTGGTGAGCTCCGCGGGTGGCCGGCGACGGACTAGCGGGAGACCTTCTCGATCTTGCCGGCGCGGATGCAGGACGTGCACACGTGGATGCGGCGCGGGCTACCGTCGACGAGCGCCCTGACCCGCTGGATGTTGGGGTCCCACCGCCG
>VAWP01000078.1:2440-34027 GCA_005888295.1 Actinomycetota bacterium
CGAGACGAGCCTCTCGGTCGGGGATCCTGGCCGCACCACGTTCCCGATGAGAGAACGCTGGGAGGCGACTGGGGAAGGTTAGCATCCGACCATGAACCTGCTGGGCCGGCTGGCTGCCGGCGACGTCAGGGCGGCGATGCTGGCCTACCGCGACGGCCTCCGTGCTCACCAGGAGGTCATCAATCGCCTCAACGTCTACCCGGTCCCCGACGGTGACACGGGAACGAACATGGCCCTCACGCTCGAGGCGGTCGCGGCCGAGCTCGAGTCGCTTGGCGAGTCGGACGTCGAGATGAGCGCCGTGTGCAAGGCCGTCGCCCACGGGTCGTTGATGGGAGCGAGGGGCAACTCGGGCGTGATCCTCTCGCAGATCCTTCGCGGGACGTCCGACGTGCTCCGCGGCCTCGAGTCGGCGGGAGCGTCCGACGTCGCCACCGCCCTGGTGGACGCGGCGACGGCCGCTGAGGGAGCGGTGATGCGGCCCGTCCAGGGCACCATCCTCACGGTGGCCGCGGACACGCCTGCGGCCGCCCGGGCCAAGGCGGACGCCGGCGGTGGGCTGGTCGACGTGCTCGACGCGGCGCGGATCGCCGCCGCGGAGTCCGTCGCCCGCACGCCCGACCTGCTCCCGGTGTTGCGAGAGGCCGGCGTGGGCGACGCCGGCGGCGTGGGCTTCGTCCTGCTCCTGGACGCGCTCCTGCTGGTGGTGGACGGTCGCCCGCTGCCAGCGCCGGAGGAGGCACCGTCGGCGGCGTCCGAGGCGGCGGTCTCGTCTCGTCCGCCGGTCGCGGAGGAGGGCGCGACAGCCGGGCCTCCTGCCGCGGACGCGTGCGCCGAGGGAGTGGGGGACCTCCGCTACGAGGTGATGTTCCTGCTCGAAGCGCCCGACGGGTCGATCCCGGCCTTCAAGGACGTGTGGGCGGGCGTGGGGGACTCGATCGTGGTCGTCGGTGGGGAGGGGTTGTGGAACTGCCACATCCACACCGACGACATCGGCACCGCAGTCGAGGCGGGCATCGACTGCGGTCGACCACGGAACATCCGCGTGACCGATCTGATGGACCAGGTGCAGGAGGAGCGCTGGGTGCGCGAGGCGGCGGCCGGACCGCCGGCCGAGGAGGAGTCCGCCTGGCCCGTGCCGGCCACTGCGGTGGTGGCGGTGGCCACGGGGACCGGCATCCGCCGCATCTTCCGGTCGCTCGGGGTCCACCAGATGGTGGCCGGTGGCCAGTCCATGAACCCGTCGACGGCGCAGATCCTGGAGGCGGTCGAGGCCGCCCCGGCGGATGAGGTCGTGGTGCTCCCGAACAACGGCAACATCGTGCCCGTGGCCGAACAGGTCGACGCCCTCACGACCAAGCGGGTTCGGGTGGTGAAGACCGTCGGTGTCGCCGAGGGCTTCGCCGCCCTGCTCGAATACGACCCCGAGGCGAGCGTCGACGACAACGAGGGCGTCATGTCGTCGGCCGCCCTGCGGGTCGTCGCCGGCGAGGTCACCAGGGCCGTCCGGGCCAGCGACAGCCCGGCGGGGCCGATCGCAGAGGGCGACTGGATGGGACTCTCCAAGCGGGGGGTCGAGGTCGTCCAGCCCACCCTCGCCGAGGCCACCACGGCGCTGCTCGAGAAGCTGCTCACCGACGAGCACGAGATCGTCACCCTCATCGAGGGGGAGGGATCCAGCCCGGCCGACACCCGCCAGGTGACGGAGTGGCTGAGCGAGCACCGGCCCGACATCGACGTCGAGATCCACCACGGCGAACAGCCGCTCTACCCATATCTGCTGAGCATCGACTGATGGAAGGGCGGGACGCCAGCGGGCGGCTGCTCCTGCGTGCACTCGCCCAGCGTTCCGTGACCGACCTCGCCGGTGTCGGGCCGAAGAAGGCCGAAGCCCTCGAGGAGATGGGCATCACCTCGGTGCTCGACCTCGTCACCCACTATCCCCGCCGCTACATCGACCGCACCCAACAGGTCGCGGTGAAGGACCTCAAGGTCGGCGACGAGGCGATGGTGCTCGCCCACGTGAAGCGCGTGAGCAGCCGGCGGACTCGACAGGGCCGGGCGCTGGTCGAGATCGACGTGTTCGACGGCACGGCTTACCTGCGATGCACGTTCTTCAACCAGGGATGGCGGGCGAAGCAGCTGGTGACGGGACGGCAGGCCGTCTTCTTCGGGAAGCTCGACCTGTACCGGGGTCGTCGCCAGATGACCAACCCGGTTGTCGACCTCGTCGGGGACCGCACGGGCCGGATCGTCCCCGTCTACCCGCAGTCGGACAAGGCCGGGCTCACCACCTGGGAGCTGGGTGATTGGATCGCCGAGGCGCTGCGGCGGGCCGGCGACCTCGCCGACCCCCTGCCGGAGTCGTGGCAGGAGCGCCTGGGGATGGTCGAGCGGAGCCTGGCGATGCGACAGGTGCATGCCCCCGAGTCGATGCAGGCGAAGGACACCGGTCGCCGCCGCCTCGCCTTCGACGAGCTGGCGCGACTTCAGGTCGCGCTCGTCATGCGCAAGCGGATCCTCGAACGTCAAGCCGACGGCATCAGCCACGTCATCGCGCCGGGCGCGGGCGCACCAGCGCTGCTGGAGGAGTTCCGCCGGCAGCTGCCGTTCGCGCTGACCGGCGCCCAGGAGCGGGCCATCGCGGTCATCACCGAGGACCTGGCCAAGGCGCACCCGATGCACCGCCTGCTCCAGGGCGACGTCGGCGCGGGCAAGACGGTCGTGGCCCTCGCCGCGCTGCTGGTCGCCGTCCAGGGCGGCCACCAGGGTGCCCTCATGGCCCCGACCGAGGTCCTGGCCGAGCAGCACTACGCAGGGGTGCGGTCGCTCCTCGGCGAGCTCACCGTTCCCGACGACTCCACGCTGACGGGCGATCGGGTCGTGCGGGTCGAGCTGCTCACCAACCGCACCACACCAACCGAGCGAAAACGGCTGCACGACGGCCTGAGAACGGGGACGGTCGACATCCTCGTCGGTACCCACGCCCTGCTCACCGAGGAGGTGACCTTTCGGTCCCTCGGCGTCGTGGTCGTCGACGAGCAGCACCGGTTCGGTGTCGAGCAGCGCGACATTCTGAAGGGCAAGGGCCGGTCTTCGGGAGGCGCCGACCCGGACGTGCTGGTCATGACGGCGACGCCGATTCCCCGGACGGCGGCCATGACGGTCTACGGTGACCTCGACACGACGGTGCTGGACGAGCTGCCGCCGGGAAGAACCCCCGTCCGCACGACGTGGGCCAGGGGACCGCTGGAAGTCGCCGCCGCGTGGAGCAAGGTGCGCGACGAGGTGGCGGCGGGACGGCAGGCCTACATCGTGTGCCCGCTCGTGGAGGACTCCGAGCGGGTGCAGGCCCGGTCGGCGACGGACGAGTACAACCGCCTGAGCAAGGAGGAGCTCGCCGGACTTCCGCTCGGGCTGCTCCACGGCCAGATGCCCGCCAAGGACAAGGAAGCGGTCATGGCCGAGTTCCGCGCCGGCAAGCTCAAGGTGCTCGTGGCCACGACGGTGATCGAGGTGGGGGTCGACGTCCCGAACGCCACGGTCATGGTGGTCGAGGATGCGGACCGTTTCGGCATGGCGCAGCTGCACCAGCTCCGAGGCCGCGTGGGTCGGGGCGCGGACGAGTCATGGTGCTACCTCCTCGGCGAGGGATCCTCGCCTGAGGCCGAGAAGCGGCTCGATGCCCTCGAGGACTCGACCGACGGCTTCTACCTGGCCGAGGTGGATCTCGAGCTCCGGGGCGAGGGAACGGTCCTGGGCACTCGCCAGAAGGGCAGGTCCGATCTCAAGCTCGCGTCGCTCCGCAGAGACCGGGAGCTGGTCTCGCAGGCACGGGAGATGGCGTTCGACATCGTCGATGCCGATCCCACGCTCGGCCGACACGGGCTGCTCGCCGACGAGGTCCGTCTCATGATCGACGACGACGAGGCGGAGTTTCTCTTCAAGAGCTGAGCGGCGCGACCAGGGGCCATACCCGGGACGGCCACGGGTCACCCGGTAGTCTCGAGCGTATGCGAGTGGTCGGTGGGGTGGCAGGAGGCCGCCGCCTCCGGGCTCCGGCGGGCCGCTCGATCAGGCCGACCAGCGACCGGGTCCGGGAGGCGGTCTTCAACGTGTTGACCAGCCTCGGGGGCGTGGAGGGGAAGACGGTCGTCGACCTCTTCGCCGGCACCGGCGCGCTCGGCATCGAGGCGCTGTCGCGGGGAGCGGCGCACGTCACCTTCGTCGACCGGGATCCCGTCGCCCTGACGGCGGTGCGCGACAACCTCGCCGCCGTCGGGCTTGCCGACGCCCCGGCCGAGGTGGTGCGGGGCGACGTGCTGCGCTGGCTGGAGCACGACCGACCCGGGAGGGCGGCCCAAGGGCAAGACGGCCCCGGGCAGGCGTTCGACCTGGCGCTGTGCGATCCGCCGTACGACTTCGCGGCATGGGACCGCCTCCTCGGGGGGCTGTCGGCCGACCTGGCCCTGCTCGAGTCCTCGCAGCCGCTCGAGCCCCCGCCGGGGTGGGTCGTTCGGACGACCAAGCGCTACGGCGGTACGGTGGTGACACTGGTCCAGCCGCTCCCGCATCAGGTCGCTCGGAAAGGTGCCTCGTGAGGATCGCCCTGTTCCCCGGATCGTTCGACCCGTTCCACAACGGTCATCTCGAGGTCGTCGAGAGCGCCAGCCGCCTCTTCGACGAGGTCATCGTGGCGGTGCTTCGGAATCCGCAGAAGGGTGAGCCGCTCTTCACCCTCGAGGAGCGCCAGGAGATGCTCGAGGACTCGATCGTGCACCTTCAGCGCGTGAGGGTGGTCTCGATGTCGACGCTGGTGGTCACCGTCGCCCAGGAGGTCGGTGCGACGGCGATCGTCAAGGGACTGCGGGCCGTGACCGACTTCGAGAACGAGATGCAGATGGCGCAGATGAACCAGCAGCTGTCGGGTATCGACACGCTGTTCATCCCCACGGCTTCGACGCACTCGTTCATCGCCTCGCGCCTTTTGCGCGAGGTGGCACGTTTCGGCGGCGACGTCACCGCCCTGGTGCCGGCACCGGTGGCCAAACGGCTCCAGGAGCGGTTCAGGCCGTGAGCACGTTCGAGCCCGCGGACGGGCCCGGCGCGGAGGAGCGCCTTCGGTCGGCGATCGACTGTCGTCGTCCGCCCTCGTCAGCCGGGACGAGCTGGTCGGCATGCTCGAGGAGGCGCTCCGGCGTCTGCCTGACGAGATGCGCCACGCCCGCTGGATGCTCCGGGAGCGGGACGACTTCCTGAGCAACACCCGGCGTGAGGCCGAGGACATCCTCGAGGCGTCCCGGGTGCAGGCCGAGGGCATGGTGCAGCGCGGCGAGATCGTCCGCCAGGCGCAGTACTCCGCCCAGCGCATCCTCGACCGGGCCCAGGATGAGGCCCGGCGGCTCCGCCGGGAGGCCGAGGAGTATTGCGACCGCAAGCTCTCCTCGTTCGAGGACGTGCTCGAGCGGACGGCCAAGACCGTGCAGTCGGGGCGGCGCAAGCTCCAGGAGACACCGGATATCACGGTCGGCGCCCGCTTCGTGGACTTCGACTCCGGGACGGGCAGGCCCAACGAGCAAACCGACGCCAACGGCACCGACCAGCACGGAGAGTTCTTCGACCAGGACCGGACCTAGCGTCAAGGGAGCGAGGACGATGACCCAGCATCCCTTTGTCGTCAATGTCGGGACCCTTCGGCGCCAGCCTGGTGCCAGCCTGCGGGAGCGACGTGAGGGGCCGATCCCCGAGCTGGCCGTGACGGGCAGCTCGGTCCCCGAAGGCCGACCGGTGGTCGTCGAGGTCCTGCTCGAGTCGGTGCACGGCGGGATCATGGCGACCGGCGCGGTGAGCGCTCCCTGGGCCGGCGAGTGCCGACGCTGTCTGGCCGTGGCCCGCGGGGAGCTCCGGACCTCGGTCCGCGAGCTGTTCGAGCCGGGCGGAGACCCCGAGCAGACCTACCCGCTCCGCGGCGACCAGCTCGACCTGGAGCCGCTGGCGCGCGACGCTGTGTTGTTGGAGTTACCCCAGGTCCCCCTCTGCACGGAGGGGTGCCTCGGGTTGTGCCCGGTCTGTGGCATCAACCACAACGAAGCGAGCTGCTCGTGCCAGACCGAGTCGATCGATCCCCGGTGGGCACCGCTCGACGCCCTGAAAGGCGGTGAGCCCCGCCGCTGACCGGGGTACACCCGGACAGCAGGCGTCAGACGAGAGCGAGAGAAGATGGCCGTCCCCAAGAAGAAGACCTCGAAGGCCAAGACCCGGAGCCGCCGCGCGTCCAGCTGGGTCCTGCGGACCCCGCCCCGGAGCGTCTGTCCGCAGTGCCGCCGGGTCAAGCTGCCGCACGTGGTGTGCCCCAACTGTGGGTGGTACGGGGGCCGCCAGGCCGTCGACGTCGACTGACCGATCACGTGACCAGCTCAGCTTCGGAGCCGTCCCCCGCTCCCATGACTGCGCCCGAGCCGGCGGCCGAGGGCTCGGCCACCCCGGAAGCTGCGACGCTCGCCGTGGCCGTCGACGCCATGGGAGGCGACCGCGGTCCCGTGGAGATCGTCGCCGGCGCCCGTCAGGCGCAGGAGGAGCTCGGCGTCCCCGTCCTGGTGGTGGGCCGCCCCGACGAGATGGGCGACACCTCGGAGCTCGAGGTCGTGCCCGCCAGCGAGGTCATCGGGATGCACGAGGACCCCGGCCAGGGTGTCCGGCGGAAGAAGGACGCCTCGCTCGTGCGGGCCGCCGAGGCGGTGCGCGACGGCAGGGCTGCGGCCATGGTCAGCGCCGGCAACACGGGCGCCGCCATGGCCAGCGCCCTGCTGCGCATGGGCCGCCTCCCCGGAGTGGCCCGGCCTGCCATCGCCACGCCGCTGCCCGTACCGGGGACCACGCACACCGTGCTGCTCGACGCCGGGGCCAACCCCGAGTGCACCCCCGAGTGGCTGGTGCAGTTCGCCAAGATGGGGTCGCTGTTCGCCCGTGAGCGGTACGACCTCGACGAGCCCCGCGTGGGCCTGCTGTCCAACGGGGAGGAGGAGAGCAAGGGCACCAGCCTGGTCAAGCGCACCCACGCCCTCCTCTCGGAGGGTGTCGGCATCAACTTCGTGGGAAACGTCGAAGCGCGCGAGCTGTTGAGCGACGCGGCCGACGTGGTCGTCACCGACGGGTTCACCGGCAACGTCGCCCTCAAGGCGCTCGAGGGCGGCATGAAGTTCTTCGTGAGCTCCCTCCTCGGGGTGATGACGGCCAGCGAGGAGACGAAGGCCGCGGCCAAGGTCCTGATGCCGGGCCTGGCCCCGCTCCTGGAGGAGATGGATCCCGACACCACCGGTGGCGCCATGCTTCTCGGCGTGGACGGGGTGTGCATCATCAGCCATGGCTCCTCGTCGGCCCGGGCGGTCGTGAACGCCGTGCGCGTGGCCCACGACCTGGCGTCGCGGGGCCTGGTCGGCGACCTTCGGCGGGCGGTCTCGGCCTAGCCGCCGTCCCGGGATGGCCCCCGGGCGTGCGCCCGAGAGGGCCGCCGGACGAGCGGTCGCACCGACGGCGCCGGGCGCCCGGGACCACGGCCGGCCCCGGGACGCGCGGGCCGGCGGCGTCCGCCCGATACCGGTACGATCCGGACGTCGAGCGATCCCAGGAGCCAGGAGCAGCAGTGCCCGCTGAGACCCATGTCGAGAAAGGCCCGTTCGACCGCCGCCAGGTCTTCGAGATGATCCGCGACCAGCTCGCCGACATCCTGGAGATCGATCCCGGCACCATCAGCGAGGGAGCGTCGTTCTCCGAGGACCTCAACGCCGACTCGCTCGCCTTGATCGAGCTGGTCGAGGGTCTGGAGGAGGAGCTGGGGGAGCGGACGGTCGGCTTCCGGGTCGAGGACGAGGACCTGGAGGAGCTCAAGACCGTTCGTGACGCCGTCGACTACGTGGTCGCCAAGCTCGAGGCTGCCTGAGCTGACCGAGCCGCCGGGACTCCGTCGTGCCGAGCTGGAGGCGCTGGCCCGACGGCTCCGACAGGCGCCCGGCGAGGTCGAGCTCCTCCAGCAGGCCATGGCCCACCGGTCGTGGTGCGCCGAGACGGCCGACGAGGCCTCGAACGAGCGACTGGAGTTCCTCGGCGACTCCGTGCTGGGCTTGGTCGTCACCGACCACATCTTCCAGGCCTACCCGGACCTGCCCGAGGGCGAGCTGGCCAAGGTCCGGGCCTCGGTCGTCAACGCCGAGGTGCTGGCCGACCTGGCCGCCTCGCTCGACCTGCGGTCGGCCCTCCTGCTCGGCAAGGGCGAGGACGCGTCCGGTGGGCGGGAGAAGCCGTCGATCCTGGCCGACGCCTTCGAGGCCGTGATCGGCGCCATCTACCTCGAGCTCGGCTGGGCCAGGACGGGCGATCTGGTCATGGAGCTGCTGGGCGAGCGCATCAGGGAGGCGGCTGCGGGTCCCGGCGGGCAGGACTACAAGACCCGTCTCCAGGAGCTGGCCGCCCGCAAGGCCGAGCCGCTACCCCGGTACAGCGTCGAGGAGGAGGGGCCCGACCACGCGAAGCGCTTCCGCGCCAGCGTGCAGGTCGGCGGTCGCCTGCTCGGTCGGGGCGAGGGGCGATCCAAGAAGCAGGCCGAGCAGGCGGCGGCCCGGATGGCGACGCCGCCGGCCGGGTCCGGGAACGGGTCGCCGACCCCGCCGGAGGTGGGCGGCCAGGAGAGCGTGCCTGAGCTCCCTGAGGTCGAGACGATCCGCCGCGACCTCGACGGCGAGGTCGTCGGCAAGCGCATCAAGTCCGTGCAGGTGAAGGGCCGGCGGTCGATCCGCCGGCATCGGGGACCGGCAGAGTTCAGAGGCCGCCTCGAGGGTCACCGGATCGTCGGCGTCAGCCGGCGGGGCAAGTACCTCCTGCTGGGCCTGGACGACGGCGATGTGCTGGTGGTGCACCTCGGGATGAGCGGCCAGCTGTTCCGGCCGACCAGCGCCCGGGAAGCCGCCGCTCGCCACACCCACGTCTCCATCGTCTTCACCAAGGGTGGAGAGCTGCGCTTCGTCGATCCCAGGACCTTCGGTGAGATGTTCGTCGCGCCCGAGCCCGTCGTCGCGCACGAGCTTCCCGAGCTCGGGCATCTCGGCTTCGATCCCCTCACCGAGGCGATGAGCTGGGTCCAGTTCGCCGACAGGCTGCGGGCCCGCAAGACCAAGCTCAAGCCGCTGCTGATGGACCAGCGGTTCGTGGCCGGCATCGGCAACATCTACTCCGACGAGATCCTGTTCGCCGCCGGACTGCGCCACGACCGCAGCTCGGAGACGCTGTCGTCCGAGGAGGTTCGCCGGCTGTACCGGGCCATGGTCGAGACCCTCGCCGACGCGGTCCGCCACCGCGGCTCGTCGCTCGCCGACCAGCAGTACCGCGACCTGTTCGGCCGCCCCGGTGACTTCCAGGAACACCATCAGGTGTACGACCGCGAGGGCCAACCCTGCCCGCGCTGCCACCGCCCCGTGACGAGGATCAGGCTGTCCGGCCGGTCGTCGTTCCTGTGCGAGGGCTGCCAGGTGTGAGAGCGGAGGAAGGGCCGCGACGGGCCTGGTCGGCGGGGATACCCGAAGGCGGCCAGGTACCCCGGTAACGTGATCGCGCTGTGTTCCTGAAGGCGCTCACGCTCAAGGGCTTCAAGTCCTTCGCCGAGCCGACGACGCTCGAGCTCGAGCCCGGGGTCACCGTTGTCGTCGGCCCCAACGGCAGCGGCAAGTCCAACGTGGTGGACGCCGTGGCGTGGGTCCTCGGTGCCCAGGGCCCGCGGACCGTCCGCTCGGCCCGCATGGACGACGTCATCTTCGCCGGTTCTTCCAAGCGCCCGGCGTTGGGACGGGCCGAGGTCTCCCTCACGATCGACAACGGCGCGGGCCTCCTGCCGGTCGAGTCGTCGGAGATCACCCTGAGCCGGACGCTGTTCCGCTCCGGTGACAGCGAGTACGCCATCAACGGCGTCCCGTGCCGGCTCCTCGACGTCCAGGAGCTCCTGTCCGACTCCGGTGTGGGTCGCCAGCAGCACGTCATCGTGGGCCAGGGCCAGCTCGACGCCGTGTTGAACGCCCGCCCCGAGGACCGGCGCCTGATCGTGGAGGAGGCCGCCGGGGTGCTCAAGTACCGGCGGCGGCGGGAGCGGGCCGAGCGCCGTCTGGCGACGACCGAAGGGAACCTCGATCGGCTCCAGGACCTGCTGGGGGAGGTGCGGCGCCAGATCCGCCCTCTCGAGCGCCAGGCCGAGGCCGCCCGGCGCCACGCGGGATTGTCCGAGGAGCTGCACGGCGCGCAGCTGTACCTCGCCGGTCGCAAGATCGCCGACCTCCGCGCCCGCCTCGCCGCGTCGCGGGAGGCGAAGGCAGGCCTCGACGAGGAGCAGGAGACGCTTCGGGCGAGCCTGGCCAGGCTCGACAGCGCGGTGGGGGCGGCCGAGAGCGCGCTCACGTCGGATCGCGGTGACGACCTCGCCGACCACCTCCGCCGGGTGGAGGGCCTGCGGGAGCGGGCCCGCGGGCTGGCCGCCGTGCTCGCCGAGCGTCGTCGGTCGATCGCCAGCGCCGCCAGCGCCCTCGCCGACCAGGACGTGGTGGCCGCCCTCGAGGCCGAGGCCACGCGTCTGCGCGCCGAGCTCGATCAGGCCGAGACGTGGGCCCGGGAGCTCGAGCCTTCGGGCGAGGAGCTGGCCGCCGCCGAGCTGGCGCTGGCCGGCGAGCGCGCCGAGCTGGAGGAGACGCTCGGCGACGCCATGGGCCTGGTCTCCCGGGACGGGGCGGCCGCCGACGCCCGGGGCCAGCTCCGCACCCTTCGTCACGGCCTCGATCGCGACCGGGCCGAGCAGAGTCGGCTCGGGCCCCGGGTGGCCGCCATCGCCGACCGGGCCGGCCTCCTCGAGCGCGAGCGCCTGCGCCTCGCCGAGGAGGTCGACGACGCCGGCCGGTCCGCCGCGTCGCTGGTCGACGGGGCCGAGAACGCAGCCCAGCGCCTGTCGGCGGCCGAGTCCGGCGCCGAGCGCGCGGAGACCGTTCTGCGTCGCGCCGACCAGGACCATCACTCGTGGGGGGCCCGGGCGGACGCCCTTGCCATGGCGCTCGACGAGGCCAGGGCCAGGGCCGGAGCCGAGCGGCTGGCGGATGTCGAGGGGGTCGTCGGGACCCTGCTGGAGCTGGTCGAGGTCGACGCCGGCTGGGAGCGGGCGTTCGAGGCGGCTGCCGGGGAGGCGGTGGCCGCCGTCGTCATGGCCGGGCCCGCCGAGGCCAGGGCCGCCCTCGACCACCTGCGCCGATCAGGGACGGCAGGCGCCGTGCTGGCCATGGCCGCCGGCGCCGGCGCCGGGGAGCTCCGGCGCCCGGGCGCCCCGGCAGACAGCGCCCATCCTGGCCTCCTCCGGGCCCACGCCCGATCCGTCGTCGCAGGCGTCGAGGCCCTCCTGGACGTGCTGCTGGCGGACGCCGTGGTCGCCGCCGGGGGCTGGGACGAGGCGGTGGACCTGGCCCTGCGCCGACCTGAGCTCACCGTCGTGACCCTGGACGGCGACCGGTTCGGTCCATCGGGGTGGCGCATCGGCGGGGGCGGACCGACGGCCACCGGCGCCGCCCTCGACGAGGCGCGGGCTCGTGCCGCTTCGTGTGCCGCGGCGGCCGCGGACGCCTCCGAACAGATGCGAGCCGCCCGGGACGAGGTCTCGGCGGCACGAACGGCCGAGACCCAGCGGGCGCGGGAGGCCGAGCGGGGCGCCGCCCGGTTGGCGGGCGCCACGGAGGCGCTCGCCCGGGTGGAGTCCGAGCTGCAGGTGCTGGCCCAGGACGCGGAGAGCGCTCGAGACCACCAGCACGAGCTGGCTCGGAGGATCGAGCACGACGCGTCCCTGGTCGCGGCGCTCGAGGATCGTCTGCCGGCTCTCGAGGCAGACGAAGCAGGCATCGCCCGGCGGGTCGCGGCGGCACGGGAGGCCAAGGCGCGGGTGGACGACCGGGCGGCCGCCGTAGCCCAGCTCCGGACCGGCCTCGAGGTGCGGACGGCGAGCCTCGACGAACGCCGCTCGCTTCTCTCGGGCCGGCTGGGAGACATCGAGCGTCGGCTCGACCGGGACCGCGCCGAGGCCGAGCAGGCGTCGGGACGTCGCGAGCAGATGGAGGCGGCGGCCCTCGCCGTCGATCGTCTGGACGGAGTCGTGGCGCGTCACCTGGCGACGCTGGACGCCAAGGCGCACGATCTCGGCGAGCAGCGGCGCCAGCTGGCGACGGCCATCCACGAGCGGGCCGCCCACCTGGACCGCCTCCGCGAGGAGCGCGTGGAGACCGAGCGTCGCCTGGCAGAGGTCCGCGAGCGGGCCCAGCGGGCGGAGATCGAGGACGCCGAGCTCCGGCTCCGACAGGAGGCCGCCGTCGAGTCGGTGCGGCGCGAGCTCGACTGCGAGCCCGACGTCGCCGTCGCCGCGCCCCGTCCGGAGCCAGCCGGCGGAACCAGCATCGCCCAGCGCGCGAGAGAGCTCGAGCGCGAGCTGCGGCTGATGGGTCCGGTGAACCCCCTCGCCATCGAAGAGCTCGCATCGCTGCGCGAGCGACACGAGTTCCTCGAGTCCCAGCTGGAGGACGTCCGCGGCGCCCGTCGCGATCTGGCCAAGGTCATCAGGGCCATCGACGCCGAGATCGTGCAGGTGTTCGCGGCCGCCTTCGCCGACGTCGCCAAGCACTTCTCGTCGTTGTTCTCCACGCTCTTCTCGGGGGGCGTCGGCGGGCTCCGTCTGACCGACCCGGACAACCTGCTGGAGACCGGCATCGAGGTGGAAGCCAAGCCCGCGGGCAAGAACGTCAAGAAGCTCTCGCTGCTCTCGGGCGGCGAGCGGGCGCTGGTGGCCATCGCCTTCCTCTTCGCCGTCTTCCGCAGCCGCCCGTCGCCCTTCTATCTCCTCGACGAGGTCGAGGCCGCCCTCGACGACGTCAACCTCCGCCGTTTCCTCGACCTGATCGATGAGTTCCGTGAGGAGGCCCAGCTCATCGTGGTGACCCACCAGAAGCGCACGATGGAGGCGGCGGACTGGCTGTACGGCGTGACCTTGCAGCCTGGCGGCTCCTCGAAGGTCGTGAGCGAACGGGTAGGCGCTTCGGCTTAGGACGCACCGCCGAGGGTAGGCTCACCGCGCCATGACGATCCTCTTGATCGTGGCCATCCTCGCCTTCGTCGTGCTCGTCGCGCTCGGCCTGGTGGCGAGTACCGCCCTCCGGCGCCGGAGCTCTGGCGTCGAGGTCGAGCCGCCGCCCACCGAGGTCGCCGGGCCCGAGGTTGCCCGGCCCGAGGTTGCCGAGGCGCCGCCCGCCGAGGCGCCGCCCGCCGAGGTCGAGGAGGTGCTCGGCCCCCCCGAGGTCGCCGCACCGCCGCGCCTGCGCGACCGTCTGGGCAAGGCCCGCAACCTGCTGGCCACGCGGGTGAGCTCGGTGCTGGCCCGCTCCGGCATCGACGAGGAGACCTGGGAGGAGCTGGAGGAGGCCCTGATCACGGCCGACGTCGGGGTCTCGACGACCACGTCGTTGCTCGACGGGCTGCGCACCAGGGTCAAGGCCGGCGAGATCACCGGGCCCGACGTCCTGCTCGAGGCGCTGAAGTCGGATCTCAAGGCGATCGTCGGCCGTGGAGACCACACGCTCCGTCAGGAGCCGGGGTCGACGAACGTCTGGCTCTTCGTCGGCGTCAACGGGGTGGGCAAGACCACCACGATCGGCAAGGTGGGGATGCGTGAGGCCGCCGAGGGCCGGTCGGTGGTGATGGCGGCGGGCGACACCTTCAGGGCCGCCGCCACCGAGCAGCTGGCGCTCTGGGCCGACCGTGTGGAAGCCGATCTTGTCCGCGGGTCCGAGGGCGGAGATCCGGGCTCGGTGCTGTTCGACGCCGTGCAACGGGCGGTGGCCCGGGGGAACGATCTCGTGCTGGTCGACACCGCCGGCCGCCTGCACACCAAGGTCAATCTCATGGAGGAGCTCAAGAAGGTGCGTCGGGTCGCCGAGCGGTCCCCCGCCCAGCTGAGCGAGGTCCTCCTCGTCCTCGACGCCACGACCGGACAGAACGGTCTCGTCCAGGCCCGCCAGTTCTCCGACGCGGTCGGCGTCACCGGCGTGGTCCTGACCAAGCTCGACGGCACCGCCAAGGGCGGTATCGCCGTGGCGGTGGTCGCCGACATGGGGCTGCCGATCAAGCTCGTGGGGCTGGGCGAGTCGGCAGCCGACCTGGTCCCCCTCGACGCCGACGAGTTCGTCGAGGCGCTCTTCGCCTGACAGGGGATCCGGTAGCCTGGCTCGAGATGTTCGAGTCTCTATCCGATCGCTTCGAGGGGATTTTCACCCGTCTGCGGGGCCGCGGCCGCCTGGGGGAGGCCGAGGTCGACGAGGCCCTCGGCGAGATCCGCCTCGCCCTCCTGGAGGCGGACGTCAACCTCGCGGTCGTCCGTCGTTTCGTGTCCCAGGTGCGGGAGCGCTGCGTCGGCGCCGACCTGTCCAAGAGCCTGTCCCCGGCACAGCAGGTCATCAAGATCGTCAACGAGGAGCTGGTGGCGATCCTCGGGGGCGAGGCGCTCCGCATCACGTACGCCTCCCAGCCTCCGACCGTCGTGCTCCTGGCCGGTTTGCAGGGCTCCGGGAAGACGACGGCGGCGGCCAAGCTCTCCCGCTGGTTCAAGCAGCAGGGGCGTCAGCCGCTCCTGGTGGGGGCCGACCTCCAGCGGCCCGCAGCCGTCGAGCAGCTCCGGGTGCTCGGGGGACAAGCCGGCGTGACGGTGTTCAGCGAGCCCACCGATCCGGTGAGCGTCGCCCGGCGCTCCCTCGAGGAGGCCCAGCGGAGGGGCCGCGACGTGCTCATCGTCGACACGGCCGGGCGATTGTCCATCGACGAGGCGTTGATGGACGAGGTGCGCAGGGTGTCGGACGCGCTGCATCCCCAGTACACCTTCCTCGTCGTCGACGCCATGACGGGCCAGGATGCCGTGGCCACGGCGGAGGCCTTCCACGCCACCCTGGAGCTGGACGGCGTCGTGCTGACCAAGCTCGACGGCGACGCGCGCGGTGGCGCCGCACTCTCGGTGAAGGAGGTTGTCGGCCGGCCCATCGCCTTCGCCTCGACGGGTGAGAAGCTCGGCGACTTCGACACCTTCTACCCCGACCGCATGGCCAGCCGCATCCTCGGCATGGGCGACATGCTGACGCTGATCGAGACGGCGGAGCAGCACTACGACGAGGAGACCGCCACCCGGGCGGCGGAACGCCTGCAGGAGGGCCAGTTCACGCTCGAGGATTTCCTCGAGCAGATGCAGCAGATCAAGAAGATGGGGCCCCTCACGGGTATCCTCGGCATGCTTCCCGGGCTGCCGAAGGAGATGAAGAACGCACCCATCGACGACGGCCAGCTCGGGCAGGTCGAGGCCATCATCCGCTCCATGACTCCCGGAGAGCGGCGCGATCCCACCATCGTCAACGGGTCGCGGCGGCTTCGCATTGCCAACGGCAGCGGCTCGACCACCGCCCAGGTGAACGCGCTGCTCAAGCAGTTCAAGGAGATGCAGCGGATGATGAAGGGCGTCGGGGTCGGCAAGGGCTCTGGCAGACCGGGAAAGAAGGGCAAGCGAGGAGGTCGCGTGACGCCGTCTCTCGCCGATCTCGGCTCGCTTCGCTGACGCGACTACGACAAGGCCGGCCCCAGGAGGCCGGCCCTGAGACAAGGATGAATTTGTGGCAGTGAAGCTTCGCCTCATGAGGATGGGCAAGAAGAAGCAACCGACCTATCGCGTCGTGGCCGCCGACAGCAGCTCTCCGAGAGACGGCCGCTTCATCGAGATCGTGGGTACCTACGCCCCCAGGTCGGAGCCATCGGTGGTCAACATCGACTCGGCCAAGGCGATCAAGTGGCTTTCCCGGGGGGCCAAGCCCACCGAGCGGGTGGAGAAGCTGCTGCGCGTCTCGGGGACGTGGGACGAGTTCACGGCCTCGGCATCGAAGTGAGCGACGCCTCCGACCCGGAGGTCGATTTCGCGGACGACGGCGAGGTCGACGAGGTCGACGACATGGCGGGGAACCGGGCCCCCGGCGCCATACCCCGAGGTGTGCTCGAGCACATCGCCCGTTCGATCGTCGACGACCCTGACGCCGTTGTCGTCGAGGTCGACGAGGCCCGCCGCGGCGTGAACCTCCGTCTCCACGTCGCCCCGGACGACATGGGCAGGATCATCGGTCGGCGGGGCCGGGTGGCGCAGGCCATCCGCACCCTGGTGAGGGCGGCCGGCGCCAACGAGGGCATCGAGGCCAACGTCGACATCGTCGACTGACCGACCGACGCCAGCGGCGGGCGACCGGGGAGGCGGGCCGGGTGACCGCGCCACGCTCGAGGTCGGCAGGGTGCTACGACCGCACGGGCTGCGTGGCGAGGTCGTCGTGCGCCTGGTGACCGACCGCACCGAGCGGCTGGCGACCGGCGCCGTGCTCTCGTCGTCGGTCGGCGACCTCGAGGTCGTGCGGGCGTCGCCCAGTCGTGATCGCTGGATCGTGTCGTTCGCCGGCGTGCTCGACCGCGACGGCGCCGAGGCGCTGAGAGACGTGGTCCTCCGCGCCGAGCCGATCGCCGATCCCGATGCGCTCTGGGTGCACGAGCTGCACGGATGCGACGTCGTCGACACGGCCGGGCGCCACCTGGGACGGGTCGCCGCCGTCGAGGCCAACCCGGCCAGCGACATTCTCGTGCTGGAGGGCGGCGGCCTTGTTCCGCTCCGGTTCGTCGTCGAGCACGGTGCGGGCAGACTTGTCGTCGACGTGCCCGACGGGCTGCTGGAGTGATCCCGACGTGCGGGTGGACCTCTTCACCATCTTTCCCGGCCTCCTCGAGGCCGTCGGGAGCGAGAGCCTCGTCGGACGCGCCCGCCGGTCCGGCCTCTTGGATCTGAGGATCCACGATCTGCGCTCGGCGACCATCGATCCACGGCGGTCGGTGGACGACACGCCCTTCGGCGGGGGAGCGGGGATGGTGCTCGCACCGGGCCCCGTCTTCGGTGCCGTGGAGGCGGCGCAGCCGCCCCGGCCCCTGTTCCTCCTCGGTCCGGGCGGGCGGCGGCTCGATCAGGCGCTCGTCCGGGAGCTGGCCGACAGGGGATCGGCCCCCGGGGAGGGCTTCTCGCTGCTGTGCGGGCGCTACGAAGGCGTCGACGAGCGGGTGGCGGACCACCTGGTGGACGACGAGCTCTCGATAGGCGACTACGTCCTGGCCGGCGGAGAGGCAGCTGCCTTCGTGGTGGTCGAGGCCGTGGCCCGGTTGGTACCGGGGGTGATGGGAAACGAAGCGTCGGCGGGCGAGGAGAGCTTCAGCGACGGCCTCCTCGAGTACCCGCAGTACACCCGGCCGGCGGAGTTCCGCGGGTGGCCGGTGCCCGAGGTCCTCCGCTCGGGCGACCACGCCCGCGTCGCCCGGTGGCGCCGGGCCCAGGCCCTCGCTCGCACGCTGGCCCGGCGGCCGGACCTCGTCGAGGCTCGCGGCGGTCTGAGCGACGACGAGGTGCGGCTGCTCGCCGAGCACGGGTATTCTGCGGTTTCCCCCCGGTCTCCCGAGGAGCCACCGCGCCGTGAACCCCACCGACCTCGTCGATCGTGACAGCCTCCGCGACGACATCCCCCTCTTCGCGCCCGGCGACACGGTCCGGGTCCACGTCCGCGTCGTCGAAGGCAATCGCCAGCGCATCCAGGTGTTCCAGGGCGCGGTCATCCGCCGCCAGGGCTCCGGCGTGCGGGAGACGTTCACGGTCCGCAAGGTCAGCTTCGGGGTGGGTGTCGAACGTACGTTCCCCGTCCACTCGCCGATCATCGCCAGGATCGAGCCCATCGTCCAGGGTGACGTCCGCCGGGCCAAGCTCTACTACCTGCGGGGACGGATCGGTAAGGCGGCCAAGATCCGGGAGAAGCGGGTCCTGCGCTAGGGAGGCTGGGCAGTGGTCGACGGCCCGGGCACCGGGGCGTCCCGCGCCCGGGGCGGCAAGGTGCCAGCAGCGGGGCGGGACCAGCTGGCGGAGGGGCGCAGCGGGGCACCCGCGTCCTACAGTTGGCCGTCGAGGGGGACACGCTCCGGTGAGGCCTGAGACATGACTCATGAGCGCTGAGGATCTCGAGCGTTACGAGGCCGAGATCGAGCTGGCTCTCTATCAGGAGTACCGAGCGGTGCTCCCGATGTTCCGCTATGTCGTCGAGACCGACCGGCGCTTCTACCTGGCCAACCACGTGAGCATGGACGCCAAAGGGGAGGCTGGCCACCCCCACTTCGAGATCCAGCTGAACGACGCCTGGGTGTGGGACATGTACAGGCCGGCCCGGTTCGTCTCCTCCGTCCGGGTGGTCACGTTCAAGGACGTCAACGTGGAGGAGCTCCCCGAAAAGGAGCTCTGAGCGATGGAGAGGCTGGCTGGGCGCCAGGAGCTCGCCGCCCAGGGCGAGGAGGCGGTGGCTGGGTGGTACCGGTCGTCGGGTTACGACGTCGTGGCCCGCAACTGGCGCTGCCGTCAGGGCGAGCTGGACCTCGTCGCCCGCCGCGGTGACCTGATCGTGTTCTGCGAGGTCAAGACCCGTACGTCGACCGTGTTCGGGGCACCCGTCGAGGCGGTGACCAGAGCAAAGCAGGCCCGCCTGCGCCGGCTGGCCGGGCGGTTTCTCGAGCTGGGCCCGGAGCACGCCCGGCTCGTTCGCTTCGACGTGGCCTCGGTGCTCGACGGCGTCGTCGAGGTGGTCGAGGGGGCGTTCTGAGCCCGTCGCCGAGCCCCTCGCAGAGTCGCTCGCTGCGCCCGGCGTCGGCCGCGGTGGCCTCGGGCCGGGGCGGGGAGGCCGTGGCCGGGTCGCCGATCAACGTCGCCGTGCCCCTGGCGTCGACCTACCACGCTGACGGTGCCCGCTCCTACGGCAGGGAGGGCAACGCCGTCTGGGATGCCCTCGAAGAGGTGTTGGGCGCGCTCGAGGGCGGCCGTGGCCTGGTGTTCGCATCGGGCCTGGCGGCCATCGCCGCCGTCCTCGAGACCCTGCCCGTCGGGGCGGTGGTCGTGGCCCCCGAGGACGCCTACCTCGGCACCCGGGGGCTGCTCGCGGACCTGGCGTCCCGTGACCGGCTCCGCGTCCGTCTGGTCGACATCGCCGACACCCCGGCCACGCTGGCTGCCTGCGACGGTGCCGACCTGCTGTGGTGTGAGTCTCCGACCAATCCCATGATGGCGATCGCCGACCTGGGCGCCCTGTGCGGGGGAGCCCGGGCGCTGGGCGTCCCCGTGGTGGTCGACAACACGTTCGCCACGCCCCTGCTCCAGCGGCCCCTCGAGCTGGGTGCCGACGTCGTGGTCCACAGCGTGACCAAGTTCCTCGCCGGTCACTCGGACCTGGTGATGGGAGCGACCGTCACCGCCGACCCGGACCGATGGGAGGCGCTCCGCCAGCACCGCAGCCTGCACGGCGCCGTCGCCGGGCCTCTGGAGGCCTTCCTGGCCCTGCGCGGGGTGCGGACCCTCCCCGTCCGTCTCGATCGGGCCCAGGCCAACGCGGCCGAGCTCGCCCGCCGACTGGCCGCCCATCCGGGGGTCTCACGCGTCCGCTATCCCGGCCAGGCCGACCACCCCGGCCACGACCTGGCGGCCCGCCAGATGGACGGGTTCGGCGCCATGTTGTCCTTCGAGGTGCACGGGGGCGCCCCGGTCGCCGACGCCGTGTGCGGGGCCGTGCGCCTGTGCGTGCACGCCACAAGCCTCGGCGGGGTGGAGACCCTGCTCGAGCGGCGCCACCGCTGGGAGGGCGAGGAGGCGACGCCACCCGGGCTGGTGCGCGTCAGCGTCGGCATCGAGGACGTGGAGGACCTGTGGTCCGACCTCGAGGCCGCGCTCGGGGTCGCCGCCGGGCTGGGCTAGCTATCGTTCCGCCCATGGAGACTCTCCGTGTCGAGCGTGCCGACGGTGTCGTGACCGTGACGATGGACCGGCCCGAACGCAAGAACGCCATCAACGAGACCATGTGGGTCGAGCTGTGGGAGACCTTCGAGGCCGTCGCCCGGAGCAGTGAGGACCGCGTGCTGGTCGTCACCGGCGCCGGTGGCGCCTTCTGCTCGGGCCAGGACCTCGGCGGCGTATCCGACGCGGGCGACCACGGCCTCGTGCGCATGCGCCGAGTCGGCGACGTGGCGCTGGCGTTGCACCGGTCACCCAAGCCGACGATCGCCAAGGTCGAGGGCATCGCTGCAGGCGCCGGCTGCAATCTCGCCCTGGGCTGTGATCTGATCGTGGCCTCGGAGGACGCCCGATTCTCCGAGATCTTCTCCCGCCGGGGCCTGTCGGTGGACTTCGGCGGTTCGTGGGTGCTGCCTCGCCTGATCGGGCTCCACCGCGCCAAGGAGCTGGCCTTCTTCGCCGAGATCGTGTCGGCCAAGGAGGCGGCGGACATCGGTCTGGTCAACCGGGTGGTGCCGACCGCCGAGATCGACACCTTCGTCGACGGATGGGCCCGGACCCTGGCCGCGGGACCGCCGTTGGCGCTGTCGATGACCAAGACGCTGCTCAACAACGGTTTGGCCACCTCGATGGAGCAGGCCGTCGAGGACGAGGCTCGCTGTCAGGCCCTGAACTTCTCGACCGCCGACACGGTCGAGGCCGTCCAGGCCTTCAGCCAGAAGCGCGAGCCCAACTTCCGGGGCGCCTGATCGGTCGACGATCGGCTCCCGGGCTCGTCAGGTGCTCAGCGGCGGAACTCGGCCTCCAGCCAGGTTCGCCGACCGCATGCGGGACACGACAAGAGCCGGGAGTACCGGCGTCCCGGGATCCAGAGCCAGAACGGCAGGTGTCGGCGCACGAACTCGGCGTAGCTGATCCGGCTGCGCGCGCCGCACGAGGAGCAGCCGAGCACGAGGGTGCCAGGTCGGCGGGCGGGCGGCGAGAACAGGGCGCGCCGCCCCGAGGCTTCGGGCGACTCGGGGCCTCGCTCGTCCGAGCGCACGCCAGGCGCCCAGAACAGCGCCCGCCGGCCCAGTGGATCGGACCCGCTCGACATCAGCTCTTCACCGGCTCCCGGCCGTTCTGCCCCTCAACGTCGGCGTGCAGGGTCTTGGCCAGAGCCCGATAGGCCTCGGCTCCCGGCGAGCTCGGCGCGTGGCGGAGGATCGAGCGACCACGAGCAGGCGCCTCGGCGAAACGGATGGACTTACCCACCGGCGGGTCGAGCACGGGCAGGGCGTACCGATCGCGCACGTCGCCGAGGATCTCCCGGGAGTGGCGGGTCCTCGGGTCGAGCATGGTGGCGATGATCCCCCGTACGGCGAGGTCGGAGTTGGCGAACGCCCGAACGTCCTCGATGGTCTCGAGGAGCTGGGTGACACCGCGATGGCTCAGGGCCTCGCACTGGAGCGGAACCAGGACCTCGTCGGCGACCGTGAGGCCGTTGATCGTGAGCACGCCCAGCGAGGGCGGGCAGTCCACGAGCACGGTGTCGTAGCTGGCGCGGAGCGGCTCCAGCGCCCTGGCCAGGGCGTGCTCTCGACCGGTGCGGGTGAGGAGCAGCACCTCCGAGCCGGCCAGGTCGATAGTGGCCGGTACCACGTCGAGCCCTTCGACGGACTGGAGCACCTCCTTCATCGGCACGCGGCGCACGAACACGTCGTGTACCGACCGCGGCAGCGCGTCCGGATCGAGTCCCACCGAGAACGTCAGGCAGGCTTGGGGATCCAAATCGACGAGCAGCACCCGTTCGCCGAGCTCGCTGAGAGCGACGCCCAGCGCGTGCACCGTCGTCGTCTTGGCTACGCCGCCCTTCTGGTTCGCCACCGCCAGTACGCGAGCCATCGCCGGAGTCTACGGCGACGGCCGACGCGAATGACGGAAAAGTTGCCGGAATTTCCCTACGATCACCGCCGGTGATGCCGCCCGCCCCATACCGCGAGCACGAATGACGCCAGCGCCAGCCAAGGTGACACCCTGGAGCCTCGAGGTCGCCGAGAGGGCGTGCCCGCGGTGGCTGGCCTGCGAGATCGACGAACGTCCCGGCACACGAACGGCGTTCAACCGGTGGCGCATCCGCAACGCCCTGGTGGCCAGGGCCAACGCCGCCCACAGCCAGCTGCGGGCGCCGCGTGCCGAGGACTTCGCGCCCCCGTCGAACCTGCTTCCCGAGGAGTCGGCCGTCTTCCGGGAAGCTGGTGCGGGCTACGTTCGTCACTTCGGCGGCCGGGACGTCCGCGCCGTCGCCCACGGCGGCGCGCGGGCCGACTACTGGCCGAAGCGCAACCTGACCGTGGGCGGCGCCATCGATCTGACCGTCGAGGACGGTGACGGCGACCTCGAGCTTCGCCAGCTCGAGCTGTGGGGCGGTCACGTCTGCGCCGATCCGGCGAGGAGCGCCAAGGCGCTCTGTGCCGTGCTGCGGCTGGCCCGCGTGGCATCCGGCCGCCGCCTCCGGGTGCGCCACGTCGACCTGCTGGGCGACGACGCCGACGAGTGGGAGATCGACTGGGACCGGGACCTCCCTGGTCTGGCCGCGCTGCTCGACGAGCGGGTGGCGGTCGTTCGAGATCGGGCTCGCTCGCCGTCACCCCGGATCGGGCAGGGCTGTGCCCTGTGCCGCCACGCCGAGGACTGCCCCGCCCACCGCAGCGCCGGCACGCCGCCCCCACCGACGGGCCTCGACGACGTCCGGGCGGACGACCTGGTCGGCGACATCGTGCGCCTGAGTCCCACGGCGGTGGAGAGCTGGTACCGGTGTCGCCGGGCCTTCCGGGCCCGTCATCTCCTGTCCCTGCCCGGCAGGGACGCGGGACCTGGCGGCGCCAACGAGGGACTGCTCGTCCACCGGCTGCTGCACCGCCTCCATCAGGAGGAGCGATGCGGCGACGCGCTCCGGATGGCGGACCTGGCCGAGAGCCACAGCGGAGGCGAGGGCGTCGACCCCGCCAGGACGTTGGGCTTCCTCGATCGCCACGCCCGCCGGTGCCCCCGGGGTGCCGCTTCTGTCGGTCACGAGCGAGAGCTCGCCCGCGCCTGGTTCGGCGCTCGACCCCTGCTCATGGTGACGGGCACGATCGACGCCATCTGGTCCCACGGGGGCTTGTTGGACGCGCGGGACTACAAGTGCGGCATGCCGCAGGTCGCCTCGTTGCGCGAGAGCGCCGAGGCGCGCGTTCAGGCCTGGCTGCTCGCCCCGCTGGCCGACGAGCTCGGGTTGCAGCTACGGCTCCGCCACGAGCACCTCTCGCCAGACGCCACCGACGACCCCGACCCGTTCGAGCCCGACAGCGAGGACCTGGAGGAGATCACCTCCGAGCTCACCGGGCTCGGCGTCGCCGTCGGCGCCGAGCGGGAATGGCGGGGCGTGAGCGCCGAGTCGGTGTGCCGCACCTGCTCGTACCGGTCCGTCTGTCCGGACGTCGCCTCGCGCCGTGCCGGCGAGATGGCTGGGCCCGAGGTGCTATGAAGGCGCTCGTGACCAACGAGCAGGCACGTGACTTCGCCCGCTGGGTGGCAGGTACACGCGTCGCCATCGGGGCCGTCGCCGTCGTCGCCCCCAGGCTGGTGACCAGACCGTGGCTGGGCCGCGGCGTGGGGAAGCCCACCGACAAGCTGCTGGCCCGCGTGGCATCCGGCCGCCGCCTCCGGGTGCGCCACGTCGACCTGCTGGGCGACGACGCCGACGAGTGGGAGATCGACTGGGACCGGGACCTCCCTGGTCTGGCCGCGCTGCTCGACGAGCGGGTGGCGGTCGTTCGAGATCGGGCTCGCTCGCCGTCACCCCGGATCGGGCAGGGCTGTGCCCTGTGCCGCGAGGGTCTGTCAGGCGCCGGAGCCGGCTACGAGATGGCGGGCTGCAGGGGACGCTGCTGCAACTCGATCCACGACCGGCCCGGTTGGAGCGGGATGGTGGCTCCCGACGAGTCCGTCATCTTCATCGTGTCGTTGATCGTCGGCCTGTTCCACGTCCCGGTGATCACCTGACCATTGCGCAGCACCGAGACCGGGCCCGACCCCGTGACGACGACGAGGGGATCCTCGTTGCCGGCGGTGTCGAAGATCCCCGTGGGGCCGATGGCGACCGACATCACGACGACGTCGTTGGCCGAGATACGCGAGCCGTCGGCGAGCGTGTCAGCCTTGCCGTTCTGTGTACGAAGGTAGGTCTGCGTGGTCGGGTCCCACGTCCATGTGACCGTTGCGATGTTCGACATCGGGATGCGAGCGGTCACGCCACTCGACCCGCGGGGGACCGTGGAGCTGTAGGTGAAGATCGGCTTCGGCGGGTTCGAGCTGGCGCCGGCCTTCTGACCCGCGCTGTAGAGGTCGCTGGTCGAGGCGTACACCTGGAACGGCACCGGATGGCCAGGGACCTGCTTGAACGCTGAGATACCTGCGTCGAAGGAGAGCAGGGTCGCCGTGGACTGGGCCTTGACGGGCGCGATCTCACCGGCCGCCGCGCCCGAATAGGCGAAGATGCCTCCGCCGAGCTGGCGCAGCAAGGCGGCGTCGACCGGGCGCGCCGAGCGGATGGGGCCGACCAGCGTCGCGCAACGCGTCGGTGACGATGTCGGCCTTCTCGAGCCCCGACTGCGGCAGCCCTGGCGGGGAGTTGTCGATCTTGATCGACAGCGCCGGCCGCTGGGGCACGCTCGAGACGACCAGCCCGGTCAGGGGTGCCGTGGTCGGGCCGCTCGATTTCGAGGATTTGCTGCTGCTCGAGCAGCTGGCGGCGACCGTCGCCGCGGTCAGGAGGGCGGCCCCGAGCGACACCTTCGGGAGGTGTCGACGCCAGGACAGGAGAGAAGGCGCGGTGGCATCCACGACGACAGACTAGAGCGTCGCGGGCCCCCGTTGAAGGACGGTCGTTCGGTCCGTGCGCAGCGTGCTCCCCACCGTCGCAGCCCGGGCGTCCGAGGGCCAACGAGTTGCCGCCGCGCCCGATCGCCGGACCACAATCGGTGCCGTGGACTCGTGGCTCGAGCCTGCCCGCGAGTTGCCGGTGATCGGCCGGCCCGACGTGCTGGTCGTCGGCGCCGGCTCTGCTGGCATAGCGGCGGCGCTGGCGGCCGCTCGTCGAGGAGCCGACACCTGGCTGCTCGAGCGGTCGGGGTTCCTCGGTGGGTTGGCGACGGTCGGTCTCATCAACCTGCTCCTGACCATGGACGACGGTGGTGGCACGGTGGTGGTCGCCGGGCTGTGTCAGGAGTTCGTCGACCGCGTCGAAGGTCGCGGCGCGGCCCGCTATCCGCCGTCGCCCGAGTGGGACAACGAGGATCCGGACGCGGTGGACCGATGGCGGCGATGGGGGCTCATCTGGGGTGCGCCACCGGAAGCGGTGCGGTACTCGGTGGCCTTCGACCCCGAGGTGTTCATCGACGTCGCCCACGAGGCGCTGGCCGACGCCGGCGTTCGTCTGCGCCTCCACAGCTGGTTCGCGTCAGTCGGAATGTCCGGCGGCGTCGTGGGCGCGGTGATCGTCGAGTCGAAACGAGGACGGGAGGCGATCTGTCCGCGCATGGTGGTCGACGCGACGGGCGACGGCGACGTGCTGGTGTCGGCGGGCGCCGAGCACGAGCAGGTGGCCATCCCGCCGTATCTGTGGTTCCGGGTCGGCGGGGTCGAGGACGCCGGCGGCGCGCCCGGCGGTGGGCGCGAATGGTTTCTCACGACGGGCAAGGGGCGTGTGCTCGTGCCGTGGGGCCCGTCGCCCGACCGGGTCGATCCCTGCGATCCCGATGACATGACGCAGGCCGAGGTCCGTTGCCGACTGGCTGCCCATGGTGCGTTCGAGCGGCTCCGGCGTGAGGTACCTGCGTTCGCCGACGCCTGGCTCGACGACTACGCCCGCATGCTCGGAATCACCGAGAGCCGCCGGTTGGTCGGTGCCTACGTGCTTCGCAAGGAGGACGGTGACGTCCGCTTTGGCGACTCGGTCGCCCAGACGGGTCACTGGACCCGGCGCCACGTCGTGTTCGACGTCCCCTATCGCTGCCTGGTCAGTCCCGCCGTGGCGAACCTCCTCGTCGCTGGTAGGTGCATCTCCACGACCCGGTACGTCCACCAGGCGACCAAGGAGATCCCGGCGGCGATGGCGACCGGCGAGGCGGCGGGAGCGGCCGCGGCGCGGGCCGTCGCTACCGACGTCGCAGTGCAGGACGTCGATGTCGGTGCCTTGCGCGCCGATCTGCGGTCACGGGGTGCGTTCGTCGGAGGCGTGGACTGACGCCTCCTTGCATTGCTCGTGTTCCACATTTGGTCGAAAGTGGGCGACGCGCCCGCAGCCGCGCTGCCCACTTTCGACCAGATGCGGAACACGGCAAACGCCGAGCACCTTGTCGACCGTGCGATCCCGATGGAGCTGGCGGGTTCACTCAGCACAGCCCAGGCGCATCGTCGAGGTGCAGCTCGACCTTCCAGTCTCCGCGGGGAACGCGTAGTAGGACAGCGGAGGCGTGAACCCTTGGTCCCGTACCCGGCTCCCGCCCCCGGCTCGGGGAAGATCGGTGATCCAGCTCGACTCGTCCACGCAGTCGTCGATGGCTGCCCTGGTGGGTCGGGCTGCTGGCGTCAGGCCGACCACCACCGGAGCATCCGATGGATGAGGGCCTGGACCTCCGGCTCGAGGCGATCGTCGGGCACCACCCGGTTCCAGAGCCCCAACTCGGCGGCGCGAGTGGCCGGGTGCAGGGCCCCGAGCAGGTTCACCTCCTTGGCCAGCCGGCGCCCGATGAGCCGGGCCAGGCGGGTAGTTCCGCCCCAACCCGGGGTGATGCCGACGTCCACCTCGGGCACGCCCCAGCGGGCCGAGTCGGCGGCCAGCACGAAGTCACAAGCCATGGTGAGCTCCAGGCCTCCACCGACGGCGAAGCCCTCAACGGCGGCCACGGTCACCTTGTCCAGGGCCTCGAGGACGTCGGCCATGGGCTGATAGGCGCGTACCCGACGCATCACCGCCTCGGCGGTGCCCCACTCGGGCATTTCGGTGATGTCGTCGCCGGCGCAGAAGCTGCCGCCGGCGCCGCGGATCACCACCACCTTTACGTCGGCCGAGTCCCTGAGGTGCTCGAGCGCGTGGGTCAACTCGTCCGACAGCCGCATCGACAGGGCGTTGTGGACCCTGGGCCGGTTGAGTATGAGCCAGGCCACCGGGCCCTCTTCGGTGCACACCACCTCCTCGTATGGGCCGGGGGCGGCACCCCGGGCCGCTGGTGCCCCGTCGGTGTCGGACATCGTGATGTCTTCTCCAGTTCGCTCGGTGAACGGTTGGTCACGGGATCGACTGATCAGCCAGCGGGATGGCGGTGGTGCCCACGTAGATGTCGAAGACCGGGCCACGGGCGCAGACCACGGCCCAGCGCGACCATCGCTGTGTCGTCCCCGGTCGGCTAGGCACCATGGGACCCCAGCCAGGTGGCGACGAGGGCGCGAAACTGCGGGGCGCTTCGCTCGAACATGGGAAAGTGCGCTGCGTCGGGGATGAAGACGGTGTGCTTGTCCGCCGACCCGCTGAAGTTGTCCTGCTGCTCCTCTTCCCCCTGCTTCGACCACAGCTGGGTGTCATTGTCGCCGAACATGACCAGGACGGGAACCTTGATCTGGGCTAGCGGGCTGACCGGGGAGTTGCCTGGGTCGGCGCCGGGCACCGCTCCTTTCGTCGCGTACGGGTTGTCCAGCTCGACAGTGGCGACCAAGGTGCGGATGACGCCGCAGGGGTTGGCGCTGCGGAGCGAGTCGGTGGCCGAGATCACAGCAGGATCGGCATCGTGGAAGATCCAGGTGTGCCAGTCCTGCTCGGTGGCGAAGCGGACGTAGCTGGTTGGCTGACCCGGCTCGGAGGGGACGAAGGCTGCCGTGCACCAGTCGCCTGAGGCGGTGGCCGAACGGTCGACGATGTAGGGGGTGTGGCCCTGGTCGGCCCACGTGATCTGGATCAGGCCATCGATGTCGGAGAACGAGTAGGCCTCGACCTCGGCTACCAGACCCCCCACGTCGTGGCCGGCCAACAGCACGCGGGAAAACGTCGTCCTCGGATGGTTTCCCGACGAGTACGTTCCGGCTCGCAGCTGGTGGATGATCTGGTGGGCCACATCGACCTCGGCGCCCACGCAGGTGAGGTTGCCGTCGGGCGGGTGGCCGCTGGCTCCATAGCCGAGCTCGTCCAAGGTGAGCGAGACGTGGCCCAGAGTCGCCATCTGAATGGCGTAGTCGTAGCCCGGCACCGCCTTGAAGTCCCAGTTCCACTCGCCGGCGTCGAGACCAAACAGGTACACGGTGACGGAGGCGGCGTGGTCGGAGCGAAGTACTGACATCGGCCCGCTCAGATGACCGCGGACCGTGTAACTCGCCTGGTCGCTCGGGCACGGTGCCTCGGAGGTGTTGGTGTTGCTGACCGGGAACGACACGGGCACCTCGATCGTGCCACCGGTCGTGGCAGCACTCGCCGGGTGGGTAGGAGCAGCGGTGAGTGCCGCGGTGGCCCCTCCCAAGAGCGAAAGTGCCAGGCCGGCACGCAACGATCGGCGTCTCATCCTGGCCTTCCCCAGCCGATGAACCATCGTCCGGACATTCTGACGGAGATCCTTAATTAAGGCAACCCCGAATCAGTTCGCCATTGAGGGCCGCGTCTGGACGCCGGTGGGATCTGGTCGGTAGCTCACCGGGAATGTGGTGGATACCGCCCTCAAATCCCCAGGGCTGTTGATATCGCACGTCTGGTGCTCGACGGAGGTCGACTCACAGCCTGCCCCGTTGCCTCGGCCGGGCGGAACCTTGCCAGACTTGCCGTCGCGGTCAATCCGACGAGGCGCGCCCGGGACGCCTTCTGGAAGCTCGAGCCGATGAGGGCAGGTTCTCACCGAGTGCGTCGCGTAACGACGTGTGGAGCTCGTGTGCGACCCGCTCGATGGGAACGCCGGAGCGTTGGGCGCGGGCGAGGATGATGGCGCCTTCGATGGCGGCGACCAGGGTGGTGGCAAGCGATCGCGCTCGGGCTCGTGCCACCCCTTTGCGCTGCAAGGCTCTGGCGAATAGCTGCTCCCATCGGTTGAAGGCCTGGCCGGCGGCCTCGCGGGCGGCAGGGTTTTGGTCCCCTTCGATCGCTGCAGCGGCGACCGGACAGCCGGCGCTGAAGTCGCTACGGATCAGGGAGGTTCGCCAGTACTCAGCGAAGTCGTCCAGGGCAGAGAGGGGGTCGTCCTCTTCGAGCGCGGCAGCCATTCCGGCGGCGATGAAGTCGCCGCCGTAGCGGGTGGCCTCCTCGACCAGCTGCGCCTTTCCCCCGGGGAAATGGTGATAGATCGACCCCCGTGGCGCGCCCGAATGGGCCACCACGTCTGCGAAGGAGGTCGCCTCCACCCCGCGCTCGCGCATCAACCGCGCGGTGCTCTTGATCATCTGCTTTCGGGGGTTGGCCTTCCCGCCTTGACTCTGACGCACGTCATAGTTATCGTATCACGGCATCAATTATGACGAACATCATAGAACGCCTCGCTGGCGCATAGCTCGGAGCTGAGACTGGCAAGAGCCGGCCGGGGGCGACGCCACGGCCGGGCGAGGCGGTTGTCGATGACACGAGGAGGCCGGTCGCCGTGGCCACAAGCTGGGGGAGCTCGGGATGGATCTCCGGCGCCGGCCGGAGCTCGGAGTCCTGCCTGACGGAAGGGCGCCGGCCGTGCACCCCCCTCCGTCGCCCTGGCAGACCGCATCGCTGGGGCATGGCCACAATCCTCGGCCTGCTGATCGCTGGTGGCTCAGCGCCGGTACTGGCCACGCCTGCGCACGCTTCGACTCAGCAGTTCATGCTCACCAATGACTGTCAGGAGGAGCAGGCATTCGTAGACGGCGATCCAGCGGCCGTGGCCGCCCAGCTGCCCCGGGGTTATCGCGCCCTCCAGGATCCGTCGACGAACGCGCCGATCGTGTTCCTCCGCGGTGAGCGTTGCGGCTCGGTCAGCGTCGGGGGAGCGACAGCCCCGGCCACCATGGCCAGCTTCGGCGTCGTGATCCAGACTCCGGACGGCACGGGCTGTTCCTCGGCGGCGCCCGGGATCGGAACCGAAGATGGTGATATGCCGCCACTGTGCAACTGGTACACGCTCGGTTGGCTCACAAACAGTCGAGCCGTTGCCCATTGGTTCCAGGCTGAGGCTCCAGGCTTTCCCGTGCAGTTCGCGTCCGGTCTCGACTTTCACCTAGGCGCGCTCGAGCCAACCCAGGGCGGCACGCCCTTCCGGTTGTCCGTCCCGTCCTCGACCCACTCTCCCTTCACCATGAACGCCCTGACCCGCCAGCGCCCGGGCCCCTTGTCGGTGCGGGGCGGTTACTGGGTCGGCGCGCCGGGAACGGCCATCAAGCTCGTGTTCGCGAGCGACGACCTGACCTCGGGAGATGCCAGCGGACTTGTCTCCGCGCCGGCAGGCACCAGGGTGGCGACGCTGCTCGGGGCAGTCCAGCGACCGTACCTGCCCGGTTACTCCGCCATCTCGGCTGAGCACTGGGACTCGGCTGTGTACCGCCTACAGCATCCCGCAAGCGCACCGGGCAGCACGAGCTTCGCCGGATCTTGCTCGATGCAGGGGACGGTCACGTTCGATCCGCCCGCCACCAACACCGCCCAACCGCTCAGCTACACCTACTCGAGCAAGGGCACCTGCAGCGGCACCCTCGACGGGCGGCAGCTTTCGAATGCGCCGGCGATGTACCAGCAGTCCGGGTCGAGCTACGCGAGCTGCTCTCACGCTCAGACCACCGCACCCGGCCAGGGCGCCCTTCGCTTCACCCCGGACCAGGTGATCGCCGTGACCGAGGACTTCACCTCCGAGGGCACCGAGGTCAATGAGACCATCTACGGTGATCGGTCGGGCATGGCCCCGGCCCACGGGACCTTCCTCACCCCTCGAACCTCACCGGCGGTCGTTGCCGACTGTGCTGGTCCCGGAGCCCGGGTGGTGCCGATGGACCTCACGCTTGCCACCGAGACCCCGCTTGTGAGCGTCAACCACGGCTCTGCGAAGTAAAAGTGAAGCGGGCGACGCGCCCGCAGCGGCGGCGCCCACTTTCGATCAGATGCGGAACACGGCAAACGCCGAGCGCCGCGCTGGCCGCCTCGCTGACACACCCCCGGCGTACGATCGAGGTCGCGTCTCGAGCGGCCGACGCCCACCTCACGGCCCTCCCCCGATTCATCGACTGATTCAGGAGCAGCCGTGATCGCCGCTATCCCATCCGCCACCCTCTTCGGGGTGGAAGGCCGACCCGTCTCCGTCGAGGTGCACGTGTCGAACGGGCTCCCCGGGTTCACCGTCGTCGGCCTACCCGACGCCGCCTGCAGGGAGTCACGCGACCGGGTCCGGGCCGCGCTGCTCTCGAGCGGGCTGCCGTGGCCGCTTCGGCGGGTGACGGTGAACCTCGCGCCCTCCGGGGTGCGCAAGGGCGGCGCCGGCCTCGACCTGCCGATCGCCATCGGGCTGCTCGTGGCCAGCGGCCAGCTGCCGGCCGATGCGGTGGAACAGTGTGGGTTCCTGGGCGAGCTGGGGCTCGACGGCTCGCTGCGTCGGATTCCCGGGGTCGTCGCCCTGGTGGACGCCATGTCCGTCAGGGCCGTCGTCGTTCCC
>VAWP01000079.1 GCA_005888295.1 Actinomycetota bacterium
ACCGGACACGTGCAACGACGGTCACGACAACCCGTGCGCGGGGCGGTCAACCGGCGGCCTGACCTCCGCCGACGCGTGGCTCTCGGCGAACGTGCCGTCGATCCTCAGCTATCTCCAGGCCCACAACGGGCTGCTGATCATCACGACCGACGAGTCCTCGACCAGCGACACGACCGGCTGTTGCCACGGCGGTCCTGGCGGCAGCGCGGGCTTCGGCGGTCGCGTCGGTCTCCTGGCCCTCGGCCCGGGAGTGAAGACGGGGCAGACCGTCTCCACTCCGTACGATCACGCGTCGCTGCTGCGAACGGTCGAGGACTCCTTCGGCATCAGCAGCCATCTCAACAACGCCGGGGCGTCCGTGGCCATGAGGGACCTCTTCTCCCCGTGATGCGCGCCCCTACAGCTGGAGCGACTTGACCT
>VAWP01000134.1 GCA_005888295.1 Actinomycetota bacterium
GCCGGCGCGAGGTGCTCGATCACCTCGACGATGGTCGCCACGTCGTAGTCGCAGCACTCATCCGGGAGCGCCTGCGAATGGACGGCGAAGAAGCGCTTCGACGTGCTCTCGTAGGCGCTGCGCGCATACTCGATCTCGGCTGCGCAGATGTCGATCCCGGTCGAGATGAAGCGATGGTCGAGCAGCCCGATCAGCGTCCCTGGTCCGCAGCCCACGTCGAGATGCCGCGGGCGGCCCTCCATCTCGTCGATGACACGCCTGAACTTCAGGTGGTGCCACTTGCTCTGGATGCCCCGGCCGCGCCGAAAGACAGCGTCGTAGTACCCACCTGAAATTGTCTGGTAGTCGAATCCACCATTGCCGTGATCGTCAGCACCCGCCAGGCCCAGATTTCCGCGCGAATCACCGTTCGCCGATTGCGTTTGCCATCGGCGCTCGGGCCCGCATCGTTCTGGATCCCGATGCTCTCGTAGGAGAAGATGGCGTTGAAGTCGCGTAGTCATTTTCTACCACGGTCGCGGCTCAGGAAAAAGCGGACTTGCGGTTCCTCAATGGAGTGTGCCGGGCGGCCGCTGACGCTTCGACCCAGAGCGCCACCGACGTGATGAGTGGAACCAGGACCCACGCCAGGACGGCGAGTGACAGGGCCACGGTCTGCGTCACCAGCGTGAAGAACAACAGCACCCAGAAGGCGGTCCACCATCCGATCAACATGAGAGCGCCAACCAGGACCCTCCCCCAGGCCATGTAGCCGATCCCGAGCCAGCCAACCCAGCCGAGCAACTGGAGCAGGGCAGGGACGACGTCTGGTCGGCGAAGTGGAAGTCGTGTCTCCGGACTGCTCGTGCCGCTCGACAGGGACCGTCCGGTCTGGTCGGCGGGGTCGGACCGGACGGCGGGTTCGGACCAGGGGGCCGGCCGACCAGTACCAACAGCCGGCCGATTGGCACCCTCGTCGGGGTCAGCCCGGCTTCTGCCGACCTTTCCTGCCACCTCCGCTCCTCCACCTTCGATCCTAGTGCGGGTATCGAAAGTGGTGCGCAGCTGGCACGCGCTGTTTACGCGGTTAACCGACGGGAACCGAGACGGATTGGAACTCCGAAGGAGGACTCCTTCGGCCACAGCGTCGGCCACCGAGCCGCCGTGATCGGGGTGCGAGACCGGCGCCCGCCTTGCGGTCCGCGTGCAGCCCGGTCTTCCGTGGGCCGACAAAAAATTCGGGATCGTCACCCGTGCGGTATTCCATCGATCCTGGGGTAGCCTCCAACGGCATAGGTGGCATGACCAGCGCGCTCCCGGCGGGACAGCACCTCTCGACACGGCCGCGCGGACGCCGCCCTGCGCGCTATCGCGCTGCCAGCCTCGTGCTCGCTCTCGGGGTGGCTGGGCTTGCCCAGGCAGGATGCTCGTCGTCCTCACCTGTGGCGACACGCCACAACGTAGTCACGACCGCCAAGGGGCCAGGGCACCGCCCGCCAAGCACGACGACCACCTCCGCTCCGACCACGACGACCACCGAGCAGCCGGGGTGGACCATCGTTAGTCAGCTCCCCTCGGGGATCGCGGTCGACTCTCAGAGCTCACCGCAGACCGACGGCGACCCGGTCACCGTGCTGCGGTTCCACGCAGGCATCGTGCACTACGCGTTGCATGTCGGGAGCAAAGATCCGCCGACCGGTGGTGCCGCCCTACCCGCAGACGCCCAGCCTGCCATCGGGCCCGCAGAACAGGCGCAGCTGCTCGCAGCGTTCAACGGCGGCTTCTTGATGGGCGCTGGGTGCGACCCCTGCGGTGTGGGAGGCATGGCAGTCGCAGGTCAGGTTCTCGTCCCCCTCCAGAGCGGCATGACCAGCCTCGTTCTCGACCCGAACGGCGGCGCTTCGATGGGCGTGTGGGGACAAGGCTTCCCGCCGGCCGGGGCGGCCGTCTCCAGCGTTCGCCAGTGTCTGCCCCCGCTGGTGTCGGGAGGCCAGGTGAGCCCAGATGTGGGCAACGTCAGGGCCTGGGGAGCGACGCTCGGTGGAGGCAACCTCACGGCCCGTGGCGCGGTGGGCATCGATGCTCGCGGAAACGTCCTCTACGCGGGCGGCATGAGGGTTCTCCCCTCGGACCTGGCCAAGGCACTCGTCTCGGCCAGCGCGGTGACCGCGATGGAGACCGACATCAACCCCGAATGGGTTCAGGCCGACACAGCACCGTCGCCGGGTGCCCCGCTCAGCGCAGCCCTCCCGAACCAGAATCGTCCAGCGAACCAGTACCTCAGCGGCTGGACACGAGACTACGTGACCGTGCTCGCCGGCCCCTGACCGCAGGTTCCCTGTAGCCGGCCGAGACCCGGACTCTCGATGGTTACGCCTGATGCGGCACGCCGGTCAGCGCCAGCTCGACGAAGCGACGCGGCGCTTCAGCCAGCATGGCGGTCACGGCGGCCCGCCTGGGCAGGCGCACGTGCCGACGATCCTTGCTGATCGCCTCCACCACGGCGTCGGCGACGGTCTCCCGCTGGATGTCGACGAGTATCTGGAGCTGGTAGAAGCGCTGGAACGACGCCGCCGTCGGCCGGTACGAGCTGGCGTTCGAGAGCATGTCGGTGGGGATCGGGCCCAGCTCCACGACAGTCGTGCCGATCGGTTGACCCTTGAGGTCGGCGCGTAGCCCGGCCGTGAAGTGGGTGAGACCCGCCTTGGTCGAGGAGTACGAGGCCAGACCGGGGAAGGGAGCAGCGCCGGACAGCGAGGAGATGTTGACGATGTGCCCACGGCCGCGGTCGAGCATCCGAGGCAGCACCTGCCGGCAGAGCTCGACCGGGCTCAACAGGTTCACCCGATAGATCTGCTCCAGCTCGACCGCGGACATGGCCCCGAGAGCGCCGACATGGTCGACGCCCGCGTTGTTGACGAGGACATCAACCGGTCCAGCGTCGGACTCCACCCGGGCGATGAGCCCGTCGACGGAGCCGGCGTCGCCGAGGTCGGCGACGTGCGCGGTGCCATGGAGCTCGCCGGCCAGCCTGCTGAGCTGTCCCTCCGAGCGGGCGACGAGCGCCACGCTCGCGCCAGCCGCCGCGCAACTGCGGGCGATCGACTCACCGATCCCCCGCGATGCACCGGTGATGAGCACTCTGCGACCAGCCAGGTCCATGGGCCCTCCTTCGACGAGCATAGGCGCGGGCGACCGTTCCAGCCCGTTCGGCAACCATGACGAGGCGGCACCATAGGCTGGGTACATGGGCGCGGACGATTGGTTCGAGGACAGGACGCTCGCCCGGATCGACGAGATCGTCGAGGGCGCCGTCGACGAGGGTCAGGCGCCGGGAGTCGTCGCGGCGGTCGCCCGTGGTGACGGTGTACACGTCGTGACGAAGGGCGTGATGGCCATCGGCGGGCCACCGATGCGGCGGGACACGCTGTTTCGGATCTCGTCGAACACCAAGCCGATCACGGCGGTCGCCGTGCTCTCACTGGTCGAGACCGGCCTGCTGGAGCTTGACGGACCAGTCGATGACCTGCTGCCCGAGCTGACCGATCGCCGAGTGCTCCGCCGTCCGGACGGACCCCTCCAGGAGACGGTCCCGGCGCTGCGCTCGATCACTGTCCGAGACCTGCTGACCTTCACCTGGGGATTCGGTATGCAGGGCGCCATGTTCATGGCGCCGGAGCCCTGGCCGATCGTCGGTGCCGCCGCCGATCGGCAGCTATCGACGTTTGGTCCGCCGCAGCCCGCCACGATGCCGGATCCGGACACGTGGATGGCGCGGCTCGGTGAGTTGCCCCTGTTGGCCCAGCCCGGCGAGCGCTGGCTCTACCAGTCGGGTTCGCAAGTCCTCGGAGTCCTGGCAGCTCGGGCTGCAGGCGCCCCGTTCGAGGACGTCCTGCGCGAGCGCGTGTTCGGCCCGCTCGACATGAACGACACCGGATTTCACGCGACCGATGCCAGCCGGCTGTCGACGGCGTACGAGCGTCGTGACGGTGTCCTGGCCGTGAGTGACCCTCCGGACGGACAGTGGTCGCGCCCGCCACCGTTCCCCGACGGCAGCGGTGGGCTCGTGTCATCGATCGACGACCTGGTCGCCTTCGGCCGGATGATGATGCGTGGAGGCACACCGGTGCTCGGGTCCACAACGGTCGCCGAGATGACCCGCGATCAGTTGACCGCGGCGCAGCGAGGGAACGTCTGGCCCGGTTTCAGCTTCCTCGACGACCGCGGCTGGGGCTACGGAGTGTCGATCTTGGACGACGGTCGCTACACGTGGGATGGCGGGTTCGGTACGGCGTGGTCGAACACCCCGTCGGAGGATCTCACCGTCGTCGTTCTGACCCAGCGGGCCGTCGACGAAACCGGGATGCCGGCGGTGTGCGACGAGGTGCTGAGCGCCGCCCGGGCTTCGTGACGGGACCTGTCAGTCCGTTCGGTTCACGGCAGGACCGGCACCTCGAGCACCGCACCGCCGGCGCCGACCCGGATCGTGTTCACACCCGAGGCCGCCGGCTTCGAGGCGGCAGAGGCCCCGACCAGGTCCAGCCGCAGCCGGTGACCGGCCTCGAAGCGGTTGCCGACCGGCCAGAGCTCGACGTGGTAGAGCCGCTGCTGGCCGGCCGCGGGCGGCGTCTGCTGGTCGTAGAGGCCGTACGGCTGGACCAGGCGGCCTGTGCGCGGGTCGTACAGAGACCTGCCGGGATCGATCCTCGGATAGGAGTCGAGCAGTCGCCCGACCGTGAGCGGATGGGCGCTACCGTCGGGCCAGACGTCAGAGACCACCGCCCAGATCCCGGCGCCGGGAGCGGTGCTCGCCAAGGGCACGTCGAGGTCCAGGGGGCCGGCAGCCATCAACGGAGCCGCCAAAGGCGCTGTCGTAAAGGACAGACCGCTCGCCTCGGCGGTGTTCGTCTCCTCGGAGGGCGGCAGGGCGGCACCCAGGGCATTGAGGCCCTCGGCGCCCACGATCCGGGCTCGGTCGTGGTGAGCGTGCCGTCGTTCAGGGACCTGGCCGTGCCGCTGCGCGCGGCACTCAGGTGCATGGGCACCCACCTCGTGCCCGGGATTGGCCAGTCGGAGCCGTCGTAACGCACGAAGCGCCCGTTGAGGTACGCCAGTCGGTCGCCGTCCGACATCCACATCTGCACCACTGGATGGCTCTCGAGGCCGTTGGTGACAGCCCGTAGGTAGTGGTCGAACCACGCCTGCGTCTCGGCCACGCCGCCGCCGGTGCCCGCGGGGGAGCCGTCGTGGGCGCCGATGACCACGAGGTGAGCGCCATCGTGGTGCAGAGCCTGAAAGGCCTGGAACGCCCCCCGCGACTCCACGTCGAAGAAGCCGTCGACCATGAGGATCGGCAGGTGGTTGACGTCGCCTCGAAAGCCCCGGTCCTGCCACCAGGCGTCGAGGGTCGGGTGCTCCAACCCGCCCGATACGCCGGCGTCGAGCAACCCGGCGGCGACACCCGGCGCCGAGCCCGGGTTGCGCTCCAGACGGCTCGGGCCCTGCGCGGCAGCGGGCGCCCCGATCAGGCCCAGCACACCGAGACCGGGGATCGAGTTGCTGACTCCGCCGGGCCACAGAAGGTCGCGGTAGAGCTCGAAGGTTCCCGACTTGAGGACGGCGGTACGCACGCACGGGAGCTGGAGGTGGAGCGAGTTGTAGACGGTGATGGCACTGGCAGAGAAGCCGTTCAAGCCGAGATTGCCGTTGCTCCACCGTTGGTGGCACGCCCACTGGAGAACGTCGTACACGTCCGACTGGGTACGCGGCCCGAGGGCGTCGAACTGACCGTCGCTGTCGCCGGTGCCGCGGATCTGGACGAGGAGGAAGTTGTAGGCCGGCCCAGGATCGAATGTACCGCTACCCCGGCCGTAAGGGCTGAACTCCACGATCACCGGACGCGCCACCGGAGGAGCCGAACCGGTGAGGGTTGTCTGCAACGAGACGCCGTCGGACGCCACGAAGCGGATGTCCTCGCTGAACCGCCCCGGAGTCGCACCGCCCGCCGCACCCGCCATGAGCCCCAGTCCCACCATCCCGACCGCCACGACCACAGCGGTCACCCGGACCCGGCTCATGGGACATCCTTTCCCCAGCACAGCAAGGCATAGAGAATACCGGCCTCGGCTACACAGCGAGGGCGGCGGACGCGACCACGACGTCTACGGGTCCGTCTCGCGTGGTTCGTCGTGCCAGATCCACCACCCGTAGGGGCCCCGTGACGGCGACGGTGGCCGAGGGGTCTGGGGGTAGCCCTCTGGAGAGTCTTCCCACGCCTCTTGGCGTCCGAGCGCAGTCATGTCGAGGTAGCTCCAGGTGCCCCCCATCGCCTCGTCGCCGCGATCGTTGAGGAAGTAGGTGCGGAACACGCTGTCGCCGTCGCGGATGAACGCGTTCGTACCGTGCCACTCGCCCACGCCGAAGTCGGAGTCGAAGCCGTCGGTGAGGGTGTACCAGGGCATCTCCCAGCCCATCCGCGCCTTCACCCGCTCGATGTCTGGCTGCGGCGCCCGCGAGACGAAGGCGAGAGTGGTGTCGCGGGCGTTCAGGTGGGCGACGTGGGCGACCTGGTCGGCCACCATGGAGCACCCGATGCACGCATGCTCGGGCCAGCCGGTCACGCCCGGCTCGAGGAAGGCGCGATAGACGATCAGCTGTCGCCGGCCCTCGAACAGGTCGAGCAGGCTCGCCTTGCCCGTGGGCCCGTCGAACTGGTACGCCTTCTCGACAGCGAGCCACGGCATCCGCCGGCGCTCGGCGGCCAGAGCGTCACGCGCGTGAGTGACCTCCTTTTCCCTCACGAGCAGCCGCTGGCGGGCAGCCTCCCATTCCTCGGGCGACACGATCGGGGGTGTGTTCATGGCGGACTCCTATCGAGTGTTGTCGTCCAGCGTCGTCACGGTTCAGCCCTCATCGCGTGTGGACGATACGGCCGAGCTGGTCCAGGCACTCCGACCATCCCGTGAGGTGCGAGCCCTGCGCGTCCTCGTCGGGAAGCCCGACCTGATGGATCTCGACCACCGTCGAGCTGTTCGACGACGGTTGGAAGGTCACGGTCACGATCGAGTCCCGGAACCAGGTGGCAGGCGAAGACCAGGTGAAGACGAGGCGGTGGGGCCGGTCGATCTCCCGGTAGGCGCCCGTGTGCAGGATGTCGGATTCGTCGTCGACCATGACGACGCGGAACGTCCCGCCGACACGCGGGTCCGTCTCGGCACGGGTCTCCCGAACAGAGGACGGCCTGAGCCAAGACCCGAGGCTCTGTGGGTCCAACCAGGCGTCGAAGAGATCTTCGGCGGAGGCGGCGATCTCCCGCCGGACGGTGACCGAGTATTCCTCGCTCACGACGACCTCCCAGTCCTGTCAGTCTTGTCTCGGCCCGCGACGAAGGCGTCGAGCGAGGCCAGCTGATCGCCCCAGAACCTGCGGTAGTGCACGATCCATCCGGCTGCCTGGGCCAGCGGAGCAGCATCGAGAGCCAAGATGTGCTCGCGTCCCCGCACACTCCGTCGCACCAGCCCTGCGCCCTCCAGGACCCGAATGTGTTTCGAGGTCGAGTTGAGCGAGATCGGAAAGGCGGTCGCGATATCCGTGACCCGCGCCTCCGAGTCGGCGAGACGGGCCAGGATGGCGCGGCGCGTGGGATCCGAGACCGCTGAGAAGACCCGATCGAGCGTTCGGGCAGAAGATTCACCCATGCAGGTGAATATATGGCTGGTCGCCCGGCACCGCAACCCGCAGCCTGACGACCGCCGCGTCCTGCGTTGGGCCGGTAGCTGAGATAGACAACGCCGTTGTCATACGACTCACAAGTCGCGAGCGACAGGCTGGCCGGCGCGGCATCGGTGGGGAACAGCCGTGGTCCCTGTCCCGGTAGATTCGTCTGCGGGTGAGGCAGGGCAAGGGACGCGAGCGGCGAGGAGGTGTCGTCCTGATGGAGACGCAAGTGGAGGAGATAGCAGAGGGGATCTACCGCCTCTCGACATTCGTTCCCGACGCCAACTTCATGTTCAACCAGTTCCTCGTGGATGCCGAGGAACCGCTGCTGTTCCACGCCGGCCTCAAGCGCCTGTTCCCGCTGGTGAGCGCGGCGGCGACGAGCGTCGTCCCAGTGGAGCGCCTGCGCTGGATCACCTTCGGCCATGTGGAGGCCGACGAATGCGGCGGGATGAACCACTGGCTGGCCGCCGCCCCTGGCGCCGAGGTCGCCCATCCGACGATGGGCTGCATCGTGTCTGTCGACGACCTGGCCGACCGGCCACCGCGCCGACTGTCCGACGGCGAGGTGATCGATCTCGGGGGCAAGCGGGTCCGCAGCATCGACACCCCGCACGTTCCTCACGGCTGGGACGCACACGTGCTGTTCGAGGAGACCACCGGGACCCTGCTGTGTGGTGACCTGTTCACGGCCATGGGGCCCAGCCCGGCGCTCACCGAGCAGGACCTCCTCGAGCCAGCCTTGCAGGCAGAGGACGTGTTCAAAGCGACGTGCCTCACCCCCGAGACGGCTCCCACCATCCGACGGCTGGCTGACCTCGAGCCCACGACCCTCGGCCTGATGCACGGGCCGTCGTTCGGCGGAGACGCCGCTGGCCAACTCCGCGGCCTTGCCGACGCCTACGAGGAGCGCCACGCGTCGGCCCAGGCAGCCGCGACATAGCCCGCCTGCCTGCTTCCATCGGCTCGACCGGGCAGGATCCTGGCCACGCGGGTCGTACTTCCAGACGTGGCCAAGCGACGAGCGCTGCTGGGGTTGGCCGCGATGGGATTGGCTGCCGCGCTCCTCCCCCAGGCGGCCACCGCCGGCTCGCCCGGGCTCGGACCCGGCTGTGACACGAGCCGCCATGCGGTGGCTCACCACGCCGGAGGGTCGGTGGTCACGACCCGGTCATCGACCGGGAGCCCGGTGCCGTGCGAGACCTACACGGGCTTCGGAGGAGCAGAGACCCGCGTCGCCGTCACCGCTGACGGCACCGTGGTCTACGAGCCCGCGACCCTGACGCCGGGCCTGGCGGGCACCGGCTTCGTCCCCGGCGCGCCGGGTCCCCGTCTGTCCACCAGCCTGCAGCCCGGCGGCCTGGCCACCAGCTCCGACCAGGGCGCCACCTGGCGATTCGTGAAGCCGGCTGGCCTCACCTGGGTCGCCCAGGACGACCAGCTCTACGTGGACCGCAGCACGGGCCGGATCTTCTACTACGCCCTCAGCCCCAACCCCGTGCCCCAGTCCGGAGACGCCCCCGGCCAGGACCAGCTCCCGGCCGGACACGCCCACCTCATGGCGAGCGCGGACGACGCCGTTCGTCGAGTCTGAGAACCCCCGGTTCGCCACGGCACCGCCACCTCCCAATGGCGCCCGGCCATCGGGGTACCCCGACGTCGCCTACTGGTGCGGCAACGACATGCTGTTCTACTGGGTCGCTCCCGACGTGCCTGCCTACCGGGCGTGCTACCGCTCGCTCGACGGCGGGCGCTCCTGGACCAAGGCGTCGACTCTCTTCTCCCGCCCGCTGCCCGCCCATTCCGAGTGCGGCACGACCGAGGAGACGTTCAACGCCGACGACGGGAACTACCCCGAGCGGGGACCGGCCGGTTCGCTGTACGTCACCGTGGCGTGCGGCTCGAACACGTTCCTGGCCCGCAGCACCGACGAAGGCGCCAGCTGGCCCATCCTGCGGAACCGGCGAGGAGCGCCACTCACAATCCCACCCACCGACGAGTTACGCGTCGACAACTCGGGGAACCTGTACTCGGTCCACGAGCAGGGCGCGCAGCTCCTCTTGCGCGTATCCGGCGACGGCGGCCTCGACTGGTCAGCACCGTTGGACCTCACCGCGCCTGGCGTCACGGCGGTCAACGAGTGGTACGTCGCGCAGCGCGGCAGCGAGCTCGCGGTCTCCTACCTCGCCAACACCCGTGCCGCCAGCGGCCTCGATGGCTATCTCACGGTGACGAAGGACGCCCGGGCGTCGAACCCCCTCTTCTGGAGCGCCGCGCTCAACCCACCTGGTCACCCGATGTTCGACGGCACCCCGCCGCAGGCCCGTGACGACTTCATCGGCGTCGACATCGCCCCTGACGGCACCCCGTGGGCGAGCTTCTTCACCTCGTGCTCGCCAGGGTCGACGAATGCCGGTTGCGCCGGACAGCAGGGTAACCCCCAAGCCAGCGGAGCCGTAGCCGGCCGACTGGCGTTCCCGCCCGGCACCTGATCCGAGGCCAGCTGATCCGGCCGGTCAGGGAGCCGGCTGGATGTTCTGGTTCAGGTGGAAGAGGTTCTCCGGGTCGTACCGCTTCTTGATCCCGGTCAGGCGACCGTAGTTGTCCTTGTAGTTGTCCTGGACTCGACCCTGGTCGTCGTCGGCCATGAAGTTGACGTAGCCGCCGCTCGCCGAGTGTGGCCGGAGCGCGTCGTAGTAGCCCTTGACCCACTCGGTGTTCTTCTCGTTGTCGGCAGCGTCCGGCCACATACCGGCGATCACCGTGGCGAAGGACGCATCGCGGTAGGCGAACGCCGTGGCGCCTGAGGAGACCCGATGACAGGCGCCGTTGATCGGGTAGATGTGCACGGTCGAGTTCACCACCGGGACGTCCGGTCCGTGCTCGAGATGGGCCTGGATGGCGCCGTCGGTCAGCTCGGAAGCGAACGACGCCTTCCAGTAGTGCTGGAGCCCGGGCGGCAACAGCGGGTCGAAGGCACTGTTGATGGCCGGATAGGGCATGGGCGTCACGAGCTCGGCGACTGTCGGCGCCACCTTGCGGATCGGCTCGAGCGCCTGCTCGCCCTTGTCGAGCGGTCCCGACCAGCACGAGACGATGGCGCAGAACGTCTTGCCGTGGTCCGCCTCGTCGATGAACGGCAACGGTGGGGCGATCTGGAAGGCCGGAAACAGTCCCAGCTCTTCCGGAGCGTCGGCAACGTAGTCACGGTAGAACTCGAGCACATCGCCCGCCCGGTCCAGCGGGAAGAAGAAGTGACGACGCCGAAGTTGCCGCCGCCGCCTCGCAGCGCCCAGAACAGATCCTCGTTCTCCTTGTCGCTGGCCACGAGGAACCGGCCGTCGGCGGTGACGACGTCGACCGACAGGAGATTGTCGAGCGAGAGACCGCAGCCGCGCGTGAGATAGCCGATGCCACCCCCCAGGGTCAGCCCGGCGATGCCGGTCGTCGAGACGACGCCGCCGGTCGTCGCCAGTCCGAAGGGATAGGTCGCGTGGTTGAAATCGCCCCACGTGCATCCGGGGCCAGCCCGCGCCGTGCGCGCCGAGGGATCGACCCGCACCCCCTTCATCGGCGACAGGTCGATCACCACCCCACCGTCGTTGGTGCCGAACCCCGGGACGCTGTGGGAGCCACCACGCACGGACAGATCGAGGGCGTTCTCCCGAGCGAAGGTCACCGCCGCCACCACGTCCCCCACGTCCATGCAGCGGATGATGGCGCGCGGCCTCCTGTCGATCATCCCGTTGTAGACCGAGCGGGCCTCGTCGTAGTCAGGATCACCAGCGGTGACTACCTGCCCGCGTACCTGCTCGGAAAGCTCGGATTCGGTGACGGTCATGGCCCTCTCCCCCTACTCAGTCATCGCTGATGCCTGCCTGCCGCCCATTATCACTGGTCGCGGTCGAAGCTGCTTGCTAGAACCGGCCGCGATGCGCGTGCGACCCGCACCTGTCACGCTGGCCGGGTGCCGCTGCCCGATGGCGAGTTGGTGGAGTTCGTCCCCACTTGGGAAGAGCGCGGCATTTCTCACGCCTGCCACCAGGCAATCACAGAGGACACCGCCTTCTGCGGCGGTCGATGGCCGGCTTCGCTGCGCGCCGAGATGGCGGCTTCGGAGCAGGCGGCTCGGCGAGAGCAGGCTCGTGCTTCTGGTTGAGCGCCCGGTGGCCGGGTCGATCGACGACCTGCTCCGGGGCGCGAGCGACCGTCAGCTGCTGACGACGGGTGATTCGAAGTCCGGCGCCCGCTTCGAGCGACTGGTCATCGACGGCGAGCCGCATGTGGTCAAGCACCTGCACGTCGACGACGACTGGATCATGCGGTCGACAGGGGATCTCGGATGCCGGCCCCTCCAGGTGTGGAAGTCAGGCATCTTGGACCAGCTGCCGCCCTCCATCGACCACGCTGTCGTGGGGGCCGCCGCCGGCCTGGGACGCAACGGCTGGGGTGCGGCGCTGCTCATGCGTGACGTGTCGTCGTCGCTGGTGCCCGAGGGGGACGAGCCAGTTCCCCTCGATCAGCACCTGACGTTCCTCGACCACATGGCCGAGCTCCACGCCACGTTCTGGGGATGGACGGACACCGAGGGGCTCACTCCACCTCACCACCGGTATCTCGAGTTCAGCCCCGACGGTGTGTCCCTGGAGGAACAGCGAGGCTGGCCCGACCACGTGCCGCGACTGATCGTCGAGGGCTGGAAGACGTTCACCGACGTCGGTGGCCCGATCGCCGGCCCGGTGGTCGAGCTCGCCCGCGACCCGTCGCCGCTGGTCAGCGCGCTGGCAACGACGCCTCAGACGCTCCTGCACGGCGATTGGAAGTTCGGCAACCTCGGCACCCTCCCGACCGGGCAGACGGTGCTGCTCGACTGGGCCGTTCCCGGACAAGGGTCGGCGGCCGCG
>VAWP01000080.1 GCA_005888295.1 Actinomycetota bacterium
CCAGGTACTCCTCCAGCCCGTACCGGCCGAGCTCGCGGCCGTTGCCCGACTGCTTGTAGCCCCCGAAGGGCGCCAACGGGTTGAAGCTGCCCCCGTTCACCTCGACCTGACCGGTCCGAAGCTGCCGGGCCACGGCCTTGGCCCGCTCCGCGTCACCCGACCAGACGCCGCCTGCCAACCCGTACATGCTGTCGTTGGCCATGTCGACGGCCTCCTCCTCGGTGTCGTACGGCAGGATCGCCAGCACCGGCCCGAAGATCTCCTCCTGGGCGATGGTCATGCCCGGTCGTACGTCCGAGAAGACCGTTGGCCGCACGAAGTAGCCACGGTCGGATCCCTCGGGCGGCTCGGCGCCGCCGGTGAGGATCCGGGCGCCTTCGTCGAGACCCTTCTGGATGTAGCCGCGCACGCGCTCACGCTGGGTGGCCGACACGAGCGGTCCGATGCGCGATCCGTCGGCGAACGGGTCGCCCGGCGTGAAGGTCTCTGCCGCCTGCACAGCCAGGTCCTCGACCTCGGCAAGACGTGAGCGGGGGACGATCATCCGGGTGAGGGCGCTGCAGGTCTGGCCCGAGTTGAGGAAGCACGCCCCCACGCCTGCCGGCACCGCCCGCTCCAGGTCGGCGTCCTCGAGGATCACGTTGGGCGACTTTCCGCCGAGCTCCAGCGCGATCCGCTTGACGGTACCCGAGGCCAGCTCGCTCACGCGCTTGCCCGCTCTCGTGGATCCCGTGAACGACACCATGTCGACGTCCGGATGCGTGGCGATCGCCTCACCGACCACCGGACCGGTCCCGCTGACAAGGTTGAACACGCCGGCCGGGAGACCGACCTCGTCGACGATGTCGGCGAGGATGAAGGCGTTGAGAGGCGCCACCTCGCTGGGCTTGAGCACGATCGTGCATCCCGCGGCCAGCGCCGGTGCCACCTTGGCCGCGATCTGGTGGAGCGGATAGTTCCACGGGGTGATCGCCCCGACGACGCCGACGGGCTCCCGGACCACGAGCGAGTTGCCGATCTCCTCCTCGAAGGCGAACTCGGTCGCCAGCTGGGCCATCGACCCGAAGCTCATCGTCGGCAGACCGGCCTGGATGATCATCGACAGGTTGATCGGCATGCCGACCTCACCGGCGATGGTGTTGGCGATGTCGGCCATGCGGGCCTGGAGGCCCTCCTGGATGCGCGCCAGGTACTTCGAGCGCTCCTCCGCCGAGGTCGCCGACCACGCAGAGAACGCGGCCTTGGCCGCCTTGGCGGCGCGGTCCACGTCCTCGGGCGTCCCCTCCGGGATGCTGCCCATGACCTCCTCGGTGGTCGAGTTGGTCACGTCGATCGTCCCCGTCCCGGTGGAGGGGACCCACGCCCCATCGACATAGATCTTGTCCCGGATCTGCATGGCGCCTCCCTGGGCCCTTGCCCCTCAGGTTCAGGGGGCCAACCTTAGGCCGGGGCCCGCCGGTGTGGGAGCGTGCGGTGGGTCCGTCGTCGCCCTCAGCTACGCGACGTGCACACCACCGTCAGGCACGACTGCCCGCCCGACGGCGGGCTGGAGCTCGGCGGGCCCCCCGAACCACCCGACGGGGGCGGCGGTTGACTGCCGGAGCCGCCTGACCCGCCCGACGCGCTCGGGGCCGACGCGTAGAAGAGTGGGATCAGCTGCCTCAGCTGGTCCGGTGACGGCGGTGGGGCCAGGTGGCTGAAGTCGGCGCTGGGACCGACCTGCCAGAACGAGAACGTCTCGGCGTAGTCACCGGCGGGAGACGAGAAGTCGTCGCAGCCCTCGCAGCCGAACCAGGGCTGCGAGGTCGACGCCCCGCGGAGGTTCAGCCACTGCTGTCGGCGCTCGGACGTGTTGTAGGCGACGTCGGCGGCGTGACCGATCTCGTGGGCGATGACGTGGGCGACCATCAGCTGCGACTCGCCGCTCCTCAGGTAGATCTCGATCCGGTGCTCGTCGAAGATGGTCTGGCCCATCAGGTCGGGTCGGGGTCCGAGGAACACGATCCGGTACCCGAGTTGCTGCCACGGGTACGAGATCTGCGAAAGGGCGGCAGCACCGATCGGCGGCGGAGGCGGCGTCGGTGGGCTGAGGTGAGCAGGCGTCGGCAGCGGCAGCGGAGCCGTCGCGGCAGCTGGGGGCGTGGTCGGCTCCGGGGCGAGGATGATGGGGCCGCCGGGATCGATCTGTATCGACGCCGAACCGGGTGCATGCGTGGCGCCGTTGCCCCGGACTGCGTGTGCCGGCGGGCGTCCGATCGACATGAGCGCCCCTGCGGTGCCTCCACCCAGGACGGCGCTGGCGGCGATGGTGCAGAGGAGGACACGCCGCGTCAGCCGGGGCAGCTTCAGCCGAGCCCTGGCCAGCCGACCCTTCCCCATCCCTCACCTCCCCAGCGACCGGCCGTGCCGCCTACGGAGATGGTCTGTCCCTACGGCGCGACCGACCCCTCCAGGGTAGCCGAGCCGGGCAAGGAGGGGCCGTCGAGCTCTAGCCCCCTGCCGCCCGGAGGGCCCGCCGGTAGAGCCTGGGCGCGAGGACACGCGCCACCGGTGCCAGCCTCGCCACCCGGGTGGCGTCGATCTCCAGGCGGGATCCGCCCGCGCCGGCCAGCAGGGCGCGAGACACCTGCTCCTCGGTTCGGCGCACCGACCGTGGGGGCATCGGCATACCCTCGTCGACCGCGGCCTGCCCCATGGCCGTGGGCACCCAGCCCGGGTAGAGCACGTGGAGGTGGACGCCCTTCGTCTCGGCCTCGTAGGACATGCCCTCGGTGAAGGCGCTCAGCGCCGCCTTGGAGGCGGAGTAGGCGGGCTCCCCCGGTGAGGGCGCCCGGGCGGCGTCCGATGACACGTTGACGATCGAGCCGCTGCCGCGCTCGAGCATGCCGGGCAGAACTGCCAGGGTGCCGGCCACGGCGGCGAAGTAGTTGGTGTCCATGAGCCGGCGGTACCGATCGAGTGGATCGCCGTCGGTCGCCTGCTCGCCGACGCCGGCGTTGTTGACCAGCAGGTCGATGCGCCCCTGCTGGCGCTCCAGCTCGGCGAGGAGGGTCACGTAACCGGACGTGTCGCTCACGTCGCACACCCGGTACTCCGACCCGGGCGAGCTGCGCCGCATCTCGGCGGCGACAGCCCGTAGCGGCTCCTCCCGCCGGGCGAGGGCGGCCACGACCGCGCCCTGCGCCGCCAGGTCGAGCGCCATGCGCCGCCCGAGCCCAGCCGAGGCGCCGGTCACCACGGCGATGGACCCCGGGCTGATCGGCATCTCCGTTTCATTGCCGATCGGTGACCTCGTTGTCAATCCGCGGCGGCCCCGGGCGGGGCCCAGGGGACGGCCGTTGTTAGCGTCGGCGGGCGTGAGATGGGCCGCCCGGCTTGCCTACCTGCTGCTACGACTCAGCTGGCGCATCCGTCGGCCCGTGACCCTCGGCGTGAAGGCGCTGCTGGTGGCCGGCGACGAGGTCGTGCTCGTGCGGCACACCTACCAGCGCGGATGGCTGTTGCCCGGCGGCGGCGTCCGGCGGCGCGAGACCCCCGAGGACGCGGTCCGCCGTGAATGCGCGGAGGAGCTCGGCGCCACCTTGGGTCCGGTCGAGCTGTTCTGCGTGTGCAGCCGATTTCGCGAAGGCAAGAGCGACCACATCACCGTGTTCGTCTGCCGCTCGTTCAGCCTGGGCAAGAAGAGCAACTTCGAGATCGAGGAATGCCGGATGTTCCCCCTCGCCGCCCTGCCGGACGACGCCTCGCGGGGGACCCGCCGGCGCGTCCGGGAGTTGCTCGACGGCGCCGAGTGCGGCACGCGGGCCTGGTAGGCGTCGGGTGGACGAAGCCGGGGCGGGCAGCACGACGGCGCGGGGCGATCTCGTCGCGGTCGTGCTGGCGGCAGGGGCAGGGAGGCGCCTGCGACCGCTCAGCGATGTCCTGCCCAAGGCCCTGTGCCCGGTGGACAACGTCGCCCTGGTGGACGTCGCCCTCGGCCGGGCGCGGAGCGTGACGGGCGACGTGGCGGTCAACATCCATCATGGCCGGACGCAGATGGAGCAGCACCTGTCCGGTCGGGCCCACCTCTCGGTCGAGGAGCCGGAGGCGCTCGGCACCGCAGGGGCACTGGGGCTGCTGCGAGGCTGGATCGACGGCCGCCCCGTCCTCGTCCTCAACTCCGACGGGTGGCACCGCCACCCGCTGGCGGCCTTTGTCCAGGGCTGGGACGGTGAGCGGGTGAGGCTCCTCACCGTGGACGACCCCGAGCAGGGTGATTTTGGCCCGCTGCGGTACGCGGGAGCCGCCCTGATGCCGTGGTCGGCCGTGGCCGGGCTCGAGCCCCGGCCGTCCGGCCTCTACGAGGTTTCGTGGAAGGCGCTCTCCGCTGCCGGCCGGCTCGATCTGACCACGTCGACCCAGCCCTTCTTCGACTGCGGCACGCCGGGCGAGTACCTGGCCGCCAACCTGGCCGCCTCGGGTGGCTCGAGCGTGATCGGGCCGGGTGCGACCGTACGCGGCGAGGTCGTCCGCTCGGTCGTCTGGCCCGGCGGCACGGTGGGCGCGGGCGAGCGACTGGTCGACTCGATCAGGGTGGGCGCAGACCTGACCCTGACGCCCGGCCGGCCATGAGATGACCCCGGCACGTGCGGGTGCGTGCCTCTGACCGCCCGCTCAGGCTACGGTGCGGACCCTAAGGGTATATGGCGAACGTGTTACGACTCCCCCAGCAGCTGTTGCGCGCCCCTGGTGAGGGCGACCTCGTCGGCGCCTCGTCGCGCTCGGCCACGGGTCTCGCAACACGCTTCTCCCGGCTTCAGAGGTTGTCGCGACACGAGCTGGCGGTGCCCGGCGCGGTCGGCTTCCTCGGCTCATTCCTGGCGTCGATCGCAGCCACCCACCCCGGAGGGTTCTTCCTGATCAGGTCGGACCCGTGGTTCTTCCGTATTCCGCCGTTCTCGGGCGCCTCGCAGAATCCGTCGCTGGCCGCCTTCTACTGCGGTGTCCTACTGCTCGTCTGGGCCTGGATCGCCGTGGTCCGGGCCACTCGGTCTCCTGATGGCCCCACCATCCGTCCCGTCCTCGTCGTGATGGCCGTCTGGGTGCTCCCGCTGCTCATCGGGCCGCCCCTGTTCAGCGGGGACGTGTTCGTCTACGCCGCCGACGGCCAGCTCGTGAACCACGGCATGAACCCCTACGCCACGACGGCCTACGCCCTGGGACCGAGCCCGTTCCGGAGCGCGGCCCATGGCGTGTGGCTCCACACCGTGTCGCCCTATGGCCCCCTGTTCCTCCGCCTGGCCGGGGTGGCGTCCACCATTGGCGCCCACACGGTGGTCGGCACGGTGATCGTCTTCCGTCTCCTCGCCTGTGCCGGTCTCGCCCTGGCGGCGGTCTCGCTCACCGCCATCGCCCGCCGGCACGGACAGCGGCCGGCGCGCGTCCTGGCCCTGGCCCTGCTGAGCCCGCTGACGCTCCTCCACCTGGTGAGCGCCGGCCACAACGACGCCATCATGGTGGGCCTCCTGGCCGCAGGCGTCGCCCTCGCCAGCTCGGGCCGGCCGTTGGCTGGGATCCTGCTGTGCACGATGGCCGCGGCGGTGAAGCTGCCCGCGGCCATCGCCATCGTCTTCATCGTCTGGGGCATGGTCCGAGATCTCCCGTCGATCCGGTCCCGAGCGGCCGCCGCCGCCCGAGGCGGAGCCGTCGCCCTCGGCACCATCGCGGCGGTGACCGCGGCCTCGGGCCTGAGCTGGGGGTGGCTCGGTGCGCTCGGCGTGCCGGGCAAGGCGGCGCCGCGTCTGGCAGTGGTCAGCGACCTGGCCTTCGGCTTCGATCACTACCTCCATCTCTCGTTCCTCACCGCGCTGCATCTGTGGCGGGACATCGCCATGCTGGTCGCCCTCGGCGTGGTCGCCCATCTCCTGCTGCGGAGCCCGCGGGAGCGGTGGGTCCCCGCGCTCGGCGGGGCCCTCATCGTGGTCGCGGTCCTCGGGCCGACGTTCTACCCCTGGTACCTCACGTGGGGGCTCATGCTCGTGGCCGCCGCCGCCGCCGACCGATGGGAGCGGGCGATCCTCTGGACGAGCGTCCTGCCCACGTTCGCCGTGGCTCCCGGCGGGGAGGGCTGGCTCGACCAGCTCGCCGACAAGGTGGCGCGCACCTGGGTCGCCCGGTCCGTCGTCGGCGCAGTCGTCGCCGTGGCGACCCTGACGGCCTACCGGCCGGGGTGGATCGCCAGCGTCTTCCGGCAGGACTCCGTCGACCGTGGGTCGCCAGATCTCGACGGCGACCGCGCCGGCCGGCACCAGCTCGAGCCGGTGCCCTTGACGACGGCCGCGCACGGCACCGACGGGAACGGTCACGTCGCTCCGGCCCCGCGGCCGGAGCCCGACGACAGCGAGCAGGTGGTGACCTAGACCGTTCCCGGCAGGATGAGGTGGAGGTCGCCGAGCTCGTGCCAGAGGTAGCCGCGCTCGAGAGCGGTCCGGTAGGCCGACTCGAGCGCAAAGGGCGGAGCGATGGCCTGGAGGATGAGCAGGTGGCTGGCTCGCGGCTCGTGCCAGCCGGTGAGCAGCCCGTCCACCGAGCGGACGGGGCGGTCCGGAGTCACCACTGTCTCGGTCCACCCGACGCCCTCGCGCGCGAGCCCGTCATCGTCGACGACCGTCTCGAGGGCGCGCACGACCGTCGTGCCCACGGCCACGACCCGGCCACCAGCCGCCCTGGTGTCGTTCACCCGGCGGGCCGTGACCTCTGGAACGCGGTACCACTCGGGCGGCGGTGCCTCGCCCACCTCGGTCGACGACACCCCGGCGTGCAGCACGAGCGGGCTGACCGAGATGCCCCTCGCCACCAGGGCGGTGATGATCTCGGCCGTGAAGGCCCGGCCCGCACTCGGCATCTCCGCGCTGCCGGGCTCGGTCGCGTACACCGTCTGATAGGTGTCGAGTGGCCAATCGTCGGGCACGTGCCCGTACCGGATGGGGCGGCCCTGGGCGTGGATGAAGGCGAGGTCGCCGACGGGTAGATCGAGGTCGACGACCCAGAGACGGGGCGAGCCCCGCCACCGCCTCACCAGGCGCGCCGACCCACCAGCGGGCAGCCGCACCACGTCCCCATCGCGGCCCCCAGGCTCGGGAAGGCTGGCCGGCCAGGCCGGTCGACGCAGCTCGGCCAGCCAGTGACCGCCGGGCAGCCGCCCGGAGAGGTGCACGTCGACGCTGAGATCGCCGAGACGCCCGGCCAGCGCCGCCGGCAGCGTTCCCGACGTGTTGATCACCACCAGGTCGCCGGGCTCGAGCAGCACGGGCAGGTCCCGGAAGCAGGCGTGCGCCGGCTCCGCCGACCCTCTCGACACGAGCAGGCGAACGTCGTCCCGCCCTCGCCCCCGCGCTTCTGCCGGCTCACGCGCCTCGAGCGCCGAGGGAAGCTCGAAATCCAATGCGGCCGTCGCCACCGTCATCTGCCCACCAACTCACCCGGTGTCGCGGCGTCAGCCCCGTCGGGCCCGCCTCCCGGACCCGCGTCTCCCACGGCCTCGATCCGGTACCGGCCGCTCGGTGCCCCGCGCTCCAGCAGCGCGAGCAGGCCGGGGACGCTCGCTTCGGGGGGTGGGCGGTCGGAGATGTCCTCGCCCGGAAAGGCGGCCTGGTGGAGGTCGGTCCGCATGTCTCCCGGGTCGACCCAGAGCACTCCCAGCTCGGGGTGCTCGGCCGCCAGCACGTTGCTGAGCTGCTCGAGGCCAGCCTTCGACGACCCGTAACCGCCCCAGCCGGCGTAGGGCTCGACGGCCGCGTCGGAGCTCACGTTGACGACCTGACCGCGCGACGCGACGAGCTGGGGCAACGCCAGCTGGACGAGACGGAGCGGCGCCAGCACGTTGACCTCGTAGACGCTCCTCAGCTCGCACAGCGGATAGTCGGCCAGCGCCGGCTGCGGGCTCGGACCGAGCGCGCTGGCATTGTTCACGAGCAGCTCGAGCCGCCCGAGCCGAGCGGCCTCGTCCACGAGGCGGACCCGGTGTTCCTCGTCGGCCACGTCACCGGTGACGGTCACCACCCTGGTCTGCCGCCTCAGCTCTGTGCCCACTCGGGTCAGGGCGTCCACACCTCTGGCGTCCAGCACCAGACGCCAACCGCGTGTGGCCAGGGCGCGCGCCAGGGCCAACCCCAGCCCCTTCGAGGCACCGGTGACGATGGCGACCCGCTCGCGATGAGATGTCGTTGTTTCAGCCATGACGCCGAAGCTACGGCTGACCGGGCTCGACGTCATCGGGCCCCAGCCTCAGCCAGAGCCGGCAATTGGTCCTAGGACCCCGGTCCCGGATCCACGAGACCAGTGCGGACCGCGTACAGGGCGGCCTGCGTCCGGTCCGCTACCCCGAGCTTGCTGAGGACGTGGCTCACGTGGGTCTTGACCGTCTTCTCGGCGATCGAGAGCTCTCGCGCGATCTGCTTGTTGGCCAGGCCGCGACCGACGAGGCCCAGGACCTCTCGCTCCCGTCCCGTGAGCGCCACGGGGCCGGCCGCTGACCCTCCCTGGGCGTACTCGCGCAGCAGACGGGCTGCCGGTCTCGAGCTCAACGCGGCCTCCCCCCTCGCCACGGCGCGAATGGCACTCGCCAGCTCGGCCGGTGCCACGTCCTTGAGCAGGTAGCCGGCTGCACCGGCCTGGACGGCGGCGAGCAGCTTGTCGTCGTCGGGGAAGCTGGTCAGCACGAGCACCTTCGTGCCGGGGCTCTCGGCCGTCAGCCGGGCGATGGCGGCGACGCCGTCAGTACCGGGCATGACCAGGTCCAGCAGGATGACATCCGGCGTCACCGCCCGCACCGTCGCCTGCGCCTCGCGACCGTCCGCAGCCTCCCCGACGACCTCGATGCCCTCCTGTAGAGCGAGGAACGTGCGCAGCCCCTGTCGGACCACGGGGTGGTCGTCGGCGATCACCACCCGCACGTCAGGTGTCAACCGGCACCTCTGCCCTGATCGACGAGCCTTCTCCGCGAGCCGACGTGACCTGCAGCGTCCCACCCAACGCGCCAGCCCGCTCTTCCATGGAGGTGAGCCCGAGGTGGCGGGCACGGAGCTGGGGCGCGGATGGATCGAAACCCACGCCGTCGTCGCTGACGACGACGGTCAACCGGCTGGCGGTCATCTCGATGATCACGTCCACGGCCGTCGGCCGGGCGTGGCGCACCGCGTTGCCGAGTGCCTCCTGGACGATCCGGAACACCTCGCGCTCGGTGCGGCCGCGAAGGCGGCGCTCACCCGCGGCGGTCACCCGGATGGGGACACCGTGGACGCGCTGCAGGATCTCGACGTGCTTGCGGAGCGCCGGTACCAGCCCGTCGCTGGCGAGCTCGGGCGGGCGCAGCTCGAAGATCATCGACCGCATCTCGTCCAGTGCCTGGCGAGCCAGCTCCTGGGACCGGCGAAGCTCCGCGGTGGCCTCCGGGTGATCGCTCCCCAGCAACGTGAGCCCGGTCTCGGACAGCAGCACCGACGTGAACAGCGTCTGGGTCACCGAGTCGTGGAGCTCGCGGGCAAGTCGGTTGCGTTCCTCCACGACGCCGAGCTCCAGTGCTTCCTCGTGCAGACGGGCGTTCTCGACCGCAAGGGCAACCCGCGCCGCGAACGCCTCGATCATCTGCTGGTCCACCTCGTCGAAGCACCCGCCGTCGCTCTTGTCGGCCAGGTAGAAGGCACCGATGACCCGTCCATCGAGATCCACCGGCACGCCGAGGAACGTTCCCATACGGGGATGGGCGGCGGGCCACCACACGAACCGCGGGTCGGAGCGGATGTCGTCGCTGCGGTATGCCTTGCCGTCCTGGAGGATGGCACCGAGCAGCCCGTGGGTCCTCGGCAGCGGACCGATGGCGGCCACCACCTCGTCGCTCAGGCCCGACGTGACGAACTGGGCGAACTCCCCCTGGTCGTCGGGGATGCCGATGGCGGCATACCGGGCACCGACGAGACCTCGAGCGGCCTCTGCCAGCCGTTCGAGGCGGCCCTCGGCGCCGAGGTCGACGCCGAGCGAGAGCACGGCGTCATCGACGGACCGGGACGTGGAGTCCCCCGGCACCGCCGCTACCCGGTCACGCGAGCCCGTAGAGCTCGGCCACGTTGTCGTGCAGAATCCGCTCCCGATCCCGGTCACCGAGGCCCTCGGTGTGCTCGGCCAGCATCTCCTGCGACCAGGGCCAGGTCGAGTCGCTGTGCGGGAAGTCGTTCGCCCACATCAACCGCTCGACGTTCACCATCTCGGTCATGCGAAACGCCACCCAGTCGTCCTGGAACGTCGTGTACACGTTGTCCCGAAAGTACTCGCTCGGCAGGCGCGACAGCGCCCCGGCCGGCAGCCAGTGACGGTGCCGCTTGAAGGCATGGTCTGCCCGGTACATCCAGTGCGGCACCCAACCCGCGTCGGCCTCCACGCACACCACCCGCAGCGCGGGGTGCCGTTCGAACACGCCGGAGAAGATCAGCGTGCCGATCACGTCCTGGTTGGCCCGGATGATGCTCATGAAGCCGTTGAGCCGCGGTCCCCGCACCGGGGACGTCTCCCGGGTGGTCAGGACGTGGAACGAGAGTGGGAGCCCCGTCTCGACCGCCGCCTCCCAGAACGGGTCGTAGACATCGCTGTCGTAGTCGGCCTCGCCCGGCTGGCCCGGCATCATGACGCCGCGCAGCCCGAGGGAAGCGATCGTACGAAGGTCGTCGATGCCCTCGGCCGGAGTACGCATCGCCGTCTGTCCGACACCGAACAGCCGATCCGGATGGGCGCCGGCGTACTCGGCGATCCACCGGTTGTAGGCGTCCATACAGGCCTTCTTGTAGTCGACGTCACGGTGGTTGCAGAGAGCCATGCCGACGGTCGGGTAGACGACCTCGCCCGCCACCCCGTCGCGGTCCTGATCGGCGAGGCGGGCCTCCGGGTCCCATCCACCCCGGTGGAGCTCGTCGAAACGCACGCCGAAGGTCCTGATCTGCTCGGCCGGTTTGCCCGCCGCGGCCACGAGGCCCATCGGCACGGGCACCTTCATCCCCGGGATGACGAAGATGTCGCCCAGCTCGTCGTCGCGAGCCAGGTGTGGCGCCTCGTCCCGATATCGGGCATCGATCCGCGGCGCGTACGTGTCGGGCGGCTCGGTCACGTGTGAATCGGCCGAGATCATGGTCGTTGACACGGTTGCCTCCACTTCGTACGAGCTTCCCGGCGTCACCTTCGCAGCAGGCGACCGGGCCTTGCGTCCTCGACGTCCATGCCATCAGCTCGCGTCGCCACGCCGCCGACCCACACGTGCTCGATGCCCAGGCTGTCGACCACCAACCGGTCGGCTCCGGCGGGGAGGTCCCAGGTGCGCCGTGCCTCCGTCGTTCCGACCTTCTCCGCATCGAAAGCCACCAGGTCGGCGGCGTAGCCCTCTCGCACGAGGCCCCGCCCTTCGAGTCGGAAGACCTGAGCGGGATGACCGGTGAGCCGCCAGACGGCCTCCTCCAGCGGCAGTGTCCCTCGCTCGCGCGACCAGTAGCCGAGCAGGTGCGTCGAGAAGCAGGCGTCGCACAGCTGGCTGGCGTGCGCCCCCGCGTCGGACAGCCCCAGCACGGTCCGCTTGTCCTGGAGCAGCTCGGCCACCTCCACCTCGTCGTCGTTGAGCAACACGACCTGGAAGCGCGTCCGGAGATCGTCCTCCAACGACAGGTCGACGAGCACATCGAAGGGCTCGACCCCACGCTCCTCGGCCAGCTCGGCCACCGTGCGGCCGCGCAGGGCGTGATGGCGGCCGGTCTCCTCGATCGACATCTTGGACCAGCGCGTCGCCCACGCCTTGCTCACCTCGGGGCGCGCCCGCTCACGCCACGCCTGGTCGGCGTAGACCCCGGCACGCTCGCCGCGAGGCACGGCGAGCACCTCCTTCATCGAGGGCAGCATGGCGATGGGAAACGGATCCTCCAGCGCTACCTGCATGACCAGGGGACGGCAGGCGATCTGCGGCCACACCTCCCCGCCCAGCGCCGCGGTGCGCTCGGCCAGCGCCGTGGCCGTTCCCCGCGCTCCGAACCCGGTGAGCAGCGCCGTCCACGTGACGGGGAGCCCGAGCTCGGTCGAGAGGCTGGCGAACTCGTCGAGGAACAAGCCGGGCCCGGGCGTGACCTGGACCACGCCCTTGCCGGCTTGGCGCAGCGCGTCGGCGATCCGGAAGACCTCCTCCACCTCGGCCAGCCGGCTCGGCACCGGTCGCCCACCAGCCCCGGCGTGCGTCGGTGACCGCGACGTGGCGAACCCGAGCGCTCCCGCCGCCATCGCCTCCAGCACGGCCCGCCGCATGTCGTCGACCTCGTCGTCGGTGGCGGCTCGCTCGATGGCGTCGTCCCCCATGACGTAGAGGCGCAACGGTGTGTGGCCGATGAACGCTCCGACGTTGATCCGCTTGGGAATGCCGTCGAGCGTGTCGAGATACTCCGGAAAGGTCTCGAAGCCCCACGGGATGCCGGCCTCCAGCGCCTCGGCGGACATCCCCTCCACGTTCTCGAGGGTCCGCGCGATCGTCGAGCGGTGCTCGGGCCGGGTCGGAGCGATCCCGAACCCGCAGTTGCCCATGGCGACGGTCGTGACACCGTGCCAGCAGGAAGGCGTGAGCTCGGGGTCCCACAGGACCTGGGCGTCGTAGTGGGTGTGGATGTCGATGAAGCCCGGCGCCAGGACGAGCCCCGACAGGTCCACCTCCTCGACACCGGATCGGACCCCCGGGCTCTCGCCCACCGAGGCGATCCGCCCGCCCTCGATCACCACGTCGGCCCGACGGGCCGCAGATCCCGACCCGTCGACCACCAGCGCTCCCCGCAGCGCGTAGCTCATGCGACCTCCTCCAGTCACCGCTGAGTCTCGCCAGCGAGCCCGCCACCGTCAACGTGTCGGGAACCCGGAGCCGGGTCGCGCCCCTGTCGCTCGGGCCCCCTCGGGCCATCCACGCCCTCGCTGACCTCCGGGTTCTACGCTCGTGAACGTGAAGGGTGATCGGGTCGAGGTGCTCGTGGACACTGGCGGCGGCGTGCGCCAGTTCGACATCCTGGCCACGAAGGCGGGCCGGCGGGTGGAGGTGTCCTCCGCCCGGGGCGTCACGGAGGTGACCGAGGTCACCCGCTCCGGCCAGGCCGTGCGAACCGCCCGGTTCATGGCGGCCCGCGTGGTCAGCGTCGTCGAGCATCCGGCGGCCGACAACTAGGCACCGGCCTCCGCGAAAGGGCCGCTGGAACGAGCAGCAGGACCCGTTCGGCCCAAATGTCGGATTTGTCGGGCCTGACCGCAGGTCACGGCCGACCGTGGGCCGAACTATTCGCCCCATGCCGCGCACTGTGCGTGGGTTTGTCGCGCCGGCGGGTCGCGGCGACGCTGCCCGGGGAGTCCTCCTGCCCGGATGAGCGAACCGTCGAGCCGCCACGAGCTGCGAGCCCCAACGACCAACCGCTGGGCCAAGCCCCCGCCCCGACCGCCCAAGCCGCCACCGAGACGTCGGCCGGCGCGGCGCCCGGGCGAGCTCTCCTCGCCCGGGCTGTCCGCGCTCGTCCTGGTGGCCACGGGTCGGGAGGGCCGGCCAACGCCCGCGCCTTCGCCGTCTCGGCCACGTCGCAGGGTCCGAGCGAGCATCTGATGCGACGGGCGCCGACGCACGTCGTCGTGGTGCCGGCCGCGCCGGCGACAGACAGCATCTCGGCCCCGCTGCCGCCGGCACCTGAGATCCCTGGACCGCCCGTCGCAGCCGCATCGCCCGCCCCCGCCACGAGTGGTCTGATCTGGCCCCTCCACGGCCGCGTGGCCCAGGAGTTCGGGCACAACGGGCATCCTGGCATCGACATCGACGCCCCCTACGGGACGCCCATCCACGCTGCTGACAACGGCGTCGTGATCTGGGCGGGCTGGCAGGGCGGATACGGGAACTTCGTGCTCGTCGACCACGGCAACGGCCTCGTCACCGGCTACGGGCACCAGTCGAGGATCGCCGTGACCCGAGGCCAGACGGTGACCCAGGGCGACGTCATCGGGTACGAGGGATCGACCGGGCACTCCACCGGTCCCCACCTGCACTTCGAGGTGCGGATCAACAACGTGCCCCGCAACCCGCGCCTCTACGTGCCGGGCAACCCGTAGGCCGCTCGGCGACGGCCCGTCGACCCCCGAGCTAAGCTGACGCCGACGTCAGCGATCAGGGGAGGGCGTCGATGCCGTCTACCAGCGCCCAGCAGGCCTTCGACCAGACGGTTGGGGGCCAGCGCGATCCGTGGACGCGCCTCGCCGCCCTACGACGCGATCTCGGGGTCGTCGAGGGAGACGCGGTGCCGGACGCGGGCGCCGGTAACGACGACGGTGGGCGACGGTTCGCGGTCCTGCGCTACGACGACTGCGCGCGGGTGCTACGCGACAACGTGACCTTCTCCTCGAGGGTGTACGAACGGGTGATGGGCCCGGTCATGGGTCACACGATCCTGGAGATGGACGAGCCCGAGCACGGGCGGTTCCGCAGGCTGGCGGGCCACGCCTTCCGTCACAAGGCGCTGCAGCGATGGGAGTCGGAGCTCATCGGGCCGCTGGCGCAGGAGACGATCGGCCGGTTCGCCGGCCGTGGCCACGCCGAGCTGGTCCGGGAGCTCACCTTTCCCTTCCCCGTCCAGGTCATCGCCCGCATCCTCGGCCTCCCCCGTCGCGACTACCCGATGTTCCAGGAGCTCGCCTTCACGCTCACCAGCGTCGGCGCCGGATATCGAGCCAGCCGCGAGGCTTCCCACCAGCTCGCCGCGTACCTCCTACCGATCGTCCGCGATCGGCGGGCCAGTCCGGACGACGACCTGATCAGCGAGCTGGCGCTGGCCGAGATCGACGGCCAGGCGCTGTCCGACGAGGAGATCGTCTCGTATCTCCGGCTCCTGCTGCCCGCCGGGTCGGAGACCACCTACTGCTCGATCGGCAGCCTCCTGTTCGCGCTCCTCACGCATCGCGACCAGCTCGACGACATCCGTCGGGAGGGCGCGCTCGTCCCGCGGGCGATCGAGGAGCTGCTGCGATGGGAGCCGGCGATACCGTTCATCCCGCGCCTGGCGACACGCGACGTCACGATCGCCGATGTCGCCATCCCAGCAGGCGCCCGCGTGACCCTGTGTCTCGGCTCGGCGAACCGGGACGAGACCCGCTTCGCCGAGCCCGACCGCTTCGACATCCATCGGCTCGAGCAACAGCAGCTGGCGTTCGCCTCGGGACCGCACATGTGCCTGGGAATGCACCTGGCCCGCATGGAGATGAGGGTCGTGCTCGACGCCGTGCTCGACCGCCTGCCGGACGTCGAGCTGGCACCTGGTCCGGAGGGATCCGACACCGCTGACCCCCACATGCACGGCCTCGGGTTCCGCAAGCCAACTTGCCTTCCTGTGCGCTTCACCCCCCGTTCATAAAGGGATCCGGCAGGAGCCAGCTCGCTCCCATTTACCACAATTCGGGCGCCGCCCAGCCGCCACCGTAGACGCAGGGCACCCGCTGTGTTACAACCTTGACAGCAACGGCGGGCTCGGCGGAGTCCATGGACAAGAGGGGGGAGCAATCTATGCCAC
>VAWP01000081.1 GCA_005888295.1 Actinomycetota bacterium
ATGATTACAGCCGCCACCAATACACTGGCACTACCGGTCTCGGTGCTCAGGAAATCCCGAACCGGTGTCGTGAGGTTCCGCGCCCACGCCGTCCCGCCGCTGTATACCGAAGGTTGTCCATCGGCCATGGTCCAGCGATTATCGCGCTCGAAACGAGGAGCCACTCTTAGCTCCCATGACCGGTCAGGATCGCCGGGCCAGTCGGCAGTCGGTGGTTCGCGGCTCGGTTCTCCTGCTACACCAGTTGCTTGGTCGAGGGATCGGTGGATCCGCTAGACGTAAGCTGATTTCCCTTTCTGCGAGCCAAACCGAGGCGATAGCTCGCTCGTGCACAACGGCATACCAACGCGTACGCTTCGTGTCAGACAGGGGAGCTTCGGACGAGACAAGGGGGAGAAATGTTCATCCAGGTGATCCAGGGCAAACTCAAGGACGCCGCCCTGTTCGAGCGCCAGATTGACTCCTGGCGAAGGGACATCAAGCCCGGAGCCAAGGGCTATCTTGGCTCGACCAGCGGGACCACGGCTGACGGTCGCAGCATCACCCTGGCCCGCTTCGAGTCGGAGGCGGCGGCCAAGGCCAACAGCGAGCGGCCGGAGCAGGGCCGATGGTGGAATGAGACGGCGAAGGCGATCGATGGCGATCCCACCTTCTACGACTGCCGAGAGGTCGACACGATGTTCGGGGGTGGCTCCAACGACGCCGGGTTCGTCCAGGTCATCCAGGCACGGGCCAAGAACCAGGAACAGATGCGCTCGCGCAGCGCCGACATGGAGGGCCGCCTGCGCGAGCGTCGCCCCGACATCCTCGGGATGGTGATCGCTTGGCACGGCGATGGAGGCTTCACCCAGGCCGTCTACTTCGCCTCGGAGGCAGAAGCCCGCAGAGGTGAGAAGGAGACCGAGCAGGATCAGCTCCGCAAGGAGTTCATGTCGATGATGGAGACTCAGCCCACTTTCTTCGATCTGACGCGGCCCGATCTCGACTGACAGCGACCAGTCGGCGGGGGTGGCCCGCCGGCTCCAGGCGATACCCGTGACCGGACTCCCTCTCGGGAAGCCTGGTACTGGCGACTTCGACTCATGCGCGGTGCACTCGGCGCACCTTTGTCTCTCCTAGATCAACAGGGTCGATAGCTGCAGACCTGAACACCAGTGTTTGACGTTTTCGAGGACGTGAGCTCGAACCGACGTGCTTCGCCATCGTTGGGGAAGAGCGACTTGCCACCACCGAGAGCTATCGGCTCGATCATCAGGACGAGCTCATCGACCAGCTGGGCGGTGAGCAACGCTCGTACGAGTGTCAGGCTGCCATAGACATAGATGTCGCCCCCGGACCTGCCGCGCAACTCTGCAACCCTCTCAGTCAGCTCGGCGGCTCGAATGATCGTCGTCGGCTTCCACGTGAGATCGGCCTCGGAGAGGGTATCGGACACGACATACTTCTGGGCAGCGTTGATCCAGTCCGCAAACGGATCACTTCCGCGCTCGGGCCAGGCGGCTGACGACACCTGATACGTCTTGCGACCCTGGAGTAGGGCCTCACTCCGTTCAGCGAATCCGCCGATGACTGGTCCCATGACCTCTGGATCGAAGAACGGCATGGACCAGCCACCATGACGGAACCCACCGCTGGTGTCCTCCTGTGGGCCACCTGGGGCCTGTACCACCCCGTCGAGGCTGATGAACTCGCTTACGACAACTTGCATCGTCCGGTCTCCAATCTTCAATTTTCTAGCGCCGACGTGAATGACGTGCTTACAGCTCCGAAGTCATCGGTGGGTCTGGTACGGCGCCAGTTGTGGTATAGCCCATACAAACGCCCTTCTCGGGCCGTGTTCGGCGGTCAGCCCACCGGCACGACTTGCGCGGCTTCTTCCAGTGGGCCCGAGACGTCGGCCTAGACGTACTGGTCGCCACCCGGTCATCGACGATCCAGTCGAGTGTGCGGCTCAACCTTTCCGATGTGCTGCGGCGCGCCAGTTGAGATGCCGACTCCGCCTGCCGCCCATGAGACAACGACCGCTTCATCGGCTGAGGGGCTGACCGCGGGCTAATAGCGGATGTATCCCCGACGCTGCTTAGTCCCGCATGCCGAACAGCGTTTGTCGGGAACGGCTTCAGTGTTGGTCGTAGACCAGTTCAATCGGCAACTCGACATACTCGAGATCGGCACCGAGTCCGCAGTCCTGGCAGATCCATGTCGCGCCGGAAGCGATCCCGTCCTCAGGCTCTCCGAACGACCGGCGATCATCAACCCGACCGCACAAACCGCAGTGGCGGAACCATGCCCTCCGCTGACGAGTTCTCATGGCTCTCCCCCCGTAATGAGCGGAGCGGCAACCCACCACTCCCCTCCTTTGGGGAGATACTAACTCCTATTTGGGGGCATGCCGCGCAAAAAGAACCGCCATGTACGGTCGCTGACAGAGCAGGTGCCGTCGTGACTTGGATGTCCGGACAGCCTGTGGCGCGGGGGAGGCGGCAACCCAGCGGTCGGCGCGAGCGGGCGCGTCTGCACATGGGCGACATTCGCCAAGGCGATGTCCGTCTCGAAGACCTCCTCGGCGACGACCACTCGAAAACCAGTGTCGAGCTCAGCAGCGCAGCAGCTGGCGCAGGAAGGAGAGCCGCCGGGGTAGAAGAGGTGGGCCCGGAGCCGGACGAGGGAAGTCGGTGAGGGCAGGGCTGGGGACACGAGTGACGGCTGAAAGGTGGCGCTGCCGCCCACGGCGGTCGTCTCCGCGACGCGCCGTCCTGGTGGGGTCCTCGGTCCTGGCCATGGCCGCGCCGCTGTGGCTGGCACAGCCCGACAGTCCCGCGACCGCCGGGCCTGTCAAGACCCCGGTGGCGAGCCACGGGCCTGTCGCCACGGACAACCCCCGACCATCGAGCTGCCCGCCGGTCCCGGCCAACCAGGGCGGGCCCGGCACGGAGACCCAGAGCCCTACGGGCACCGCGCTCTGGCCGCCTCCGCAGGGATCCGATCCCGAGAGCTACGCGTCCTACCTTCATACCCCATCCGTGCAGCCACCGGTGCGTCCGGCCAACTGGTCCAACGGCGGAGGTGACTGGAAGCTGACCAGCGCTCGCACGACGAACCCGACGGTGGCGAACAACCCCCAGGAGCTGTGCGGGGTCGAGGGCAACTCGGTCGACCAGGCCTGGCAGAGGACCACTGGTCGGCCCGACACGGTCATCGCCATCACCGACTCGGGCATCGAGTGGTGCGACTCCTCGGTGGTCGACAAGATCGCCCTGAACCGTTCCACCCTGCCCTATCCCGAGAACTCCCAGGGCCTGACCAAGCCCACGCTCGAGGCTCGAGGCGCAGTGTTCAGCGACAGTGATCCCTACGACCTGAACGATTCGGGCATCCTCGACGCCCAGCAGTACGCGAGCGATCCTCGCATCCTCGGATCGGCCACCCTGGGTGTCTCGGGGGCCGAGTCGTCGTTGTTCTGTGCCACCGCCTCCCATCGGGCCGGTTCGGCGTACACCGGCATTTCCCCCGAGGACCTCATACGCACCTTCGGCACCTCGACCTCGCCCTACTACTACCCCACCTCGAACCCGGCCAGCGAGGCACCTGCCTATCCGGGTCCGAGCCCCGCCGGCTTCACCGAAGCCATCGCCGGCTGGAACTTCGTGGACAACACCAACGATCCCTTCGATGACGTCCAGTACGGCCACGGATCGGGAGAGGCCGAGGACTCGACCGGTGCGGCGGACTCGATCGGCAACGAAGTCGGCACCTGCCCTTCCTGCACCGTCATGCCCATCCGAGTAGGCGAGAGCTTCATCGCGGAAGGGAACGCCTTCGCCCAGGGCGTCCTCTTCGCCGTCGACAGCCGGGTGAGCGTCATCCAGGAGGCCCTCGGAACCGTCGACGTCACGACGACCGCAGCCCAGGCGGTGACTTATGCCGATGCCCACGGCGTGCCGGTGATATCGAGCGCTGCCGACGAGGAGGCCGAGCACCACAACGAGCCCAGCAACCTGCCCGGCACCGTCGTCGTGAACAGCGTCACCCGGGCTCCTTCGCAGGCGGCCGGGGGCCAGACCGCTCCGCTGTACAACCCGCCGGGCTACCTGTTCCTGAACGGGTGCACCAACTACGGCGCCAACATCGGCGTCACCGTGGAGAGCGCCAGTTGCTCGTCCGAAGCCACGGGAAAGGCGGGCGGCATCACAGGGCTCATCGAGTCGGAAGCGCGCAACCTTCTCGATGCGGGAGGCATCGCGGCGTATCCGCGGGTGACCTCGGTTGGCGGCCAGCCCATCGCCCTGTCGGCCACCGAGGTGCGCGAGCTCATCGAGATGTCGGCCGACGACGTCGACTTCCAGACTGCGGCGCTTCCTTTCGGAGCTCCCGACAACTATGCGGTCGTCTCCCCCGTACCGACGACGCGCTACCCGACCCAGCCCGGCTACGACATGTTCACCGGCCACGGCCGGATCGACGCCGGCAACATCCTCTCGTGGCTGGCCGGCGGGAAGATCCCGCCGGAGGCCGACTTCGGCGCGACACCGTGGTTCGGGACGTATGATCCGAACGCCGACGCCGTGACACTGAACGGAACGGTCGCCGCGGTCCGAACGCCGGGCCCGTTCCACTGGGAGCTCCAGTACGGCATCGGCACCCAGCCCGAGCCCGGCGCCTGGACCACCATCCAGTCGGGGACCGGTAGCGGTGGCATGGGACCCGGCTCCAGCGGGCCAACAACCGTCCACCACACGCTCACCCCCGCCGACCTGGCGACCATCTCCGCCCAGCTCCCACCGTCGAACAACGGCACCGGGACGGCCGGGCGACCCGCACCCGACGCCGATTCGGTCACGTTCCGGCTCGTCACAACCGACGCGCACGGGCTGGTCGGGATGGACCGGCGCACGGAGTACCTGGCCCACGACCCGACGATGGCGACGGCCGACCCGCTGCAGCCGGGAGGGTCCCTCGACGCGTCGCCGACGCTCGCCCCCATCGGCCCGAACGGCGAGAACGCGCTGATCGTGGCCACCGCCGACGGGGCTGTCCACGCCTATGTGCCGCAACCGGACCCGGCCCACCCCGCCAAGAGCAGGCTGGTGGATCTGCGCGGCTGGCCGGTCGAGACCGTCCCCATCTCGACGCACCTCGCCGAGCCCGCCTTTGCCTCGAGGCCGGTCATGACTCAGCCGCGGGCCAGCATCGTCGGTGGCGTAGCCGTCGGCGACCTGTTCGGAAATGGCAGGCTCGAGGTCGTAGCCACCGATATGTGGGGCCACGTCTACGCCTGGGACTCGTCGGGCGCGCTCCTCCCAGGGTTTCCCCTCACCACCGATCCCTGCTACTCGGGAAACCCCACCTACGGCGCCGACTCGCTGTACGGTTGCACCGGCGCGCCAGCCGGAGGGAGCTTCATCCGGGATCCCAACAACCGCGTCCTTCCCGGCATCCTGGCTGCGCCCACCCTGGCCCACCTGCAAGGCAGCTCGCAGCTGGACATCGTGGTGTCATCGCTCGATCGCCACGTGTACGCCTTCACCCCGACCGGTGGACTCGTGCCGGGTTGGCCGGTGCTGGTGGTCGACCCGTCGAAGGTGCAGTCGGTCGACCCGACCACGAACATCGTGCGGTTCACAGTCGGATCGGCGGTGAAGATGGGCACGCAGCTCCTCGACTCGCCGGCAGTCGGGTCGCTCAACGGGGGCAACGGGCCCCCCGACCTCGTCCTCGGAAGTGACGAGGAGTACGCCGAGACGCCCAACCAGTCCGTCGCGGATCCACTCAACTTCCTTCTCGGTGTCGCTCCACTTCTCAGCCCCGGAAACAGCAGGGTGTACGCGCTCGCGCCGACCGGGGCGCGCACAGCTGCGTCCCCGGGATCGCATTGCGCGTCCTCGGCCCAGCCCGACGCCTGCGCCATCGTGCCCGGCTGGCCGGTCCCGATCACCGACTACGAGATGGAGCTGCTGCCGGACGTGGGCGACGGCACCACCGCCAGCCCCGCCCTGGCCGATCTGAACGGCAAGGGCCAGCTCCAGACGGCCGCCATGACCTCGGTCGGCCCCGGTTACATCCTGAACCCCGACGGGTCCTCGTACCTCGGCAAGGGCCCCGACGGTGCCCCGCTCACGACGGCGACCGGGCCCAACGGCCCCCTGTCGAACTCCGACTCACCGGTGAGCATCCCTGCCCTCGGCATGCCGATCTTCGCGCCCCTCGGACCGGCCGCTCCGGGGATATCGATGGTCGCCCCCGCCGCCAGCGCCGGCACCGACCAGCAGCAGCCCAATGACAACCAGCTCGACGCCTGGAGCACCCGTACGGGACAGCTGCTGCCCGCCTTTCCCCAGGTGATGAACGACCTCCAGTTCTTCGTGCAGCCCATCGTCGCCGATGTCGGCGGTGCGACGCGCGGGCCCTACGTCGTGGAAGCGAGCGCCATGTCCGACATACGGGCGGTCGACGCGACCGGCGTCGAGGCGCCGGGCTTCCCGAAGTTCACCGGCCAGTGGACGGTGAACAGCCCGACGTTCGGGGCCTTCGGGACCCTGGCGCAGCAGGTGCTCGCGGCCGGCACCCGTGAAGGAGACCTCTTCGTGTGGTCGACGCCGACCGGAAGGTGCTCGCCGAGCGGGCCGTGGCCACGCTCGCACCACGACCTTTCCAACACCAACAACCTCGACGCCACCGGCGCCGGCTTCGCCTGCCGGCCCGCCCCGTGAGACGACTGCTCCGCTTGTCGTCCGCCCTGCTGCCGGCGGTGGCGGCGGCGACCATCGGCTTGCCGGGATCGTCCGGCTCGGCTGCGTCGCTCCCGGCCGGCGGCACGGGATTCCAGGTCGGCGCGGCCGACGCCGACGTCACGCCCCCGGCGCTCGGCACGGCCCTCGGCCAGAAGCTCGACTCGGCCGAGTTCGTCCCTCGCTGTGGGACCTCCGAGGCGCAGCTCGCCCAGCTGTGGCCGGGCAAGCGGCTCTTCGCCTTCGAGAAACCGTACGTGGACCTGTTCGGTTCCGATCGCTACGTTCCCGGCGATCCCTACTGCGACGCCGACGCAACCCACCGGTACGAGGCTCCGTACATCGCCGGCGGCTCGGGCGAGAACCACTGGCCGCTCACCTCGGCCGACACGACGCCGGGCATGAACACCTCGGCCACCACGCCCACCACCCCGAACCTGACCGACGACCCCATCGGGGCCCACGCCGTCGTCTTCACCGAGGACGGGCGACGCTTCGCCATGGTGACCGTCGACTCGATCGGGCTGTTCGACACGACGATGGACCAGATCCGCGCCGCGGTGCACCGCCAGGACACCTCGATCGCGCCACAGGACATCTTCGTCTCCTCGACCCATGACGAGTCGGCCCCGGACCCGATAGGGCTCTGGGGTCCCGACCTTTCCGGTGCGCCGCCGCCGGCGAACCAGGTGAACGGCGCCCTGCCGGCGGGAACCAGCTCGGGCGTGGACGAGTACTACATGCAGTTCCTCGTCGACGAGGTGGCTACCGCCGTGGTGCAGGCCGACGCCGCCGTCCAGCCGGCGACGCTGAGGCTGACCGTGACGCGCATGCCCGCCAATACCCAGTCGTGTTGGTCGTCGTACCCCTTCGTCGACACGGACCTCGTGCCGGTGATGCAGGGAGTCACCACGTCGTCGGGAGACGCCGGCAGGGTGCTCTTCACCATGATGAACGTCGGGACGCACGACGAGTCGCTCGCCTTCTCGGGGAATCCCGCCTACACGTCCATGCTGAGCGGAGACTGGACGGGTCGACTTTCGGCTCGCCTCGAGTCCGCCTACGGCGGCGTCGGGATGGAGATGGCCGGCCTGGTCGGCAGCGTCGAGACCCCTGCGCTGTACCCCGATGGCACCCAGGTCCTCCAGGTCCCCGGTGCTCACCACGATGTCCCCGGCAATCCCGTCGACGGTTGCTCGACCGTCTACCCCGAGCCGCTCGCCGCCGCAACTGGCGCCGTGGGCCCTGCCCCCGAGACGGATGCGCTCAAGTTCGTCGACGAGTACGCCGAGAGCGTGGCCCGCACCGCCGCCGCAGCCCTGGGTGACTCCGCCAATACCACGACGGTCACGCCCAGCCGGGTGTCGGGCCAAGTCAGCTCGCTGTGCGTCCAGCTGGAGAACAACTTCTTCCTGGCCGCCTTCGCCGCCGGCCTCTTCCCCGACCGTCCCGCCTACGCCGACCCTTCCTGCACCGCCGGCGTGTCGGCCTCGGCGATGGTCGGGAACGGCTCCGGGAGCCAACGGGCCCAGCTGCACCCGAGCGCACCGGCCTTCATCCGAAGCGCAGTGGGTGTGCTCACGCTGGGAACGGTCCAGATCGCCTACTCCCCGGGCGAGGTCTTCCCCGTCACCGAGGTGGGCGGGCCGGTTGACGCCGCCCAGATGCCCTTCCCCACCGACTGCTACCAGCCGAGCCCGAGCAACCCGACCAACCCGATGGCCGGCGACTACGGCTGTGGCTCAGCGCTTCCGACCACGCCGCTGGTAAGTGCGAGGATGACGACCCCCTACCGGTTCCTTGCAGGGCTCGGCCAGGACATGATCGGCTACCTCTTCCCACCGGGGAACTTCGTCGGCAGTCAGGGTGAGACGCTCGAGACGCCTTGGTCGGTGTACGAGAGCACGGCGGCAGGCGACCGGGACCGGTTCGGGTACGGCCACGCCGACGACTCCGAGAGCGTCGGCCCTCATGCCGGGTTGGCCGTCACCGATGCTCTGGCCGCCCTGCTGGGCCACGACGGGAGGGCGAGCCGGGTCGTGCCGGGGATGTTCGTCGACGCCGGCGGCCATCTCTGCGACAGCCCCTTTCCGACGCCCGCCCCCGAGGATGTCGGCAGGTCGGCCGGATCATGGGTAGCCGGCTGCGCTCCCTTCACCGGAGCGGTCGGCGTGCGGGTGGTGACGCCGGGCGGCGCCAGGCAGACCATCGATGTCGGGACCGGTGCCGGTGACGCCAGCGCCTGGGCCACCTACCTGGCCACCGCCGACTCCGGCACTTCGGGCACCGCGTACCCGTACTCGACCGCCACGCGCGGCGTGATCGTCGACGGGCAGCCGGTGCTCATCGACGTGATGGCCGGGGCCCGCGCCCTGGGGCTCCCGCAGGCATGAGACCCCGCGCCGACGAAGTCTCTGGCGTGCGACGTTGGTTGGCCGCCTTGGGCGCGGTCATCGGGGCGATCGCGGTCGCTGTGCCGTGCGCCCAGGCCAGCAGCACCTGTCCAGCTCCTCGCTGCATGGACGTGGCGATCCCGCTGCCCACCGGGGTACACGTGACCGACAATCATGTCCGGGTCCTCCTGCCCACGGGCTACAGCGCCGGGCACCAGCGCTATCCCGTGCTGTACCTGCTCCACGGCGCCGGCGACACCTATACGGCTTGGACGACCAAGACCGACGTCACCGCGTTCTCGGGCGGCTTTCCCGTCATCATCGTGATGCCAGACGGTGGCCACGACTCCCAGGCCGGGTGGTACTCCAACTGGCTCGATGGTAGCTACCAGTGGGAGACGTATCACCTGGGCGTGCTCGAGTCGTGGGTCGATCATCACCTCCGGACCGTCGCCGGCGACGACGCGGTGGCCGGGCTCTCGATGGGGGGATTCGGCGCCATGAGCTACGCGGCCCGGCACCCGGGGATGTTCCGCGCCGCGGCCAGCTTCTCAGGGGCCGTCGACACGCAGTACGGCGCCCCCGCGAGTGGCGTGGTCTTCGACCAGCTGAACGGCCAGTACGGGACGCCCAGTGGCCGGGTCTGGGGAGATCAGCAGAGCGACGCATCCACGTGGGCTGCTCACAACCCCACTGCATTGGCCGCCCGGCTGGCAGGCACCGAGCTGTTCATCGCCTGTGGGACCGGAACCCCCGGCGGCCCGCAGGGTGAGGAGCCCACGAACCCCGGTGGCTATGCCATCGAGAACGGGGTCTTCCAGATGAACCTGCAGTTCGTACGGGCACTCGACTCGGCTGGTGTGGCGCACCACGACGACTTCTACGTCGGGGGCGTGCACGATTGGCCCTACTGGCAAGCCGACCTTCATTGGGCTCTCCCCCAGATCGTCGCTGCGCTCCTGCATGCTCCCCGCTAGGTGGCGCGAGCCAGGTCCGGTCCCCTCACGCCGCTGCCCCGACTGCTTCGACAGTCGTGCCAGTAGGCTGGCAGCTCGTGTCGGAGGAACGATACAGGCAGGTCAGCACACCCCGATAGCCAACGGTTTCGGCGAGGAGTCCCATGTCGAGAGTGAAACCCGTCCCCGAGCACCTTCACACCGTGACGCCCCGCTTGGTGGTACGGGATGGCGGCGCCGCCATCGATTTCTACCGCCACGCGTTCGCAGCCGAGGAGCTGGGTGAGCGATTCACCGGACCGAAGGGTGAGGTGATCCATGCGGAGGTCCGCATCGGCGACTCCGTCGTCATGATCACCGAGGAATCCGATCCGGATGCCCCAGCAAAGTCCCCCCAGTCCCTCGGTGGTGTCGTCAGCGCCATCGCCGCCTGGGAGCGAGCCGTCTCCGCTGGCGCCGAGATCCTCTTTCCGCTCGCCGACCAGTTCTACGGGGAGCGGGGTGGCCGCCTACGAGACCCCTTCGGCCAACAGTGGATGATGAGCCAGCACATCGAGGACGTCTCGCACGAGGAGATGAACCGCCGAGCCGCCGAGCTCTTCGGCTCATAGCACGCGCTGGCGGGTGGAGCGGCGGGTCGCCTCCGAGCCTGCATCTCCGGTGCTCTCCTCCGGGGCTCTACCTGACCGACGACCCAGTTGAGGTCCGAGGCCCTTGGCCCGGTTGACCAGCTCGGGAACGGGCTGCTAGTAAGCGCAGGCGCCCACGAGTATCGGGCGTCAACGCTGGGGATGTCGTTGGTGATTTGGGATCAACCACAGCATGGCTCGCTGGCTCCCAGGGGCACAGGCCGTCGCGCTCATATCGGGTCGACTCCATCAACGCGGCCTTGCCGTTCACCGGGGCGTGAACGTGCCCGTGCTGGTGCCGTCCGGCGCCAACGTCAGGGTGAAGAATGACGCGACGTACTGGCCGACTGCAGGTCCTGTTCTGTGTCGTCTTGACAGCCCTCGTTGGGGTGGGATGCAGCGCGAACTCTTCGACACCGGTGGCGGCCGGGGGGAAGCCCGGGCCTTTGGTCTCGGCACCTCCACCGATAGCCGCGGCCACTGGACTCTCCGACGTCGAGTTGGCGAAGCGGTTCGGTGCCGCGGTGTGGCGGGTCGAGACCCTGGGCTGTGGGTTCTGGCGCTCTGGCAGCGCCTTCGCCATTGACGCTCACCACCTCGTGACGAACAACCACGTCGTATCCAACGACTCCGCCCCCGTCGTCCGCTCGCCGACCGGCGAGGCACACAAGGGACGGGTGATTGGCAGCTCGAAGACCCCAGACGTTGCGGTCATAGAAGTCAAGGAGACGCTGCCCGTCGTGGTGGGATGGGCTCCCACCGCGAGCCTGGTAACCGGCGAGCACATCGTCGAGCTCGGCTATCCGCTGCCAGCCCGGGTGTTCACGGTATCTCCCGGCTCGATCGTCAACTTCCAGCCACCCGGGGCCCGGCAAGCCGTGCTGGCCAACACCGCCATCGACCATGGCAACAGCGGTGGGCCAGCGCTCCTCTCCAACGGCACCACCGCGGGGGTCGTCACTCAGATGACACTCCCTCAGGACCCGACAAAACGGGTGGCCATCGCCTTCACAACTGACACCGTGAGAGGAACGGTTGAGCAGTTCCTGCAGCATCCAGCCACGGTGATGTCTGACTGTGGAATCGGACCGGACTACGTCCCGCCGTTGCCACCCAACTTCAGCGTCCCGGCCGTCCCACCTCCACAGCCGGCACTTCGGGCTGTTCCCGCGCCCTCGGTGCCGCAAGCAACCTCCGCGCCACCGGATGCACCGAGTTGGGACGTCCAGCCAGCGGCGCCCCCGTCGCCTCCGCCGTCTTCGACCACGAGCTCGAGCACGTCAACGAGCTCAACGACCACCTCGACATCGACCACCTCGACATCGACGACGGCACAAACCTCGCCGTGAGCAGATTGCTAATCATCTTCGAGGGATGACGGAACCCCACAACCGAGAACAGATCGGCGAAGAGCCGGCGACCCACGACTGGCCGCTCGCCGGGGTGCGCGTGGTCGACCTGTCGCGGGTCCTCTCCGGCCCGAGCTGCGCCAAAGCTCTGGCTGACCTCGGGGCCGACGTGATCAAGGTCGAGCCGCCCGAAGGCGACCTGACTCGGACGGCCCAGCCGAGGGCGGGTGGGATCCCGGTCTATTTCGCCCAGCAGAATTGCGGAAAACGCTGCATCTCGGTCGACCTGGCCACCCCCAAGGGTCGCGAGCTCATCCTCCGCCTGGTGCGGGTGTCCGATGTGGTGGTCGAGAACTTCCGACCTGGGGTGCTCGAAAGGCTCGGGCTCGGGTACGAGCAGGCACGGGCCATCAACCCAGCACTGATCTACTGCTCTGTCAGCGGGTACGGCCAGGACGGCCCGTCGGCCAACCGGCGAGCGTACGCCCCGGTGATGCACGCCGAGCTCGGCCTGATGGAGCTCACGGCTCGTCGTCGGAGGTCCGAGCCCGTGGCCGAGGCGGTCTCTCACGCCGACCTCTATGCGGGCCTCCAGGCCACGATCGCAGTTCTGGCCGCACTCCGTCAGCGTGACCGCACCGGCCGGGGTCAGCATGTGGACGTGTCGATGGCCGAGACCCTGTTGCAAGCCATGGAGCTGACCGCAGTAGAGCTGGCGGGGGGCGAGGGAGACCGCTTCCACGTGTTCGGCGGCTACAACGCGCCTGTGCTCCGCCTAGGAGACGGGACCGTCGTCTGCGTCGCCGGCGACCCCGTGTCCACCTTTCCGGCTTGGTGCAGGGCCATGGGCGAAGAAGGCCTTCTGACCGACGCGCGGTTTGCCACACATGAGAGTCGTGATCACAACCGTGCCGCGATGCTGCGGGAGCTCCAAGAGCTTGCAAAGCGGTTCCAGTCCTTCGCGGACTTCGAGGCAGCCATGGGGCGATCGCGGATGGCCGCTGGTGCCCTCCGCACCGTGACCGAGGCGGCCACGTCGGACTGGGCCGTCACCCGCGGGGCCTTGGTCGACGTCGGCGACGCGACGACGGGGCCGATTCGACTCCCGCGGTCGGCGGTTCGATACTCGGCAGCCCGCGCCAGCACCCATGGTCGCCCGGCCCACCAGGGTGAGCACAACGGCGAGGTGCTCAAGGAGGTCCTGGGGATGACCGACGACGAGGTGGCCGTGTTGACAGAAGAGGGAGTCCTGCGGGAGCGACTGCCATGAGCCCCGCACTCGCTTGCGGCGGCGAGTGCTCGCAGGTCGTTGTGCGCAACGAACTCGTGAGCACTCCGAGCGCCGAGGAGCACGCGCTATGTCATGGTCGAGCAGGCGAAGGACGTGAAGGGGCAGACCAGGTGGGTGAGTGCTCGACCTCGTACCGTGGGACGACGAGCGCCGGCTTCAGCCGCTGAGGACAGGCAGCACGGCGGCGGGACATGACGGCCGCGGCAGTGGGACTGCCTTCCTGCTGTTGTTGGCGAGCGCGCTCATCACGTCTTGGAGCGCCACCGGGTCGTAGATGATGCCGACGTGCTCGGTCAGATCCGCCGGGCACTGGTTCTGCAGAACAACGTTCTGGACGTTCTCGGTGGCGGGAAGAAAGGCCGAGGTGTACGGCGTGACTACCTCGTCTCTGTTCGACTCGATCATGTAGTAGTCCACGCCCGCGCCGTCCGGTCGCCCGTTGAGGGCCTGGAGGAACGGCGACCCCGCCTCCTGCTCGCCGCAAGCCGGGCACCCGGCCGAGGTGGGGAAGGTGTAGGGATTGGCGCCAAAGAGCTTGGCGAAGATTGGCACCAGGCCGTAGGCGTCGCTGCCGTGATTGGACGGAGCAAGACCGACGAATGTGTGGACCTGCCGAGCGTCTCCCAGGCCGGGGAACTGCGAGCTGGTGGTCGTATCGATGAGGTAACGAGGCATCATCCCGCCTTGCGAATGGCCCACGATGTCGACCTGAGCCGGGTGGGTGCCCGGCCGGTATCCGGCCGTGTTGTGAGCTGGCTCGAAGGTGTCCGGTAGCACGGTCCTTGCGATGAAGCTCTCGAGCTGCCTCGCAGAGTGCTCCACGTAGTCGATGCCGTAGTAGTGGTCACCGGAGTCCGCGGTCCACGACGTGGCCCCGTAGTTGAGCCCGAACACGCAGTAGCCGGCGTCGGAGAGGAGCGGGGCCAGGGTCTGCCAGCTGAAGTTCTCGTTCGCGAACGTGCCGTGGACGAGCACCACGGGGTAGGGATGGCTCGCCGACGGACTGCAGGGCCCGTTGACAACTCCCGGCGGCATACCACTGTCGTTTGGGCTGAGCTCCGTGGCAATGCCCCGCAGCTCGCCCGTTCCCTGCTGGGGTACGGGCACACGCGGTGGAGGAGGCGCGGATCCCGCCGCCGACACCCCTCCTCCGCTCCCGATGACCATCAGGGCGACGGCAAGTAGGGCCGCAACGAGTCCAGGCGTCCAACGAGGTCTGCGGGCCACGTTCCCTCCGAGGCGGCCTCGGCGGGCCGACACCCCTTCGAGGTGATTCGACGTCTTCGCCGCCTTTCCTGGTCGCGACTCCGCATGAGCAGCCCGAACTGCACGGTCAGCCTGGACAGAGCCCGATCTCTCTGGTGAGCTGGTGCGGTGCTGGGGTACACGGGCAGGCGTCTGTCGCTGGCTCTCGCGCCCCTCCTCCTGCTGGTGTCGATCGCAATGGCGACACCGACCTCCGCGACCACCGGACCGCGGCCACCTGGACAGGACGCCTTCTATAGGTACTCGGGATCCCTGCCGCTCAGGGAAGTTCCACCAGGGACGGTCCTGAAGGCCAGGTCGATCCGCCTTGCCTTCGGGACGACACCCACCCCTGTCGCCGCCGAACAGTTGCTCTACCGGACGACCGGCCAGCTCGGGCAACCGACCGTCACGGTGACGACGGTGATCCAACCGACCCATGTCCCCGGCCCGTCCAGGATCGTGGAGTACCTCAGCTTCTACGACGGCCTCGGTGCCCAGTGCGACCCCAGCTACACGCTCGCGGGTGGCAACCCCGGGGCAGCCATGGAGCAGGAGACCCAGGAAGAGGAACTGCTCATCGTCTGGTACCTGTCACATGGGTACACCGTGACGGTCCCGGACTTCGAGGGCACCCACCTCGACTGGATGGCCGGCCACGAGTCCGGATACGGGGCGCTCGATGCCGTGCGTGCGACTGAGTCGCACCTCCACGTTCCCCGCGTCACCCCGGTCGGACTGTCCGGGTACTCCGGTGGAGCGGTCGCGGCCGACTGGGCGAGTGAGCTGGCGCCCGCGTATGCCCCAGAGCTGCACATGGTTGGCGTCGCGGAAGGCGGCATCCCCGCCAACTACGCCGATATGTTCACCTACATCAATGGCACGACGGAGTTCTCTCCCGCGATCCCAGGTGTGCTCATCGGATTGACTCGTGCGTATGGCATCGACCTGAGGCCCTACTTGTCGCCGTATGGCCTCAAGGTTGTCCAGGCTGAGGACCAGGTGTGCATTGCGTCCGTGTTCGGTCACTATCCCGGCCTCACCATTCAACAGCTCATGAAGCCGCAGTACCGAGACTTCTTCCAGGTGCCCACGTTCGCGCGGCTGCTGAACGACCAGGTGATGGGCACCGCTCCGGGCCATCCCACCGTGCCGCTGTTCATGGGAGTCGGCAACGTCGACGGAACCGGCGACGGAGCAATGGTCGCTCGCGACGTCGAGATGTTGGCCCACGAGTACTGCGAGCAAGGCGTCCCCGTGCAATTCGAAGAGTACAAGGGCGCGTCTCACGAGGAGGCCGGCGCGTTCTTCGAACCGGAGACCGATGCCTTCCTGATGGCGCGCTTCGCAGGAGTGCCCTTCGCGGGCAACTGCTCTTCCACCGGCTAGGTCACGACAGTCGGCCTCTAGCGCAGGAGTGGGAACCTCGGTGCCAACGAGCCGAGCTTGGCGTACTCCTCAGCCTCGAGCTCGCGCCGCCCGGTGCCAGCGAGGATATAGGTGGTCGGCTCCCATCCCAGCGCCCGTGATGATCGACGCGACCACCGGCTGCACCTGCTCAGGTCGCCCGACGGCGTGAGCGATATCCATGGTGTGAACGCCGAACTCGAGGTTGCGCGACGCCACGAACTCACCAAAGGTCATCCGAGGGTGACCCGAGCGCTTGATCACTCGGTCGGCGGGGATCCCGCCAACCCCACGCACGGCGCTCTCGGCGGCGGCTTCGAGCGATGCCCGGAGCTGCTCGCCTCCGCGTCCGCCGACCTCATCGATGACGCGATCCCTGATGATCTCGGAGAAGGTCTTGCCCGGATCTTCGCCCTCTCTCGGTCCTTCGGGCTCGTAGCGGTAGTAGCCGACGCGATCGATCTCGGCGTGGCCGTCTGCGGCCTGCGCGTTCTCACCGACGAGCCGCCACAGCATCCCCTCGCAATGGGCGACGACCTCGGCCACCGACCACCCGGGACATCGGGTGGAACGACGGAAGTCACTCGCTGACAGCTCGCCCACGAGCGTGACCAGGTCATCGACCTGACACGCCAGCGCCTCGGTCTCAGGACCGCGCATACCTGATCTTTGCCTGCCGAGACAGCCCAGGTCCAGGCCAAACCTCACGACTACCTCACCCCTGACGGTCGCGCGAGAATGTCCGGCCATGACCGAACGGATCGAGGTCGAGCGGACGATTGCCGCCGAACCGGCGGCAATCTTCGGCGTATTGACCGATCCTGGCGGCCATGTCGCCATCGACAGCTCGGGAATGCTCATGAGTGCCGGTGGCGAGCGTGTCGGTGCTGTTGGCGACACCTTCGTGGTGCACATGGATCGCGAGGCGCTCAACGACTACCCACTCGGTCTGTACGACGTGACCGTGAGGATCGTGACGTTCGACCCGGATCGAGAGATCGCCTGGACACCCGAGGGTCAGCTCAACCTTGGACACGTCTATGGTTACAAGCTCGAGCCGATCAAAGAGGGCACCAGGGTCACCTCGTACTACGACTGGTCCTCGGTCGAGCAGACGTGGAAAGACGCGAGCATCTTCCCGGTCATTCCCGAGGGCGCACTGCGCGCCACCCTCGGCATCCTCGCCCGAACGGTCGCCCCCGGACGACCTCGGCCTTCGGCGTGAGGAGGCGCTCGCCGGAGCTCTCGAGGGGCCAGCGATCCGGCGAACGATTGGTTTCCGCCGTCCAGGGTAGGGCTGTCCTCAGCGCTACCTGCGAGGCACAGTGAACGTCGAGACCCACCTGGTACCGGATCCCCTGAGCGCCCGAGCAGCCAGGGAGGTCATGGAGGCGGCACTCCGACCATGGGGTGACGCGGACACGACCGAGATCGGCGTCCTCCTCACGACCGAGCTGGTGACGAACGCCATCGTCCACGCTCGGACGGACTTCGCCTTGCGGGTCACGACGAGCGAGGAGCGCCTGAGGGTCGAGGTGTCAGATTCGAGTCAGGACCCTCCTCGGCTCGTCCCCATCCATGGCCTGGAGGACCACGGCCGCGGGCTGCACCTCGTCGATGCGCTGTCCGCTTCGTGGGGTGTCGACTGGCGAGACCAGGGCAAGGCGGTGTGGTTCGAGCTGGCGCTTGGGCGCACCGATGCGTCGGTCGCGACGGCGTAGCCGAGCCGCGCCACCTCAGCGACCGGTCCCGAGGAGCGTCATCCGAGTGCCTCCTCGGCCTCGGCACCCCAATGGCCGATCGAGCCCGGTGCCACTGGCTCAGGCCCGGCGACCTGACGTGTCCGACCGTCGCGTCGCTCCAAGACTGCTCGCACCGCTCCGGTCAGCGGGGTAGTCAGCTGGCCCGGCAGACGCACGCCGTCGCGCAGGCACTCCTCGATCCTGCGCTCAGGCAGGAAGATGGGTGAGGCGATGCCGGCCTGCTCGGCTGATGTGACGGGCGCGCCGGACCGGATGAGAGCAGCGAGGGCGGCCGTCAGCTCCGCCCGCGAGCGGCGAGACCGAGGCGAGCGGTTGAGCACCGGCACGACGCAGGAGCCTGGGACTCCCAGGCCGAGCAGATCTCCGACGACTCTCGCCAGTGAATGGATGCCCTTCATGCCCGGGGCTCCGACGACCAGCACGACATCGGCTCGGCTCAGGGCCGTGCGGCTCATGACGTTGCGCTCCTCGACCTCGAGCGAGCCCCCGTCCCGCTCGCCCTCGACGTCGGCGTCTACGTCGGCGACCACGGTGGCGAAGTTGTCGCACAGGCTGGCGATCCCGGCCTCGAACCCACGCGGCCGCAGCGCCGCCCAGGCCGACGACCTCCGCAGGCCGAGGAGCAGGTGATAGCCGCGCTCCTCGACGAGGAACGTCAGCGCCATGATCGCATCGCATCGGGGTTGACCGTTGCGGTGCGCCTCCACCAGCTCCTGGACGCCCGGGACGATGTCGCCGGCATCATGCAGCATCGACTGCTCGGCGTTGCGCTTGAGATCGGCGAGGATGACCCGGCCGCCCGTCTCGGTCGGTGATCCGGTTTGGCCGTGCTCGCCCGGGGCGCGCCAGACGGCTTCGGCGAGTCCTTGGCAGAGGGCGATGGCAACGGTCGATGCACCGGTCCCTCCGGGGCCACAGACGGCGATCACGGTCCCGCGAGGCTCGTCGGACGTCATGTCGTGGATGGTGCCTGGCACGTCGTCTCCGCTGGCGATGGCTGTGCCGTGGGCGGCGAGGGCCCGCAGCAGCTCATCCCGATCGAAGCCGTCGGGCAGGACCGCCGCCGCTCCCAACGTCAACCAATCGGTCCGACGGCGCCGGTCCTCGACCACCAGCGTCGGGCACCCCGCCCGGCTCATCTCGTCGAGCAGGTCTCGGTCGAGAGCGGCGACACGAGCATCGACGATCGCAGCAGAGAAGGCGCGACCCGAGACCAACCTGGCCCGCAGCTCTTCGGCCGACAAGCACTTGACCAACTCGACGGGGATCGACGAGGCGTTCGCCCACTGGGCGACTGTGCGGAACCACACGGCCCGAGGGTGGGCGAGGCCGAGGATGACATACCGGTCGCCGGCCATCAGCGTCAGCCGCCCGGCGCTGCGGATGGGCTGCGGTAGGTCCCGCTGTCGGTGGAGCTGCTCGCGCCCGTCGAACGCACCAACATCACCTGGCCCGCGTCCACGGCATGAGCGACGGCGAGGCTGTCGACCGAGCTGGCCAACCCGAGGGTGATGGTCTCACCCGCAGTCCCCGCCGGGTCGAGGGTTGCCGACGTGTCACTGCGGGCGACGACCCGCGCCCGGCGGACCACGGCGACCGTGGTGGCGTCGGCGCCGCTGCCGTACGTCGCCAGCACGTCGACCAGGTCGCCGCCCTTGAGCGTGCCGCCGACGGCCCGGCCGGCTGCGATCGGGAACGACAGCTGACGGTCGCCCGCGGCGTCGGCCCCGGCGACGACGGAGCTGGCCTGGATCAGCTCGCCCGCCTGCACCGGTCCCACCACCAGCGCCCCGACGAGACGGGCGGGATCACGGAATGCGAGCTCGCTGCCGATCGTCGGTGACAGCACCATCGGCGCCGTCGTCAGGTCTGCCCTGCTGATGCGTTGACCGACCGACAGGGCGTGCCGGGCCACCACGTAGCTCACTCCTTTGCGCGTCGTGGCGCCGGTGTAGGCAGCGAAGATCCCCACTGCCGCCGCCATGACGAGGAAGCCGCCCACCACCGCCCTGCCCCCCGGCAGCGGCCGCCGGCGGCGGAGGGGGCGGGCTCCGTCGGCCCGAGCTGCAGTCCCGTCGCCGGCGTGGGTCGCCCCGCTGCGTTCGGTGACCACCACGACGGCAACCCCTCCCAGCTGGATGTACCGGCAGCATACGGCGGGGTCTCGGTACGTTTCAACTCTCTACATGTGCTTCAGTGATCGCCGCTCTCATGGTGTATGATGCTGTTCCATGATCAGCACCCGGAGGGGCAGGGCGATCCTCCTCGTCGGCTGGGTGGCCCTCCTGGTCGGTGCGCTCGGCGTCCTCCACGTGATCGGGCGCGGTCCGCTCGCCGCCCCACCCGTCACCCGACCGAGCGCCCTGGCGACCTGGCTCGATGAGCGGTCATCGGCGGCGCTCGCCTTCGGTGCCGTTCGCCTCGCGACCATGGGCCTGGCGTGGTACCTGCTGGCGACGACGCTCGCTGGCCTGCTTGCCCGCATCGCCGGCTCGACGCGCTGGTCCGAGGCCGCCGACTTCATCAGCCCGCGCCTCGTCCGCCGTCTGCTCCAGGGTGCCGCAGGCATGACCGTCGCCGCGACGGTCACCAGTACGCAGGCGGTGGCCTGGGCCGCACCTGTCGCCCCGCCGACAGCTCCATCGCCGGTGCCGATCATGCGTCGACTGCCGGCGGGTCCGCCGAGCACGAGCACGTCGGCATCGACGCTGGCTCCGCCACCTGTGGGCGCGCCGCCCGTCAGCGCTCCTCTGGCGCCAGTCCCGACGGGATCACCGCCGTCCCGGACGTGGGTGGTTCGATCGGGCGACAACCTGTGGTCGGTAGCGGAGGCGACGCTGGCCCGAGCGTGGGGTCGGTCGCCCTCCGATGCCGAGGTGGACGACTACTGGAGGAGACTCATCGCGGCTAACCAGGCTCGCCTGGCACACCGCGATGATCCCGACCTCGTGTTCCCAGGTCAGGTGTTCCAGTTGCCACCGACGCCCGGTTGACCAGCCCTGCCCGCAGGGCGCACAGCAGCACGCCGGCCGCCAGGCCCGCGGTCTCGGCCCGGAGCACGTTCGGCCCCAGTCCCACCCGGGGAAGACCGCAGGCGAGCTCGGTCCGGTCCCAGCCCCCTTCCGGACCCACCAGTACGAAAGGCCGCTCAAGTGACGGGGCGTCGCCGCCCACCTCGGCCAGCGCGGCGCCACCGACGGCGACCTCGGCGAAGGGAAGGAGGTTGCTGACCTCGGGCAGGCGGTTGCGCCGAGACTGCATTGCCGCTTGGCGCGCGACAAGGCGGAGGCGTTCGACGTTGCGTTCGGCGCGCCGCGTGTCCCAACGGACGACCGAGCGCGACGACGAGAGTGGGACGATCCGATCGACACCCACCTCGGTCAATTTCTGCACCACCCATTCCGGCCGCGATCCTTTGGTGACGACGAACCCGATGGCGACGGGGGGTGACAGTGGGTCTTCACAGATGACCGCCCCGTCAGGCTCCAGGACGCCGCCGGTCACGAAGCGGCACCGCCGCCACCGGCCGCGACCGTCGGACGCCGTCACCTCCTCGCCCGGGCGGAGGCGGAGCACGTGGGAGAGGTGGTGCCGATCAGCATCGTCAACGGCCAGCGCATCGAGGTCGGCCACGAAGACGTGGGCGACCGCCACGGCCCGCCTACTTGAAGGCCGAGCGGATCCGGGAGAACACGCCGGACTCGACGGGAGCCACCACTTCGCCGCGCTCGGCGGCGAGCTGTCGAAGCAGCTCCTCCTGCGCCTCGGTCATCCCCGTCGGCGTGTCGACCACCACCTCGACGACGATGTCACCCCGACCCCTGCTGTTGACATGGGGCACGCCCCGTCCCCGCAGACGGAAGACCCGGCCCGTCTGGGTCCCGGGCGGAACGATCAGGTCCTCGGTGCCGTCGAGGGTCTCGAACTCGATGTGGGCGCCGAGCGCGGCCTGGCTCACCGGCAGGTGCAACACGTTCGTGAGGTCGTACCCGTCGCGCTGAAAACGCGGATGGGTGCTGACCGACAGGTGCACGTACAGATCGCCGGGCGGGCCTCCACGGGGTCCGGCCGCCCCCCGACCGGTGAGGCGCAGGGTCGAGCCGTGGTCCACGCCTGCGGGCACGTCCACCGTGTAGCTCCGCTGTTCGGTCCGACGCCCTTCTCCCCGGCAGTCTCGGCACGGATCAGCGATGATCCGACCCAGTCCACGACAGCGCGAGCAGGGCGCGGACGTGACCATCTGGCCGAGGATCGACTGACGCACGCGCCGGACCTCGCCAGCGCCTCGACACTCCGGACAGACAGTCGGTGACGTGCCCGGGCTGGCCCCGCTGCCTTCACATGTCGAGCACGTCACGGGAGCCTTCAGCCCGACGTCGCCTTGCGCACCGAAGACCGCCTCCTCGAAGCTCAGCTCGAGAACCACCTCGAGGTCGGCGCCCTGCACGGGCCCCGTACGGCCACGACCCGCGCCCCCGCCTCCGAAGGGGCTCTGGCCGAAGAAGGCATCGAAGATGTCGCCGAGACCACCGCCGAAGAAGGCGTTGGGATCGGTGGCTCCCTGACCAGCCCCACGCGCAGCCTCGGGACCGAACATGTCGTAGCGGCGACGGCGCTCGGGATCCCGCAGGGTCTCGTAGGCGGCCGTCACCTCCTTGAAGCGCTCCTCGGCGTGCGGGTCACCGCCGTTGGCGTCCGGATGCAGCTCGCGGGCCAGGCGACGGTAGGCCCGCCTGATGTCGTCATCAGTGGCGTTGTGATCGATCTCGAGCAGTTCGTAGAAGTCGGTTGGCAAGAGGAGCTATCCCTCGTTGAGGCGGCGCCCGAGCTGTCGACTGACAACGGCGACGGCAGCGAGGGCCTGGGGGTAGTTCATGCGGGTGGGGCCGAGCACCCCGATGGTGCCGGCGTCTTCGCCCGCCCCACCATACGGTGCCACGACCACGGCGCACTCGGCCAGAGGCACCACGCCGTGCTCGGTGCCGATGGCGACCGACAAGCCGCGGTCGAGGACGTCGCGCAGCATCGTGACCACCACGTACTGCTGCTCGAGGATGGTGAGCACGCTTCGGACCGTCTCGACCGCTTCGAAGGCCGTGGCCATGCGGGAGGCGCCGCCGACGTACACGTGCTCGGGATCCTCGCTGTGATCGGGGCCGGTGAGGGCAGCCAGGCTCGCCTGGACCACCGCGTCGGTCCCCTCGTCACCTGTGGCCAACGGCTGGCCGAGGTCACCCAAGGCCCTCCCGACCAGGTGGGCGTTGAGGTGCGCAGTGGCCGACGCCAGCCGCTCGGGACCTGTGGACTCGTCCACCTCGAGCGAGCGCTTCTCGACGGCGCCGTTCGAGAGCACGACGACGAGCAGCGCAGCCCGATGGGCGAGGCTCACGAGTTGGACAGAGCGGATGATGGCGGCCTCGGTGCCAGGGCTCACGACCACAGCGGCGTAGTCGGTCAGCTGCGAGAGCAAGTTGGAGGTGTCGTGCAGCATCTGCTCCAGCTCGCCGTGGGCCTGGGCGAAGAACTTGCGCACCTGCTGCTGGCGGGCCGGGTCGAGCGGACCGGGCCCGCTCAGGCGGTCCACGAAGTACCGGTAGCCCTTGTCGGTGGGGATGCGCCCGGCGCTGGTGTGAGGTTGGGCGAGGTAGCCCTCGTGCTCGAGGGCGACCATCTCGTTGCGAATCGTGGCCGCCGAGACGCCGACCTCCGGGACGCGCGTCACGTGAGCCGAGCCGACGGGCTGCGCCGTCTCGATGTACTCGGAGACCACTGCTCGGAGGATTGAAGCCTTGCGTTCGTCCAACGGTTCACCGACACCCTGGGGCCGGCCACTCGGGCCGGCCTCGACCTGGCCACCCCCGCTGCGCGGGGGCGTTAGCACTTGATTCTACCGAGTGCCAGGCGGGTGCCGGTGTTGCGCCGCCACCGAGATCCCCTCCCCCGCCTGTGGCCCTGGCTGCGCTGCGTCAACCGTGTCGCGACCGTCGCGTCGCGAAGGCCCAGGTAGTGACGGCTCTCCGACGGCCCCCAGGGCTCCCGCCGACCCAGCGGGAGGGCTGGCCAGGTCCGGCGCGGGGATGGACCCACCGTAGAAGCGCAGGACCCGGAGCCGGTAGAAGATCGCCAGGGTGTCCAGCAGCAGCAGCACCACGGCGCGGGGCGAGATGGTGCTGCTGAAGCGCTCGTTGATGCGAACCGGGGCCTCGATGAACCGCCGGTACCCGAGTCGGCGCGCCACCACGAACAGCTCGAGATCGAAGGCGAAGCGCTTCTCCACCATGTGGGGGAGAACGGCCGCCAGCACGTCCCGTCTGACCAGCTTGATGCCCGTCTGGGTGTCCCGGATATGCAGGTGGAAGAGGAGGCGGATGAGCTGCTGGTAGCCCCACGAATAGGCACGACGAAGCGGCGGGTAGTGGACCACCGACTGGGGGTGCCGCTTGCTGCCGAGGAGGATGTCAGGCTCGTGGCGCCCCATGAGCGACACGAACGGACGGAGGAGCTCGGCGGGCAGATCGCCGTCGGCGTCGATGAAGCCGAGGTAGCGACCACGGCCCAGGGCAAGCCCGGCCCGCAGGGCCTGCCCCTTGCCCCAATTGCGGCTCAGCACCACCCGCCTGACGTCGCCGGCCACCCCCGCCAGCGAGTCGGCGCTGCCGTCGGTCGAGCCGTCCGACACCGTGATGACCTCGAAGCTCAGCCCCGACTCGAGCAGCACCTCGACCAGGGCCTCGACTGTCCCCCGGAGGCGTGATCCCGGGTTGTAGTACGGCACGACCATCGTCAGGTCGAGCTCGGGACTGGCCAGCTCCCACAGCTCGCCCCCCCGGCCTCGGGTTTGTCGATGCCGGGACCACCGCAGCGCCGTCAGCCCGACCTCGGCCAGCGCCGCCCCTACCAGGCCCGCCCGCAACCGGCCGGCCGTCGGACTGCCGGCGGATGTGGCGGCTTTCCCACGCCGGCCTCCTGGGCCGGCGCCGATGCGGTGACGCATACGGGGCTTTCTGGCGGCGATGGCGACATCAGCCATCGTACTGACGAGATGCGGTCCGGCTGCCGCGGGCCTCACTCCGTGCTCAGTCGCTCAGGCGCAGGGCCGAGATGAAGGCCTCCTGGGGCACCTCGACCCGCCCGATGTTCTTCATCCGCCTCTTGCCTTCCTTCTGCTGCTCGAGGAGCTTGCGCTTGCGCGTCACGTCGCCGCCGTAGCACTTGGCCACGACATCCTTGCGCTTGGCCTTCACCGTCTCGCGGGCGACGATGCGACCACCGATGGCGGCTTGGATCGGGACGTCGAACAGCTGCCGAGGAATCAGCTCGCGCAGCTTGGCGGTCATCTGGCGTCCGTAGTCCTCGGCCTTGGAGCGGTGCATCACCGTGCTGAAGGCATCAACGGGGACGCCGTTGAGCAGGAGGTCGACCTTGACCAGGTTGGAAGCGTCGTAGCCAGCCGGCTCGTAGTCCAGGCTGGCGTAACCCCGCGTCCGGCTCTTGAGCTGATCGAAGAAGTCGATCACCACCTCGGCCAGTGGTACGCGGTACACGAGCTCCAGGCGCTGGGGAGAGAGGTATTCCATCTTCACCATCTCGCCCCGGCGGGTCTGGCACAGGTCCATGACCGTCCCCGTGTACTCGGTGGGGGTGAGGATGGTGACGGTGAGGAGCGGCTCTTCCACCCGATCGATGGCGGTGGGAGCGGGCAGGGCACTCGGGTTGTCGACATCGACGACCGTGCCGTTGGTCAGGTGGGCCCGGTACTCGACCGACGGAGCCGTCGCGATGAGTGCGAGGTCGAACTCACGCTCCAGGCGTTCGCGCACGATCTACATGTGCAGCAGGCCCAGGAACCCGCAGCGGAACCCGAAGCCCAGCGCGCCCGACGTCTCGGGCTCGTAGGTGAAGCTGGCGTCGTTGAGGCGGAGCTTCTCGAGCGCCTCGCGAAGATCCGAGAACCGGTCGCCGTCGACGGGGTACAGACCGCAGAAGACCATGGGCTTGGGATCCCGGTAGCCGGCCAGCGGCTCGGCGGCAGGTCGACGCAGCTCGGTCGCCGTCTCCCCCGACCGGGCCTCGGCGACGTCCTTGATGCCGGCGATGAGATAGCCCACCTCACCGGGGCCGAGCGTTGCGACCGAGAGCGGCGTCGGTGTCCGCAGGCCGATCTCCTCCACGTCGTGGGTGACGCCCGCCTGCATGAGGCGCAGGCGGGCCCCGGCCGTCAAGGTGCCGTTGACGACACGAATCGAGCTCACCACGCCGCGGTACTGGTCGTAGTACGAGTCGAAGATCAGCGCCTGCAACGGCGCGTCGGGATCGCCGGTCGGGGCGGGGATACGATCCACGACCGCGTCGAGCAGCGCCTCCACTCCCTCGCCGGTCTTGGCCGACATGCGCAGGATGCTCTCCGCCGGCAGGCCCAGCACCTGCTCGATCTCCGACGCGTACCGATCGGGCTCGGCCGCCGGCAGGTCGATCTTGTTGAGCACGGCCACGATCTCGAGGTCGTGCTCGAGAGCCAGATAGCAATTGGCCAGGGTCTGGGCCTCGATACCCTGCGACGCGTCCACCAGCAGCACCACCCCCTCGCAGGCGGCCAGGCTCCGGCTCACCTCATAGCCGAAGTCCACGTGCCCCGGCGTGTCGATCAGGTGCAGCACGTGGCCCCGCCACTCGACTCGCACGTTCTGGGCCTTGATGGTGATACCGCGCTCCCGCTCGATGTCCATCGAGTCGAGGTACTGCTCGCGCATGTCCCTTGGGTCCACGGCCCCCGTCAGCTCGAGGATCCGGTCGGAGAGCGTGGACTTGCCGTGGTCGACGTGGCTGATGATGGAGAAGTTGCGAAGGCGTGGGTGTTGGATCACTGTCACGAAAGCTCGCTGTCAGGGCCGGCGTCCGGCGCGCGACCACCCTGCTGGTAACCTCGGCCGGACCGAGTCGACCAATGTTCGAGGTCAGCCCGGGAGGCTGGCCGACGGAGGCCAGCCCCGGCGGCTGGCCCGATGGAGCCGAGACGATGGCCAACATCAAGAGCCAGATCAAGCGTAACCGTCAGAACGAGCGCCGCCGCCTGCGCAACAAGGGTGTCCGCTCGGAGGCGAAGACGCGGGTCAAGAACGCCATCAGGGCCGCCGAGACCGGCGCTGACGACCGGGACGAGGCCGTCAGGCAGGCCGTCAAGCGCCTGGACAAGGCGGCGGCCAAGGGGATCATCCACCCCAACCAGGCCGCCAACCGCAAATCACGGCTCACCCGTCGCCTGGCCCGGCTCCAGGAAGAGCCCGCCCAGAGCTGACCAGGCCGCATCCGGTCACCGCCTGCCCCGACCCCCACCACGAGGCTGCCGGGGCTGACGCGCCGGGCGGGACCGGCGGGGGCCCAGCCGGCTGAGCCTGGCGACGAGGACCTCCATCACCACGTCGGCCGGGCAGGCGCTGGCTCCGCGCAGGTCCTGGTCCGCCGCGGCCAGCAGGGTGATCGCCCTCCCGACGCCGTCTCGACCCAGGCGGCGGGCCTCTCTGAGCGCCTTCCCGGCCACGAAGGTGGTGCGGGTCCCGAGCAGGGCGGCGGCGTCCGCCTCGGTGTGCACAGGAGCCCCGTCGAGGCGAAGCATGGCGGCGTAGTGGCGGTGCAGGGTCCCCATCACGACCAGTGGGTGTCGCTGGCCGGCCCCGCTCATGCGGTGGAGCACCTCCAGAGCACCTTCGGTATCGCCCCGGTCGATGGCATCGGTGAGCTCCCACGGCGCCACACCTCCCGCCTCGCCGAGGAACGGAGCGACCTCCTCGGACCCGAGGCTGGCCCCGTCCCCGTAGGCGGCCGCGAGCGCATCGAGCAGGCCCGACAGCCGACCCAGGTCCTCCCCCAGGTGCTCGCCGAGCAGGGCGGTGGCCGGGGCGTCCAGTCGCACCGCGCTCTCGCGCACGCGCGACGCCAGCCAGGAGGACCGGCCCCGTCCCGTGGGCGCCGAGGCGTCGACGACCTGACCGCGCTGTCGGACCGCGTTGTGGAGCTTCGTCGGGATCGTCCCGCCCCCGGCCACCAGAACCAGTGAGGCTGTCGGCTGCGGGTCCTCGAGATACGAGATCAGCGCCCCCGCCTGATCAGCGCGCAACCGACCGGCGTCGCGGACGACCACCACTCGGTGACTGGTCAGGAACGGTGGCGTGGCGCAGGCGTCGAGCACCGATCCGATGTCCGGGTCTTCCTCGTTGCCGTGTTCCTCGACGACCAGGGCCGGATCGTCGTCGCCGACCAGGTCGCGGAGCAGATCGCGGGTCGCCTCTCCCACCAGCGATGGGTCGTCGCCCGCCACGACGTAAGCGGGCGCACGGGGTGTGGCGCGCTCAGGTCCCATTTCGCTCCCACTCGGGGCTCACGGCGCCTCCAGCACCGCAGCGATGGCGGCGCACACACGGCGCGTGCCTCGTACGTCGTGGGCTCGCACGATCCGCGCTCCCCGGGCCACCCCGAGGGCAGCTGCCGCCAGGGACGCGTCTCCCCGGTCGACTACCTCGAGGTCGCACAGGCGGCCGAGGAAGGGCTTGTGCGAGGCCGACAGCAGTAGCGGGTGACCGAGAGCGGCCAGCCGGTCCGAGGCCCGCAGCAGGGTCAGGGACTGTTGCCAGGTCTTGCCCAGGTCGAGCCCGGCGTCGACGACCACCCGATCGCGCCCCATGCCCTCCGCCTCCGCCCAGCGCGCCCGCTCGGCGAGGAACCGACACACCTCGCCGACGACATCGCCGTAGGTGGGCTCTGGGTCGGGTATCCGGGGGCCCAGGCGGATGTGGGTGGCCACCACGCTCGCCCCCGCGGCGGCGGCCACCTTCAGGTACGTCGGATCGGCGAACCCGCTGATGTCGTTGCCGACGACGGCTCCGGCGGCGAAGGAAGCCTCGGCGACCGTGGCCCGCCAGGTGTCGACCGAGAGCGGAACGTCGAACCGGTCGCGGAGGGCCGAAACCGCGGGCACGACGCGTTCCAGCTCCTCGCTCACACCCACCTCGGGTCCGGGCCCTGCCTTCACACCTCCGACGTCGAGAATGTCGGCGCCCTCGCCGACGAGCTCGTCGGCTCGACGAAGGAACCGATCCATCGAGAAGTAGGCGCCGCGATCGAAGAACGAGTCCGTGGTGCGGTTGAGGATGCCCATGACCAGCGACCTGGTGCGCAAGTCGTAGTTGCGGTCCCCGAGGCGCAGACGCACGCCGTGCACGCTAGCGAGATGCTGCTCCGGCTCGGCCGGGGACCTCAGAACAGGCGAGCCGTGAGCGCCTTGCGGTACGCCACGGTGCGAGGGTCACCAGGGCCCATCGCCTCGAGGAGGTCGAGGAACTCCCGGCGGGCCTGTTCGTCCTGCTTCACCCGGTCGAGCAGGTCGTCCAGGCGGACCTCCAGGCCGGCGTCGCCGTCGAGGGCGGCACCGTCGCCGAGTCGGGCCAGGGCGGCCACCCGGCGGATCTCGGCGGTCTCGGGCACGCGTCCGAGCAGACCCAGCGCCTCCTCGGCCTCCCCCCGGGCGACCAGCACCTCCGCCAGGGCCACGACCGCGCCCGGGTGGTCGGGCTCCAGCTCGAGCGCCTGTCGCAGCGAGCTCTCGTCACCCAGTTCCACGAGCCGGTCGGCCTCGGTCGCTGCCGGGGCCAGTCGCGACACGAACTCCTTCACCGCCGCCTCCGGCTGGGCGCCGATGAAGCTGTCCACCACCTGGCGGTCCCGCAGGGCGTACACCGCCGGTATGGACTGAACCCGAAAGCTGGCGGCAATCCGCGGGTTCTCGTCCACGTTGACCTTGGTCAGCTCGACGGCGCCGTCGGTGTCCGCCACGACCCGCTCGAGGATCGGGCCGAGGGTCCGGCACGGACCGCACCACTCAGCCCACAGGTCCACGACCACCGGGACCTGGGCGGAACGCTCGAGGACGTCGCGCTCGAAGCTGGCGTCGGTCACCTCGGTCATCGGGATAGACGATACCGGGCCGGCGTGCTCGGACGGGTTGGGGCTAGCGTCTCGGGCCGATGGAAGGGATCGACGAGACCAAGGTCGGCGAGTGGTTCGAGGCCAACGTCGCCGAGGCCACGCCGCCGCTGGCCTTCGAGCTCATCGCCGGGGGACGATCCAACCTGACCTACCGGGTCACCGACTCGGTGGGCAACGACTTCGTGCTGCGCCGGCCCCCCACCAGCCACGTGCTGCCGACCGCCCACGACATGCGCAGCGAGCACCGTATCCTTCGGATACTGCGGGGACGACAGCGTCAACGGCGCCCCCTTCTACGTGATGGGCTTCGTTCCCGGCCACATCCTCCGAGACGCCGAGACGGCGCGGAAGGTACTCGACGAAGACGGCCGCCGCCGGGCCGGCGAGTCACTGATCGACGTGCTGGCCGATCTGCACGCTGTCGACGTCGATGCCGTCGGCCTGGGCGATCTCGCCCGTCGCGAGGCGTACATCGAGCGTCAGCTCAAGCGGTGGTACAGCCAGTTCCGCCAGTCCCAGGAGGGCACCGGCCGCCCGGTCCCGGTGGTGGACGAGCTGCACGACCTTCTGTCGGCGCGGGTTCCGGACCAGGTGGGGACCGCCATCGTCCACGGCGACTACCGGCTGGACAACACCATGCTGGCCGACGACGGCCGTTGCCGCGCCGTGCTCGACTGGGAGCTCTGCACGCTGGGCGACCCACTGGCCGACCTCGGCCTGCTCATGGTCTATTGGGCTGAGCCGGGCGACGCTGACCCGGCTCTCGGTCTCGCCCCGACAGCAGTTCCCGGCTTTCCGAGCCGCTCCGACATGCGCGCCCGGTACGGCGACCGTTCCGGGCGCGACGTCTCGGCGCTCGACTTCTACGTCGCCTTCGGCTACTGGAAGCTCGCCTGCATCGCGGAGGGCGTCTACGCCCGCTACGCCGGCGGGGCCATGGGCGGCGACCGCAGTGGGGTCGACGCCTTCTCCGACCAGGTGGCGCGGCTGGCCGAAGCGGGAAAGGCGGCAGCCGACCGGCTGTAGCGCCCCATTAGGCTAGGAAGCTCCCTATGGCTCTGTACGAGCGACGACCCTCGCGACAGCCCGACCGGCCCGTGCTCGTGGTCAGCCTCGAAGGATGGGTCGATGCCGGGCTCGGCGCCACCTCGGCCACGAGCGCGCTGCTCGGGTCGATCCCCACCGAGGTCCTGGCCACCTTCGACGGCGACGACCTGATCGACCAGCGCGCCCGTCGGCCCGTGCTGCGCATCGTGGAGGGTCTGAACGCCGGCCTCACGTGGCCGGAGATCCGCCTCCTGGTTGGTGAGGACCGGACCGGCAACGACATGCTGTTCCTCGTCGGGCCGGAGCCGGACCTGCACTGGCGGCCGTTCGTGGCCAGTGTCGTCGAGCTGGCTCACGAGCTCGGGGTGCGCCTGGCCGTGGGGCTCGGAGCTTTTCCGGCCGCCGCCCCCCACACCCGACCGGTGCGGCTGGCGGCCACGGCAACGACGCCCGACCTCGCCTCCAGGGTCGGCGTGGTGTCGGGCACGCTCGAGGTCCCGGCCGGGATCGAGGCCGCCTTGGAGCAGGGATTCGCCGCCACCGAGATCCCCGCCGTCGGCTTGTGGGCGCGGGTGCCGCACTACGTGTCGGCCATGCCCTATCCGGCCGCCAGCGCCGCCCTGGTGGACGGGTTGGCCAACATCGCCGGGCTCACGTTGGAGTCGGCCGGTCTCCACGCCGCGGCCGACGTCACGCGCAGCAGGGTCGACGAGCTGATCGCCCAGAGCACCGAGCACAAGGCCATGGTCAGCCAGCTCGAGGACAACATCGACGCGGCCGAGGGCACCCCGCTCGATCTCGGGCCCTTGCCGTCAGGCGACGAGATCGCGGCCGAGCTCGAGCGGTACCTGCGGGGCGAGCGCTAGAGGAGCCTGCGCAGCCGGCCGGGAGGCCGGCCGGGGGTGAGCCGAAGCCCCGCCAACGACTAGGTTTCCGGGCCATGCGTGTCGATGGTGGTGTGGGCGTCGACCTCGAGACAGCGGGAGCGTCGGCCAGGGAGACCGAGGAGGCCGGATACGACGGGGCCTGGTCGGCCGAGACCGGCCACGATCCGTTCCTGCCGCTGCTGTTGGCGGCCGAGCACACCGAGCGCCTCGAGCTCGGCACCGGCATCGCAGTGGCGTTCGCCCGCAACCCGATGAACCTCGCCAGCCTGGCCAACGATCTGCAGGCCTACTCCAAGGGCCGGTTCATGCTGGGCCTGGGCTCACAGATCAAGCCGCACATCGAGAAGCGCTTCAGCATGCCGTGGTCGCACCCGGCGGCCCGGATGCGTGAGCTCATCATGGCGATGCGCGCCATCTGGACCAGCTGGAGCGAGGGCACCAAGCTCGACTTCAAGGGCGACTTCTACACCCACACACTCATGACCCCGTTCTTCAATCCCGGCCCCAACCGGTACGGGCAGCCGAAGGTGTTCCTGGCCGCCGTGGGTGAGCTGATGACGACCGTGGCCGGCGAGGTGGCCGACGGCCTGCTGGCCCACGGTTTCACGACAGAGCGGTACCTGCGGGAGGCCACCATTCCCGCCCTCGAGCGGGGATTGGCAGCGTCCGGGCGGCGACGGGAGGACGTGCAGGTCTCGTACCCCGCCTTCGTCGTGACCGGTACGTCGGAGGCGGAGATGGCCGACGCCGCCCGGGGGGTACGGGCCCAGATCGCCTTCTACGCGTCGACCCCCGCCTACCGGCCCGTGCTGGAGCTGCACGGCTGGGGGGACCTGCAGAGCGAGCTCAATACCCTGTCCAAGCAGGGTGAGTGGATGAAGATGGCAGAGCTCATCGACGACGAGGTCCTCCACACCTTCGCCGTGGTGTGCGAACCCGAGGACGTCCCTGCCCAGATCATGGCGCGCGTCGGTGACGTGGTCGACCGCATCACCTTCTACGCCCCCTACCGTTCCGATCCCGAGCGGTGGCGCGGCATCCTGGCCGGCTTCCAAGAGGCTCGCGGAACTGCCTGAGCCGGAGGCTCAGCCCTCCCCGAGCTCGGCCGCCAGGTAGCGGCTGCGGCACAACGAGCGCTGCAGCTTGCCTGACGACGTCTTCGGGAGGCTGCCCGGGTTGACCAGGACGACCTCCTCCAGGGTCAGACCGACGGCATGCCGCACCCGCTTGGCGACGGCCTGGCGGATCGCCTGAGGGTCTTCCACCTTCGTCTCGGCCACGACCACGAGCGCCTCCCGGCCCTTGCGCCCTTCGACCCCGAAGGCGATGACGTTCCCCTGCCGGACGCCGGGAATGGTGCCGACGGCGCGCTCGATGTCCTCCGGGTACACGTTGCGGCCGCCGATGATGATGACGTCCTTCATGCGCCCGCACACGACGAGCTCGCCATCGGCCATGTAGGCCAGGTCGCCCGTTCGCAGCCAGTCACCGCGAAAGGCCTCGGCCGTGGCATCGGCGTGGCGGTAGTAGCCGGGCGTCACCGAGTTGCCGCGGACCTCCAGCTCTCCGACCTCGCGCTCCGATCGGACGATCCCGCTCGCCGGCTCGACGATCCGGATCTCGAGCCCCGGCAACGGCCTCCCCAAGCGGGCAAGGCGGCGTCCCCGTTCATCCGCCTCGGCGACGGGTGCGGCCGAGCCCTCGTGCTCGAGTGCCCGGCGGTCGACGGTGTCGGTGGTCATCCCGCTCCCCGGCTCGGGGAACGTCACGGCCAACGTGGCTTCGGCCATACCGAACACACAGAACATCGACTTGGGATCGAGACCGTGCGGAGCGCCTGCCGCGCAGAAGTCGTCGACTGCCTGGGGGTCGACCGGCTCCGCGCCGTTGAGGGCGACGCGCCACCGCGAGAGGTCCCAACCACTCTGACGGCGGAGCGCCCTGGCGGCGAGGGCGTAGGCGAAGTTGGGACCGCAGGTGACCGTGCCGCCGAAGTCGCTCATCCACTGCATCCAGCGGCCGGGAGCTGCCATGAAGTCCTGGGGCGCGCCGAGAACGAGATCCGTGCCCGTGGTCATCGGTGTCATCAGGAGCCCGATGAGGCCCATGTCGTGGTACAGCGGCAGCCACGACACGATCACGTCTCCCTCGACGTCGAGGCGGGCGGCCTCGGCGATGGCGTCGATGTTGGCGCCGATCTGGGCGTGCGGCAGCATCACGCCCTTGGGATCGGCGGTGGACCCACTGGTGAACTGGAGTATGGCGAGCGAGGCCGGGTCGATGGCCGGCTCCTCGAGGTCGGCGGCACCCGCCCGACCAGGTCCCGGTGTCACCTCGTCGAGCAGGACGAGGGGCGGGTCCGCCGGGTCGGGATCCAGGAATGCAGCCAGATCGCGGTCGACGAGCGTCATGCCCACGTCGGCGCTGCGCACCCGGGCCCGCGTCTGGGCGACGAAGTCCTCCACCGACCCCAGCCGCATCGGAAGCGGGAGGACCACGACCGTCGCGCCGGCCAGCCAGGTGGCCTGGATCGTCGTGACGAGGGAGCGGGAGGTGGGGGCCAGGAGGGCGAGCCGGTCACCCGGGCTGATGCCTCGACGCTGCAGGTTGGCGGCCACCGCCCGGGCGTCATCGTGCAGCCGGGCCCAGCTCACGGGCTCCGGGTCGCCGGAGCCGACGAACGTCGCGGTCCCGCCCCGGGTCGTGGCCCGCTCGATCCGGGCCGTGAGCGTCGAATGCTGCGACCGTGCCTGGGCGGGCCCGGACGTCCAAGCTTGGGTCATGGGGCTTCGACCCCGCGCGGCAGCCTGGCGTTACGTGTCTGGAGCCGATGGCGGTCGGGCCGGTGGCCGGCGGAGTCAGCCCGAGCGGGCGGTGACGATGTTGACCAGCTTCGGTGGGCGGCTGACGACCCGAGCCGGCGGTCGCCCCCCCAACTGCTCCTGCACCTTCGGGGAGGCCAGGGCGAGCCGCTCGACCTCGGCCTCGTCGACGCCGGGGTCGACCTGGATGCGATCTCGCACCTTGCCGTTCACCTGGACGACGAGGGTGACAGCCTGGCGGCGGACCAGCTCGGGATCGGCCTGGGGCCAGCCCTGCTCGTGGACGTGGCCACCCCGCCGGCGCTCCCAGAGCTCGGCCGTCACGTGCGGCGCCATGGGCGCCAGCAGCAGGATCATGGTGTCGATCGCCTCGGAGAGCGTGGCGGCGCGTGCCCCCGACTGGACGTAGTGGTACAGGTCATTGGTGAACTTCATGAACGCCGCCACCGACGTGTTGTACGACCAACGGTGGAACTCGTCGGTCACCCGCTCGATGAGGCGGTGCGTGGCCCGCTGGATCTCCATATCGGCGTCGGTGGGCGCTCGATCCACCGGAGCTGGCCCGGGTGCGTCGCCCGTGCCCAGTCGCCACACCCGCGCGAAGTCCACGTCGTCGACCGCAGGACCGGCGAAGAGATGGAAGAGCCGTAACGAGTCGGCGCCGACTGTCTCCAGGTAGCGAGACGGTGCCACGACGTTGCCCCTGGACTTGGACATCGCGCTGCCACCCAGCCGGATCATGCCCTGGTTGAACAGCCGTGTGAACGGCTCACGAAGCTCCACCGGGACGAGCCCGAGATCGGCCAGCGCCTTGGTGTAGAAGCGGGCGTAGAGCAGATGGAGGATGGCGTGGGTGATGCCGCCGATGTACTGGTCTACCGGCATCCAGTTCTGAACGGCGCCCTGGTCGAACGGCACATCGGTCGACCACGGGTCGCAGAAGCGAAGGAAGTACCACGACGAGTCGACGAACGTGTCCAGCGTGTCGGTCTCCCGCTCTGCCGGCCCGCCGCACCCGGGGCAGGACACGTGCCGGAAGCCCTCGTTGTACTTGAGCGGCGACTCGCCCGTGGGACGGAACTCGACGTCGTCCGGGGCCAGGACGGGTAGCTGATCGTCGGGGACGGTCACCATCCCGCACGACGGGCAGTAGATGATCGGGATCGGGCAGCCCCAGTAGCGCTGCCGGCTCACGAGCCAGTCGCGCAAGCGGTAGTTGACGGTTCGCCGGCCGATGCCCTCCCGTTCGAGCCACTCGATGGGCGCCTGGATGGCCTCGTCCACAGTCAGGCCGTCGAGCCATGCGCTGTTGATCGTCACCCCGTCGCCCGTGTACGCCTCCCCCACCCAGTCGTCGGGCGGGGCCACCGTGCGCACGATCGGCAGGCCGTATGTCTGGGCGAACTCCCAGTCGCGCTGGTCCTGGCCGGGTACAGCCATGATGGCGCCGGTGCCGTAGCTGGAGAGCACGTAGTCGGCCAGGTAGACGGGGACCGGTTGGCCGGTGAAGGGATTGATGACGCTGCTGCCGGTGGAGACGCCGCGCTTCTCCAGCCCACCCTCGGTCGACTGGCGCTCGATCTCGGTGCTGCGGGCGACTCGGGCGAGCAACTCGTCGACGGCGGCCCGCTGCCCGGGAACGGTCAGCTCGTCGACCAGCGGGTGCTCGGGCGCCAGCACGGCATAGGTCATCCCGAAGCTGGTGTCCGGCCGGGTGGTGAAGACACGCACGGACAGGTCCGGTCGTCCTTCGACGGGAAGGTCGAACTCGGCTCCCTCGGAGCGCCCGATCCAGTTGCGCTGCATGGTCTTGACCCGGTCGGGCCAATCGAGGTCGTCCAGCGCGTTCAGCAGCTCCTCGGCGTAGGCGGTGATACGGAAGAACCACTGCTCCAGGTCTCGCTTGGCAACCACGTCACCCGATCGCTCGCAGGTGCCGTCCGGCAGGACCTGCTCGTTGGCCAGCACCGTCTGGCACCCGGGACACCAGTTGACGGCGGCCCGGTCCCGGTAGGCGAGCCCCGCCTCGAGGAACCGCTTGAAGATGACCTGGTTCCAGCGGATGTACTCGGGGTCGTGGCTGCGAATCTCCCGTCTCCAGTCGTAGACCGCCCCCAGCGCCTTGAGGCTGGCCTTCAGCTCGTCGATGCGGGCCTCGGTGTACAGACGTGGGTGGATCCCGGTCTGGATGGCGGCGTTCTCCGCCGGCAGGCCGAAGGAGTCGAAGCCGATGGGCGACAGGACCGCCCTCCCCAGCATCGTGTGGTAGCGCACGACGAGATCGCCGAAGGTGTAGTTCCGGATGTGTCCCTGGTGCGCCGGCCCACTGGGGTAGGGGTACATGCACAGCACGTACTCAGCCGGTCGGGGGTCGTCGGCATCGACCTCGTAGGTGCCGTCGTCGGCCCATCGCTCCTGCCACTTCTTCTCGACGGCCCCGACGTCGTAGGCCTCTGCCATGGCTGGGATGGTACCGGGGAGACAGGGGCGACCGGCACCGATATCAGGCGGCCGCCAGCCGCCGGGGGGCGCCTCGCGGGACCCCCGCTTGCCAATACCGCCTCTGGCAACCTCTCCGGGCGATACACCCCCTTCGTACGCTGCGAACCATGCCTCGGCGCAGGGAACCGTTCGGGACAAGGCCGAGCTTGCCGGAATGGGCGTAGCCCTGGTCGACGAACGGGGGACCTCCTCCACGTGCCCGCAGTGCTCGACCAAGGTCGCCAAGCCCAAGGGGAGAGTCTTTGCCTGCAATCGATGCGGGCACGGCGAGCACCGAGACGTCGTCGGTGCTCGCAACATCGCCGCCCGGGGCGGCGGATCCACAAGCGCACCTGCGCTTGTCACGCACCGTCGCGCCGGCCGGCATCTGCCCGGGCGTACGCGGCGTGATCCGAGACGGGTCCGGATGGACAATCGCTCGGGTCTCTGGCCGGCCGTGGCCCGCTCCGAAGCCTCGATGAGTCGCTCGTCGAGCGACTCATCGTCCGGCGAGGAACCGCTGACCGCCGCCCAACGGGCTGAACGTTGACGGTTTTGGCACTAAGTTGTCGTTGCTTGGGGGCGTAGCTCAGTTGGTAGAGCGCTTGACTGGCAGTCAAGAGGTTTCGTGGGTTCGAGTCCCATCGCCTCCACAAGAAGTACCAGCTCAGAGGCAAGAAGTGCTTGAGGCCTCGATGTGTGAGACGGCCGAGGGTAGCCACAGGGGCAGCCGGACTGATCGGGAGTGTCACCCGGACGCACCCAAGGTCACCCTCTGGGAAACGACACAGCTGTACGTTTCGCGGCCGGGAGCTGTCCGCTGGTTTCCGCACACGCCGAGCGCGCCCATCAGTGGCGCAAATGGCTCGTCGACTGGCGGCAATGCATGCCTCCCCAGATCGCTGCTGACAGGGGTCAGCATGTTGTCGAGGGCGGCGTTCTTGCCACCCAACGCCGTGCATTGCGCAGTCGAAGTGCTCTCGGACCCGATGACGAGTCCGCCCCGGGCGATGCACAGCCCTCCGTTGAAGGTGTGCTGGGTGCCAATGGTCGTTCGGCCCTGCGAACCCCTCAGGCGGTCCGTGCAAGTTGAGGACCAAGTAGCTGAGACCGACGATCCGGGAGCTGGGCTGGGTGCCGTCA
>VAWP01000082.1 GCA_005888295.1 Actinomycetota bacterium
CTGCACAGCTCGGCGGTTTCGCTGCCGCCCGAGGCGGCCGACGTCCTGCGGGAGGACAATCCGCGGCTTCTCCAGCTACGAGACAGCTATTCACGCCTCGATTGGCCCGTCTGTAGCCATTCACGTTGGCGCCCGCGGAACGTGTCCGGGTTCCTCTCGCTGCAATACTTCCGCGGCGACACCGTCTACGTCTGGCACTATCGCGACAGCGACGAGCTAGCCCGGCTCAAGTACTTCACCTATCTGCGGTACCTGGTCGAACGGGATACCGCAGGATTGCTCGACAGACTCGAGGAAGACGGAGCATTCGGGTGCTGGACCTACGAGTTCCCTGGTTCGAAGACCTGTAGCAGGGATCTCCTGGATTCTGTCAACGAGCTCCTCTTTCTGGAGCGCCATCTGTCGATCCTTGAAGCAAGCCACCTGAGGATCCTCGATATCGGAGCCGGGTATGGGCGGCTGGCACACCGCGGGGCCGAGGCGATCAAATCATTGGAGCTGTACACCTGTGTCGACTCCGTGAGTCCCCCGGTGCGGGTAGTGCCTCTGCCCGAGACCGTCGAACTTCGTCAGGGAGAGTTCGACCTGGCACTCAACGTGCACAGCTTCTCCGAATGTCCGCTGGCCGCCATCGAATGGTGGATGAGTCTGCTCGTCAAGCTGCACGTGCCCCGCCTCTTCCTCGTCCCGAACGAGCAGAACGGCTTCTTGTCCATTGAGGAAGATGGCACCCGGAGGGACTACCTGCCCACGATCGAGGCATCGGGCTATCGCTGCGTCGTCGAAGAGTGGGCCTTCGACGACCCAGCCGTGCGCGAGGCTGTCGGGATCAGCGACCGCTTCTGCCTTTTCGAGCTCGAGGCCTGACCCACCGTGCACCCCGCGTCGCCCACCCGAGTCCAGCCGCCGGACGCGGCGGATGGCGCCGTGATCAGGATCGCCCTGTGCCTCAACCGTGCATACACGCCCTGGGCCGCTACGACGATGGCCTCGTGCCTGCGGGCGAACTCAGAATGCAGCATTCGCTTCGAGATCGTCCACGACTGCAGCTTTTCGAAGCGTGACATCGAGGGTCTGCAGCAGATCGTGGATAGCCGACCAACCGCTAGCATCGACTTCCATCCCGTCTCGCCGTCATCGGGCCTGAACGAGCTACCGACGACCTGCGAGTTCGGTAACGTCGTCTGGTTGCGTCTGTACCTGCCGGAGGTTCTCGCCGGTGTGTCAAAAGTGCTCTACCTGGACGCGGACACCTTCGTTCTCGGGCAGCTCACCGACCTTTGGGACTCACCCCTCGGTGAGGCACCGCTGGCGGCTGTGGCCAACGTGGTCGAGCCCCCGTTCCGGTCTCATGTCGCCGCTCTGGGAATCAACTACCCGGGTGGCTACTTCAACAGCGGAGTCTTGCTACTAAACCTCGAGAGGATGCGAGCGGAGAAAACGCTCGAGCGGCTTCTCCGCTTCGCTCTGGACCATCGCCATGAGCTCATCTGGCCGGATCAAGACATCCTGAACAGGGTCTTCACCGACAGGTGGCTGCCTCTGCATCCCCGCTTCAACTCGCAGAGTTGCTTCTGGCATCCGGCCGGCTGGGCCGTCGAGGTGTTCGGGGAAGAGGCCGTCCGCGAGGCCAAACGCGCGCCGGTGATACGCCATTTCGAAGGGAGGGGACTCTGCAAGCCCTGGCACTACATGTGCCCGGTTCCGGGCTACAGGGAGTACCGGAGGGTGCTCGCCACGACTCCCTGGGCGAACACTCCTATTGAGGACCGCACACCGGTGACCCGCATGATCCGGCTCCTTCCCGGGGACTTCCAGCTACGCGCCTACCGGCGTCTCGAGCGATGGAGAACGGTCCGCTCTGGCTCATCGTCACCGGTTCCTTGATGTCGCCTTCCACGACGACGGTTTGCAGATGCAACGGACGGAGGAGATGATTCGTACGATGGTGACGTCGAGATTCACCAAGCGGCGTAACAGGAACTACGCCAGGGTGCCCTGGAAGGTCACGCACGTCGAGCTTCACCGACTTGCATCCTCGCTTCGCCGGCAGTACCTCGCCGCGACCCACCTTCACGCCAACCTGAGGATCGACCCGAGCGTCGATATCGGTCGTGGCTTCCAGCTGTGGATGCCTGACAAAGGCACCTTAGAGATCGGCGCGGGTACCGAGCTTCGCCACAACACCTACATCGAGATATACGGCGACGGAGTGGTCCGTATCGGACGGCGGTGCACTTGCACCTACTACACCCACATCGCATGTTCGACGTCGATCGAGATTGGTGAAGGGGCGTCACTCGGGCTTTCGACCGTGATCCTCGACGGAAATCACAGGTTCCGTGATGTCGATACGCATCTCCTGGACCAGGGATACGACTTCCGGCCCATCACGATCGGACATGACGCCGTAATCTTCTCGAACTGCACGGTCATCAACAGTGTGGGCCACAACTCGGTGATCGGCGCCAACTCCGTCGTGACCCGCCCCATCCCGCCCTATTGCATCGCGGTGGGTGCTCCGGCTCGCGTTATCGAGTACTTCGGCCCGCCGGAGGAGCGTTCGCCGGACATTCCCCCGGAGGTTCCGAGCTCCTGGTCCCCGAGCAACGGGGCCGTGAGGGCGTGAGCCTGGCCTACGCCGGCCGGCGCACCGCGTCGAGGGCGTCCAGGACTTGTGTGTCAGTAGCGAGGTCGAACTTTCGGGCGAAGGGCATGCCGGAGCCGATTATCTCCCCGAGGTCCTCGTGACGGAACACATCCGGATGTCCCGAATACGGCTCGGACCAGCGTTCGAAGTGCAGGTTCCGCGGGATTATACGGAGAGCAGCCGAGTTGGCCAGGATGGTCACCGTCGCTGACTCCTCGGGGACGAGGGTCCATCTGTAGTACCGACCGTACGACGGATGTGTCTTGGCGAACGAGACGATCTCTGAAACTGCCGAGCGGGAGACGGCGAACCAGGCCTTGCCGACCCAGCAGGGGAACGCGGAGCAGAACGGCGTCGATCTGCGACGCACTCCGAGTCGCGTTGGCATCCCGTCCGGGTAGGTGTTGGCGCGAACCAGTCGCCCTGGGCGGCGGTTGACGAGCTTGACGACTCGTTGCCGAAGCTTTCTCCACACAGGGGCCCAAGGAACGGAAAGGCCATGCAACCTGGCCGCCCCCGGGACCGCACCATAGGAGTAGAAGTACCTGTGGTACCGAAGCGGATCAGGCACATCAGGCGTCGCGTCGACAGCCTGTGCCCCAGCGAGCCCATCGAGCTCGCCGCCCGCCGGAAGGAGGGGAGGGGCGCCGACAAATGCGTCGCACGCGGATTCCCGGAGAAGCTTCTCCGTCGTCTCCAATGGCCAGACGGGATAGTCCTGCTCGGACAACAGGATCAACCAGTCGAAGTCAATGCGATCGAGGGCCCACTCGAAGCAGCGCCAGTGCATGTCCACGACGGAGAAGTCACCCCACTTGAGCGGCCTGGGGCTGCTGAGAAGGTGAGCCTGCGGCGCGACCCGTTCCACATCGGCAACATCGAGTCTCGTCTTGAACTGGTCGTGGTGGACGAGGATCTGGGCCTCTGGGCTCTCACGTGAAATCGTCTCGACGAGGCGAATGACCTGATCGGGCCTTCGGTAGGACGTGACGAAGTACAGGGGGCCGGCCACGCGGCGCACTCTATCCGTCGATGAGGGTTTGGACTCCCTCTCCAGACGCGATCATGGCGTCGAAGCCGATCCACACGTCGCAACCGACCTCGACGGGCCCCTTGTTACCGGGAGGGTCGTTCTCACCTCCAGACAGCCCGTACGTCACCCGGAAGGGGTAGGTGCCGACGAGCTCCGGTACGTGCAGCCCATTGGCGAGGAACATTCAACGGAGAATCTCTCCTATCATTCCCGGTCAGCCGGGGCTCGTCCCCCTCCCAGCATGGAGCCACTTGGAGCCCGATGACTGACCGTACCTACCGCTTCGCCTTCGCCGTCGAGTACGAGGTCGGCCATGTGACCTTCGCAAAGACCCTCCAGTCGGCAGTGGAGGAAGCAGAAGACGTGGTCGCCGACTGGCACCTCCAGCGGTCCCTACCGCCGGCGGGATGGCAGAGACGCCTGTTGGGTCCTCGCAACTACACGCTCCAGATGGGGGCCCGGGTGCGGACTTCGCTGGAGCCCCATCGCCGGGTCACCGACGCCGTCCTGATTCACACCCAGACCGCCGCACTCGGGTGCTGGAGGCTCATGGGCAGGACTCCGTTCGTCATCTCGACCGACGCCACCCCGAAGAACCTCGATGAGCTGGCCGCCGCCTACCTCCACCGCCAAGGTTCGTCGCTGGAGGAGGAACTGAAGCGTCGGATCGTCGGCGCCGTGTTCAGGCGAGCCGCGTGCGTGGTTCCGTGGTGCGAATGGGCAGCCCGGTCGCTCCGTGAGGACTATGGCGTCCCGGACGACCGCATCGACATCGTCCCGCCGGGGCTGTGGCTCGATTCTTGGCCAGTGGCTGCCGAGCGGCGGCCCGGTCCGTGCCGGATCCTGTTCGTCGGCGGAGACTTCAACCGCAAGGGCGGCCAGTTCGTACTGCAAGCGCTGCAGGATGTGACGGCCCCCTGGGAGCTGGACGTCGTCACCCGGAGTGATGTAGCCGGAACCGAACACGTCAGGGTGCATCGCGACCTGAGCCAGGGTGACCCCGGCCTGCTCGACCTGTATCAGCAGGCCGATGTGTTCGTGTTCCCCAGCTTGGGAGACGCTGTCCCGTGGGTCATCCTGGAGGCGATGGCGAGCCGCACGGCGGTCGTATCCACAGCAGTAGGCGCGATCGGAGAGATGGTGCCGCCCGAGGCGGGCATCATCGTTCCCGCCCGCGATGGCCGGCGGTTCCGGGAGGCGGTCACGGCGCTGATCACAGACGGGTGCAAGAGGGCCGCCATGGCCGATGCCGGCCGGCGCCGGGTCGAGTCTCATCACGACGCTCGACGGCAGGCAGGCCTGATCCTCGACCGGATGCGAACCGTGGCTGGCGCGACCGGATCCGGCCCCTCCCGACGGGCTCCGGGGCGTACGACCCGAGCTCGAGCGACGACGAGCTGACCGTCGTCCAGCCCTCCACCGGGAAAGAATTGGCGCTTGGCAGGCGTCTCGCCAAACCAACTACTGTTCCGCTCCAAATGGTTCGGCCCGGGAGCCTGGACCCTGGGCCTTCGGCACGGCCCACGACAACAGAGAGGGATCCGCCCGCTGGGGGTCGACACCGGCCGATCGAACAGAACCGCGTGTGACCCACCCACCACGAGACGAGAGAGGCTGGAAATGCGAAGGACCGCGACTCTGGAACACGCAACTGGTCGCCGGAAGCGGACCTTCGTCATCGGCATGGCCCTCGGCGTCGCAGCTCTGGTGGTGGGATGCGTGAGCGTTCCGCACTCCGTGGGCTCTTCGACCTCGGCTCAGCTGTTCCCGATGAGCCCCTTCGATCAGTCGGTCTCGTCGAGGCCAGTCTCGCCCGTCAGCGCCGGCTTGGTAGCCAGTCTGGTCAGCCAGTACCAGACCCACTACGGCTCGATCGGGGTCAACCGTATGCCGGTCTTGGCCGTGTCGGGCACGCAACCCCCGGTCAATGTTTCCGTCAAGACCGGTTGCTGGAACTTCGTGCCGAGCACGGGGCTGGTGCCGATCCCGGCGGGTGCCTACAACACCAACACCAGCGATGACGCCATGATCGTCTACCAGCCCGCCACCGGTCGGGACTGGGAGTTGTGGAGGACGTCGGTCGACGCCAAGGGCAACTGGAGCGCCTGCTGGGGAGGCGGCCTCACCACGACCAATTCGAACGGCGTGTTCCCGTACCCCTTCGGGCAGTCGGCGAGCGGTATTTCCCACCTCGCAACCACCATCACCGAGGCGGACGTCGCCTCCGGCCAGATCAATCATGCGATTGCCATGCAGGTCGTCACCTGCAACGGGTACGTCGCTCCCGCCGACCGGAGCGACTGCGGCTTGCACCTGGGCTCCCCGCCCGAGGGCACGTGGTTTCGAATGCCGGCGACCACTCCGACGCCCAGTGGTCTGACTCCTTTCGCCCAGATGGTGTTTCGTGCTCTGAAGAGCTACGGTGCGGTCGTTCTCGACCGCGCCGGAGCGGTGATGATCGAGGCCGAGGACAGCCGGGACTGGGCCTTCGACGGGAACTCCGGGACCGATCCGATCACCACGTCGTGGGCCGGCCAACCCGAGTACGCGGTCCTCAATGGCATGCCCTGGTCCCACCTTCAGGTCATAAGCCCGCCCCGTTTCTGAGCCCGCCCGGTTCCTAAGCCCACTCGGGACGCGCAACCGACGTTCGGAACAGGAGTACGCAGCCTATTTGGCCAATTGTCTCTCGTCAGATGTACGGCGATACACCAGCAGAATGGTCCCGTCCGGGAGCTCGTGCCGAGCCACGAGACGGCCGGCGTTCCCGGCTGCCGCCAAGGCCTCGAGCTCCGTTACGAGATCAGGGGACTGGGAGTTGACGCCGACCGCCACCATTGGCGCCAGTTCCGCCAGCTGACGGAGGATCTCGACGGGGTGGCGTTCAGATCCGAAAGCATCAAGACAGACGGCCGCGTCCATATCTACGGGCAGCGAGTCGAACCCGAGCTCGTAAACGGGGAGCGCACGGCCGCGTTCGGCCAGGCGCCACTTGAGATAGCTGAGCGGCAAACCTGGTTTGTCGGCGAACTGGACTGAAAATCCCGCCGCCGCAAGACGCAGCCCCTCGGTGCCGATGCCGCACGCGTAGTCCAGCACCTTCGAGCGCGGGGGGAGGTGGCCTAGTAGGAGGGAGTGGGCCTGGTCGGTCCCGCCGGCCAGAGCCTCGCGGGACAGGTCGTAGAGATGGTCCTCGTCCGGCTTCATTCCGTCCGGCGTCCCGCCGTCGCCCGTGGGTGTACCGGCGTGAGGCGAGCCATAGACGAGACGGGCAGAGTCATAACGATCGCCGAGGTAACGCCGGAGCTCGCATAGCTCCTCTGCCCGGTCCCACGCCGCGGTGTACGTGGGTGAAAGCCGGCGATTGTAGTGGCGGTTGGCCTCATGGCGTACCAGCCGGTCGACGGTCCTCAATCGGGTTGGGAAGGTGCCCACGAACCGCTCGAGCGGGAGAGCAGGTCCGGCTGTGGCAGCCTTCATGCGATTGAGGCATCCGGGATCCACCCCCGGGTGCTTCTCCACCATGAGGCGCTCGCTCAGAGCCATGGAGGCGAACCTCCTCTCCAAGCCCGGCCAGTCGTAGTCGTGGAGGTGTTGGCAGGTCGCGCTCGGTTCGTAGAAGAGGCGTAAGCCCAAGTTGCACAGCCGTATCGCGCACTCGAGGTCCTCGAATGCCGCGAAGGGGAAGTCTTCATCGAACCCACCACATTCGAAGAGGAACTCTCGCTTCACGGACACGTTGCTCGTGTAGAAGTGCCAGTGGCTGACCTCTTGCTCGCGGTCGGAGGCGAGGGACGCGTACCAACTCTGAGTCCCCGACCACTCCAACCAGGCGTTGATCCTGTTCTCCGCGACGGAGTCGTGCCAGCCGACGAACCCGACGACGGCGGCTTCTCGCTCGGGATGCCGGCGGTGGGCCGCGAGATGGCGCTCCACCAGATCGGGGGCCGGGATCGTGTCGTCGCCGATGAACATGACAACTGGTCGTTGCGTCGCTCTGGCACCCGCATTGCGCGCCGCAGCCGGCCCGGCTCGTCGCTTGACGAGCACGGAACTTGCTTCCAGGGGCGGAACGTCCTGGTCGGTCCCGTCCACGACGACGACCGTTTCGGACCCGGGAACGCTCTGCCGGGACAGGCTCGAAAGGGTGAGGCCCAGGATGTCCCACCGCTGCCGGGTGGGAATGATCACAGCCAGGTCAGCAGCGGTGAGCTCGGTCATGTGGCCTGCGAGGATAGTCCACCCGAGGACCCGGCTACTATCCCCCCGGAGTGCGCATCCTCGTCCTCACCAACCAGTACCCCCCGCACAGCCTCGGCGGCTACGCCCTGTCGTGCCAGTCCATCGTCGAGCTCTTCCGGCATCGAGGCCACGACGTGTACGTGCTCACCTCCGACGCCCGGCTCCCGGGCGTGGAGGAAGATCCGGCGGAGGTGGGATTCGGGGTGCACCGAGACCTCTATTTCTGGTTTCGCGAGCTAGGACGGGAACCGAAGATGCCGCGATTCCCGCTCCGAGAACGATGGAAGCACGAGCGTTGGAACCAACGGACGCTATGGAATGCATTGACAGTATGGCGTCCCGACGTCGTCTCGGTGTGGGAAATGGGAGCCATGTCGTTGACGATGCTCACCCTTCTCGAGCGGGCAGGTATACCGACTGTGCTCAACCTGCACGATTACTGGCCGCACTACGCGCTCAACTGGGACCCGTGGCTCCGTGTCTTCGACCAGCGGCCCTGGATCAGGCGGCTGGCCGCGCCCCTCCGAATGGAGACGGGCGCGCCCGACCTGTCGAACGCGACGGTGAACGTGATAAGCCGCAGCCTCCGCGACAAGCTGGCTTCTGACGGGCGCTGGCGATTTCCCGAGGCGGAGGTGATTCCCTTCGGCATCGACCCGCGGCTGTTCCCGGTCGTCGAACCTGAGCCGCGTCCCTGGAACTGGAGGCTCCTGTACGTCGGTAGGCTCGAGTTGCTGAAGGGACTGCGAACGCTCGCACTCGCGATGCGGAAACTTCCCCCGACTGCGTCTCTGGAGGTGGTCGGGATGGGAGATCCGGCCATCCCGGCGATGATGAAGGAGATCATCGGAGAGCCGGGGGCGAGCGAGCGGCTCGGGTTCTCGACTTGTCCCCGGTCCGAACTGGCAGCGCGATACCAGGATGCCGACGTATTGGTGTTCCCGAGTGAATGGGATGAGCCCTTCGGGCTCGCTCCTTTGGAGGCCATGGCATGTGGCGTTCCGGTCGTCGCGACGGGTACCGGTGGCTCCGGTGAGTACCTCCGTGACGGTGAGAACTGTCTCCTCTTCCCACCGCGGGATTCCGATCGACTCGCGGCAGCAGTTCAACGGCTCGCTGGGGAGCCGGACTTACGGAAAACGATCGTGCTGGAGGGTTCCAGAACAGCGGAACGGTACTCCCTTGACGGCGTGGCGAAGGAGCTCGAGGACCTCCACCTCGCGGCCGCCGGACTGACCTCCAAGTCGACATAGCCCGAGGTGACGGGCGCTCCCCTTTTCGCCGGCTATGAACGAGTGAGGAGAAGGCAGTACACCCGCGGCCGGCGCAGTGCCCAGCAGACATCGTGCCGCCATTCCGCCGGTCTGCGGAAGGGAGCGGCGAGGCGCGCAGCATACCGCAGCTCTGCCTTGAGTCCGTTGCCCCTCTTCCTCACCCCGTAGTAGCACAGGCGGTCGCACGAGAGATCGGCTGTCTCCAAAACGGTGAGTTGCTCCCCAATCAGTTCGCTCACGTCGGCGGAGCTCGGCCGAAACAAGTTGTCGATTGGGTCGGCGTGATAGGGAAACGAACGCGGGCCAGTCAGTGCCAGGAAACCTCCCTTTGGGACCGCGGCTGCGACCCCGTTGAGAAAGGTGGTGGGGTCAGGAACGTGCTCGGCAATGTTGCTACACAGCAGCGTCCGCGCGCCAAGAGCGCGCAAGGTGGCCGCCCCCTCCTCGGAAGTCACGTCCGCAACCACATCCACCCCGTCATCGTCTCGGAGGTCTACGTGGATCACCCTCCTTCCAGTTGCGGCAAGAGGAGCGAAGACGTACTCCTCGATCCACGGATGCTCGGTCAGGCGGTACTCCGCCGTCTGGCAACCGACATCGACCAACGGGAATGCGCCGTCCGGCAAGCTGCTCAGCACGGAACCCAGCCATCGCGCCTCGGCGATCAGCACAGGTTTCCTCCCCAGGGGTCAGAATCTCGAGCGAGGCTCGCTGGCGTCACCTGGGTGGGCCGCGGCGATCAGAGCCAATGGGCGTCCACGCGCTCGCAGTCAGCAACGACGCCACAAACGGTATGCCCTCGATCAGGTAACGGCGGGCCAGGCGTTTGGGCTCCCGCGATAGACGATGCAGCCACTCCAGGCCGGAACGCTGCATCCACACCGGTGCGCGGTCCCCGCGAGCCACAAAATCGATGCTGCCTCCGGACGCGATGAACCACCAGTCCGGACGGGTAGCAGACAGCCGTTCCATCAGGCGTTCCTGCTTTGGGAAGCCGAGCCCGATGAAGCAAAGGCACGGTCCAAAGCCGTCCATCGCCTTTTCGAGGGAAACCATGGCGGCCGGGTCGTTCTGGAAGCCGAAGGGCGGGGTATGCCAGCCGGCGCGCAGGCCAGGGTTCGCCTGCAGGAGCCTGGAGGTCGCGGCCTCCGCGGATCCTGGTTGCCCGCCGACGAGCATGATCGGCACGCCCTCCGCGGCCGCTCTCGCAGCAAGCAGGGAGAGCATGGTCGATCCGGCTACCCGCTCCGGAAGCGGGGTGTGCCTCAGCCGGCTCGCCCATATGAGCGGCATTCCGTCGGCCAGCACCAGGTCCGCGCCGGACACCAGGTGCCCCAACCGGGGGTCCCGTCGTACCTTCGCAGCCACGTCGACGTTCACGAATACGACCCGCCCTCCCCGCCCGGCCTGGAAATCGCGGACGACCCGATCCTCTGCGCGCGGCTCGTCCAACGGGTCGAACCGTATGTCAGCGATCCGAATTCGATCCGGGGCTTGGAAAGCATCCCCTCTCTCAACGTGGGTGATCTCGACGCGTGCCGGGTCGTCGACCGCTCCCGCGACGTCGACCATCGGGCCTCCGCCGCTAGCTGCCATCTCCGTGCCCGGCAACCTCTCCACCCATCCCCCAGCTTCGAACCAAGAGGCCTTGCCTCTCCCGGGACCGCGAGCTCCGATTAGAGAGCGGACGGCCAAGGGGCTCTGCCATCACGAACCATTGGACCGGTGCTGCTAGGCCGTCACTTTCGCCTCCTGGCGTCTCACTTCCTTCTGCCTCGGGGCAGGTCAGAGCCATTCACCACAATGGGTGAGGTCCCTCGTCCCAGGGACGACTCCCGGCGGGGCGGGGGCGCTGGCTGGCAAGGTCTCCGGGGCGGGCGGGGGAGGATATGCGATGTTCCTTGTCGAACCGATACAGCAGTCATGGACGTGACCGCTGACAGCCGGGCCCGGGGCGCCTTCGGGCTGTAAAGGCGTCCCGTGAACGGCGTCCACCAGCTCCTTCACTTCCTGGAGCACCCCACTGGCGCCGGGCTTGCGGTGCTCGCTGGAGTCTTGATCGTCGGGTGGGCGGTGGCTTACCTCGGGTTGCGCGTGTCTCCCACCGCATTGGTCTGCACTGGGCTGGCGTTGGAGATCTTCTCGGGCAGCTGGAACCACCTGCACGTCCCGTTCCCGCTCGACCGGTTGTTCCTTCTCGCCGGCGTGGTCTACCTGGTCCTAGGCGGGAGGCGGTTCATCTCCGACCGGTCGATCGAGCTGAGGCCAGTCCATCTGCTGCTCCTCGTCGTGGCGGCGTGGGCGATCATGTCCGCGATCAGCGCCCACACCCTTTCATCGCACACCGGGTTCTACGCGCTGCTGGACCGTCTCGGGCTGGTGCCGTTTCTTGCCTTCATTCTGGCTCCGCTGCTCTTCAGCGACGAGCGCCGCCGGAGGATGCTGCTCGCAACGCTGGTGGTGGTCGGAGCCTACTTGTCGCTATCCGCCATCATGGAGGTCGGCGGGCTACTTCGGTTCGTCGAGCCTTCCTACATCCAAAACCGCAACCTGTGCATCCATTTCGGTAGGGCCCGCGGTCCCTTCCTGGAGGCTGGGGCAGACGGATTGACCATGGTCATGTGCGGCGTGGCGGCAGCGATTGGATCCACCATGTGGACCCGCACGTGGGCGCAGTGGGTGTCGAGAGGCGTCGTGGTGACGTGCGGGGTCGGCGCGGTCCTGACTCTTACCCGGTCGGTCTGGATCGGTGCGGCGCTCGCGTTGTTGATAGGTGTCCTTGGCCATCCCAGGACCAGACGGTGGACACCCCTCGTCGTCGTCGGGGCCGCCGTCGTTGTAGCCGGACTCCTCGCCATACCGTCGATCCAACACAAGGCCTCCAGCAGGGCACAGACCCAGTCGTCGGTCTGGGATCGGAACAACACCGACTTGGCCGCGGTCCGGGCGGCGACGAGCCATCCGCTGCTCGGAATCGGGTGGGACACTTTCCCGACCAAGGGTCCCAGCTACCTGCGTGAGGCGAACTACCCGCTGACCGGTGCCGGCCTGGAGGTCCACAACGTAATCCTCTCTCATGCAGCCGAGATCGGGTTCCCGGGTGCCATCTTGTGGCTCTGGGCGCTGCTGCTGGCCGTCGGCGGGGCCATCTTCCGTCGTGGGCCACCGGAGCTGCTGCCGTGGCGCATCGGTATGGCCTGCATCGTTGTCGCCTTCCTGGTCCAGGCCAACCTGTCGCCCCTCAGCACCCCGTTCCCCAACCTTCTGCTTTGGCTGTGGGCCGGCGTTGCCGGGTCGGGCTACCTGAGCCGTGTGCGCTCCCGACCGGTCATCGAGGTGGAGAGACAGCTCGACCGGGAGCTGGTGTTCAGCAGGTAGGAGACGCTTCGAGCAGCTCCGAGTCGATCCGGTCGAGCAGCTGACCGCTCTCGACGATGTCGAACTTCCGGGCGAAGCATTTCACCGGCGACGGGCCGCACCTGATGCCGCCCTCGCGGGCGTGCTGGGCGAGCTCGTCGAAGTCTTCCAGCGTCAGCGTCTTCGGGTGGGAGCCCCCCGCCCGCCAGTCCGCGTACCAGATGTTGTCGTCGGAGACGTGACCGGCGAGTGGCGACGACATGGCGAGCGTTGGAATCAGAAGCTCGTCGGGCGCCTGGGTATGACGAAAGAAGCGGCGTAGTTCCGGTCTGCGGTCGACCTCGCCGACTATCCAACGCGCCATGTCAGCCGACAAGCAGCACTGCATCGGCCCGTAATGGCCAATCAGCCCGGAGGGAAGCGACCGGCGGAACGGGAGCCGGAGGTGGCGTCCGCGCACTGTCAGGTGCCATTTCGTGATCCGATGAAGCCCGCCGTCGGGATCGCCGATTCGGTCCGGCGGTGCTGGGAGCCTGGCATGGGGGACCCAGGATGTATCCGGCTGGGTTGACATGAAGCTGGTGATGGCGTTGACCGGCCATATCGGATAGCACTGGGCTGACATCGCCACTACGTGCGAACAGCTGGTCGACACCGCCAACTCCATTCCCTTCAGCGTCGCCTCGACGAGACCCCATGATGCCCAGCCGGAGCGGAACCGGGGCACCAGCCGTATGGACCCTGCCGCCTCCAGTTCCCGCAGGGGGTCGAGGACAGCCCAGGGGGACCGGGCGTCCACGTGCACGAAGATCGGGTTCGGCCGCAGAAGGGTCACCAGACGGCGCACCTGATCCGGTTGCTTGTACGCCAGGACCAAGAAGGCGACTCGGTCGGCCATCACGTGCCCGGAGGCCACCCCATCGACATGGCAGGTGAGTGTAGTGGCGTGTGCCCTCGAAGCTGAGCGGCACCGGGCAGGAGTCGAGCCCCGGCCCGGCGAATGCTTTGGCGATGACGACCGCTCCGCGCGACGCCGGCAGCGCCGTGGCGCCGTTACCAGATGCCTACTTCGCCGTGCCCTGTGCCCGCTTCGGCCCCTCGACGTTGAGGGCGTCCTGGTGGACGTTGAGGGCCTGGAGGGCAGCTCGGAGAAGATTGCCGATCGACGGAGCTCACACGACCGTGCCGCCGCCTCCCCGCCTACCGGCGGGCGCGACGCGGGGGGTTCAAAGTGTTCTGCGCCGAGTAGGCGCCACATCCTTGCAACGCTGCCTGGTGCTCCAGGCTTGGCTGTTCGCATGTGGGGAGCCCTACGACGTGATCGTCGCTGATGATGCGACGGATAACGTGCCGGCGCACTCATGGCTTCCGTTCGAAGCCGGGCCGGCCACCTCTGGTTTCAAAGAGGTCACCCGGATCCCGGCCTCGAGGAGCTAGCTCCCTGTCCTGATCGGCAGGCGCTATGAACCCTGAGACTTCCATCTTGCCTACCGACAAGCGATTCGTCTTCATCGGTGGCCTTCATCGCAGTGGGACATCTCTCGTCCACGAGATCCTGAAGGCCCATCCCGAGGTGAGCGGGTTCACCAACACTGGCGCACCCGAGGACGAGGGCCAGCACCTGCAATCGGTCTACGCACCGAGCTCGGCCCATGGAACCTTCGGCACGTTCGGTTTCGACCCGGACGCCCACCTCACGGAAGAATCACCGCTCGCCACACCCCAATCCGCCACCTTGCTCTGGGGACAGTGCGCCAAATCTGATTCGGAGTCGATTTCTACAAACGTTGTTCCCGGGCGCGCGGTTTCTGATGATCCTGCGTCATCCGATGGTTGTCACCCTCGCAATCCGCAAATGGGCCAAGCGGCAGAGCCTGACATCGCTCTTGAGCCACTGGTTCGCTTGCCACGAACTGATGCTGCTCGATGCCAGACGCCTTGGAAGCGTCCAGGTCGTCTATTACGAAGCCCTTCGTGACGATCCTGAGCGTGTGCTGGCCGAAATTGCTTCATTCCTGAACTTGCCGGGCCAGCTGGACGCTTCCGCGTTCGATGTACGGTACGACAAGCGATATCGGGAGATGTGGGCATCGATGAATCGCGGATTACGCGGTCCGTACGCCCGCTATATTGTTCGGCGCTTCGACGATCAAGCCCGCGATTTCGGTTACTCGATGGCCGATCTCGACAGCCTCGAAGAGAATGCGTTGAAGATCTCGATGGGTTGAAGATCTCGATCGAGTGAGGCTCCGGCAGGCTAACCCGAGGCTGCGGGCGGGAGGATCACCTGAAGGTGCGACCAGGGGATCCCGTTCAGCACCTGGTACTCGGGTTTGCCGGCGGAGGCCGCAGTGATGGGGTCGGTCCCGGTGTGGCCCTCGAAGGCCCAGTCGGCGCTGTTCTCGCCCTGGATCATCACTGCTCCGGCGCGGTCCAGCACGACGGCTCCGTACTGCTGCAGCGCCCTGAACACCATTCGGGCGAACGGGGTGAGCCCAGCTGGCATCGGAGTACTGGCGGGCATCCTGAACCAGGTGCCCTCTGACGGGCTGCCCGGGTGCGAGCCGCAGTCGGTACGGTCAGCGGGCGCTGTGTACCCGTTGCATGTCTCGATCTGCATGGCGATGGCGTGGTTGATCTGGCCGGAGGCGACGTCGGCCTCGGTGGTCGTCGTCGCCAGATAGGAGATTCCGGACGCAGATTCGCCGAACGGGTACGGGAAGACTCCGCTCGATGTAAGAGTGTTCATCCCGCCGCCCCAGCACGCCGACCACTGCCCATTGGTCTGGGTCGCCCGCCACAGCTCCCAGTCGCGGCCAGTCGAGGGCTGGCTGACGATCAGGTCGTTGTCGCTGGAGTTGGAGTTGTAGGCCCCAGGCGGGATCGGTATGGCGGTCCCGGCGCTCGACAGGAAGTTGTTGTGGCAACCGCGCGCGACCGAAACCGGTACCAGTGGCTGGTTCGCCGGCACGGTGAAGATCGGCTTCTGGTTCACGCCGACCTGCTTGTAGATGGTGTGGGACTGCTTGACCAAGTCCGCTAGTACCAAGTTCGCTACAAGCATTGCACTGTTGGCCGCCACCGGCTGGCTTCGAACCGAGTGATCGAAGATGCTCTTGGGAAACAGCTGCGGGGAAGCGCTGGCCGGGGCGGTTCCCGCCGGTGTCCCCGTCGTGGCGCTGGCGGTAAGCCCTGTGCTGCATGCCGCAAACGCCGCCAACGCCGCAAGGATTGACTTCGCTCCGAGGAGTAGTCGGGGCCCACGTGTCGAACCGTGAATGTTCCTGTCCGGCATGCGGTTCCCCAGCTCGCTACTCGCTCAGCTTTCGGTCGACAGATTAGCCACTCGGGAACTTGAAGAGGCGTGCCCCTCGACGGTCGGCTCGCACGTCGAGAAACGCCGCTATTGCCAGTCCCAGCAAGAGCCCCCCGACCAGGCCTGCGATACCGCCGATCTCCATGTGGGTCAGCAGATTGCCGCCCTGCGCCTGCGCCCGGCCGAGGGGCGTCACCGTCTGCTCGATGGCCAGGCTCGGGTTGAACTGGGCCTGGTACTGGTTCCCGAGGGAGTTGAGTTTGAACCTGTCGAGGTCGACCGCCGCCGAAGCCTCGACCAGCTGCTGTTGCAGCCGGGCAGTGGCGGCGCCCTTCGCCGAATTGACCTGTGCCTGAAGAGAGGAGACCTGCTGTTGATCCTGCTCGAGCACCCGGGCCGCGGCCTGGTACTGGTCGAGCAGAGACTGGTTTGCTCCGGTGGTCTGCTGGTTGACCGTGTTGATGGCGTCGATGAGCGCGGCGCTCCCCGCGTTGGCGAGAGCCAGCGCACCGGCTTGCGTCCGAGAGGACCCGTAGACATCGATGACCGGCGACTGGGCGACCTGCGAGGCGGTCACCGAGCCCTGGACCGGGTGCCCCAGGTGGGACCCGAGGCTGGCATTGAAGGAGGGTGTCCCGGCCAGCCGGCTGTAATTCTGGGCCAATTGCGCCTCGGCTTGCGGGAAGCCCGAGATCGCAGCCGTATTGCCGAGGTTGAGCGATTTCCCCATGATCACCTCGGCCCGGGCGGTGTACGTCGGGCTGATCACGCCCCCCGCGCCGATACCGGCGACCAAGGCGAGCAGGATGGCGACCGCGAGGACCCCCCAGTGCCGGACCGCTGATCGCCCGAGGGAGATGTACCCGTCCTCCGCCTCGATGAGGGTTCGACCACTGCGTCTCGCCGGCTTCAGGCGGGACGGTACGTCCAGGTCGGCGTTGGCGAAGCGAAGGTACGCCTCTTCGTCCAGACGACGGAGGCGCTCGAGGACCGTCGCCATCGTTGGTTACTGTCTTCCTCTCCTCAGCGAACTGTCCATGCAGCCGCCCCTTCCTCGACGAAATGGACGGTCTCCACCCGACCTCCGGGTATCGAAGCGAGGTGCCGCAAGAGGGCCGGCCGTTCTACAGGTTCGACGAGGAACATCACGTATCCTCCCCCACCCGCCCCGGTGACCTTGCCGGCCAGTGCCCCACCCCGACGGGCGACCCTGAGCACCCGCTCGATGGACTCGTTCGATACCCCGTCGGCAAGGCGCTTCTTGGCCTGCCATCCGGCATGGAGGATTGCCGCCACGGTTTTGAGGTCTCCGCGCAGAAGGGCGTCCTTCATCTGCATCGCTTCGCGCTTGAGAGCGTGGGTGGCCTCCAGCCTCTCCTGGTCGCGAGCCCAGACGTGATCACTCTGTGAGGCGATGATGGCCGCCGAGGATCTCGAAGCACCTGTGCAGTACAGGACGAGGGAAGCTTCGAGCTCCTTCACGATTGCCGGCTTCAAGCGCAGCGGGTTGACGAGCACCCGGTCTGCACCGAACTCCATCATGTTGCACCCGCCGAAAACGGCGGCGTACTGGTCCTGGCGCCCGCCGGCGAGCTCGCAGTCGATGCGCTCGATCTGGTAGGCCATAGAGGCGATCTCGTACTCGCTCAGCGGAAGCGAGAAGTACTCGCGGAAGCCTTCGATCAGCGCCACCACCAGAGTGGACGACGAGCCCAGGCCCGAGCCGGGGGGGGCGTCGGCGCAGGTGGTGATCGTCAGGGCGGGATCCCCCAGGGCGAAATGCTGGTTCAGATGGCGGTATACCGCCGCGTGAAGAGACATGCCGAGGGCGTCGGCGGACTCGAGGTCCGACCGTTGCTCCAGGTCGGGCGCGACGAACTCGACCCGGTCGTCGGCCCGCCGCTCCAGCGTCGCATGGCAGTACCGGCCGATCGTCGCGTTCAGGACGAGACCCCCGAAGAGCTCGCAGTACGGCGAGACGTCTGTCCCGCCACCGGCCAGGCCAAGTCGAAGCGGCGCCCGCGATCGCACCTTGACGGTCCGAACGAGGCCCGTACCGGTCGACGGGTCCCACCCGGCAAGGTGACCGGCAAGGTGACTGGCGGCGACCACGGCGTTGGACGGCATCGGCGGCCCCCTCAGTGCCCGATGCGCCCGCGGAGAACGCTTGCCAGGTCACGCGGCACGATGACTCTTCACGGATCTTGCGTTCCCTTCTGGAGGTCCCAGCGAACGTCCACAGACCTATTCGCCGCGGCAGAATCGACTCCTGCCGTGACGTTCTTCTCCAACTGCGATTATGTTCAAGGGCATGAAAATGCATGTGGCACCTCGGTGGTGCGCTCCGGGTCTGCTGTAGCGTCGGGCCGTGAGCCTTGACGCCCACTCCTTCGTTCACCAGGAGACAACCAAGCTTCGGCAGGCACTCGACCGGCTCGGCCGGGACCCGTACCCCGGTCTGCTCTCGGACGTGGCGGGGGCCGTCCTGAAGTCGCTCGAGGGCGGCGGCAAGGTCATGTTCTGCGGCAACGGCGGATCAGCGGCCGATGCCCAGCACCTGGCGGCCGAGCTGGTCGGGCGCCAGAACTTCGACCGCCCGGCAGCGGCCGGTCTGGCCCTCACCGTGGACACCTCGGCCCTCACGGCCGTGGGTAACGATTACGGCTACCAGGACGTGTTCTCCCGGCAGGTGGAAGCCCTCGGCCGGCCCGATGACGTGCTTTTCGCCATTTCGACCTCGGGCTGCTCACCGAACGTGGTCCGGGCCCTCGCGGCCGCCAAAGCGGCCGGGATCGCCACGGTGGCCCTCACCGGAAGCGACTCGCGCGAGATGGCGTGCGCCGACCATGTCGTCGCCGTTCCTGCCACGGAAACGCCGAAGATCCAGGAGCTCCACATCGTCTGCGGTCACATCATCTTCGCCCTGGTTGAGCAGGCTCGATTCGGCTCAGCGTGACGCGGGCGGATCGATCACCTGCAGGGTTGCTGTACGGACTTCGCCGACAGTTCCGGCTTCGGACCCCCCCCTCGGCGGTCAGGTGGGGGCTCTCAGCCGGAGCAGGAGGCGATGAAACTCGCCGGCCAGCCCGGCGGTGACGGCCTCGCCGTCGACGAGGAGGAAGCGTCCGCCGGTGATGCCCGCCGCCTCGGCGGCCTGCCGATCAGATTGCTGGTCACCCATGAACAACGAACGGGTGAGGTCCAGCGCCAGGTCACGAGCGGCGGCCAGAAGCAGCCCGGGGAGCGGTTTGCGGCAGTCGCACGACCGGTCGGCGGGGTCCACGGCGGCGGGATGGTGAGGACATACGTAGATGGCCTCGACGGTGACACCCACGCCGGCCAGGTGGCGCAGGAGCAGACGATGGATCGCGTCCAATTTCTCCTCGGTGAGCAGAGCACGCGAGATGCATCCCTGGTTCGAGACGACGACGATCGGCGTCCCGAGCGACGTGGCCTCCGCCAGGAGGGGGATGATGCCATCGAGCATGACCAACTCATCGGGATCGAGCACGTAACCGTCGGAGACACGCCGGTTCAGGATGCCGTCGCGGTCGAGGAAGAGGGCGGGCTGCGCGTCGAGCGGCCGGATGGCCGAGCCAAATGTCCGTACCAACACCAGGCCGACGTTACTGCCGCAACCGGGTTCTGCGTCAGAAGGCGGATCGCCGCACCAATACGGCTGACAACGTGCGCGCGAGCAACCACAGGTCGAGGCTCATCGACCACCTTGCGAGATAGGCGAGATCGAGCTCGACCATGTCCTCGTAGC
>VAWP01000135.1 GCA_005888295.1 Actinomycetota bacterium
CTGGTCTCTGGACCACTGCCGAGTCTGGTGGACCGGGCGGGGCGCGTGGCGCTGTTGCCGGGTGACCTGTGGAACCTCAAGGTCAGAGTGCGCAATCGATCCCGGGTGAGATGGCCGCCTGACACCGTACGCGTCGGCAACCACTGGCTCGGCCCCGACGGCCAGCTTCTCTGCCTCGACGACGGGCGAGCCGAAATCCCCTGGGAGATGGTTCCGGGGAAGGAGGCGGTCGTCTCTCTCTGGACGGTGACGCCTACGTGTCCGGGCCGCCATGTACTAGAGCTCGACGCGGTCTGCGAGGGGCACAGCTGGTTCTCCCAGCGGGGCTCCCCCACCTGTCGGGTCCCGGTGGTGGTCAAAGAAGGCGCTGGACGCCGACTTCGCCGTCAAGCCGCTGCCATCCGTTCCCTGCCCAACCGTCTGCTGGGGTCGGCTGGGACCGACGTCGCCCCTCCCGAGCCCCCCGTCGCCTACGAGATGCACTGCGTCCCCCGTGACGACGTGCTGGCAGCGGTCGGCGGAGAGGGATGCGAGATCACTGAGGTGATGGAGGATGGCGCGTGCGGCCCCGGCTCCGTGAGCTACGTATACACGGTCACAAAGCCGGTCCGGGCCGAAGATAGTTAGCTTGCTCCGCGGCCATCTGCGGCCGGGCAGGCTATCGGTGTCGTTCACGCGGGAATAGTGGCTAGTGCGGGTCGGAGCTGTCAGGCGTAGGCCCCCCAGACAGCGTGATGGGCAGGCAACGGGGTGCGCGAGCCCTATCGGGCCAGGCCGTCCACTATCTCGTCCGCCGCCTGGTACGGATCGAGCTGGCGCTCGATCATCGCCGACCTCACGCTGTCGTACGACGCGCTCGTCGACAGGCTGTCCGCCCGCTGCTCGAGGCGCCGGGTCACGATCGTGCGCAACTCGTCCTCGAGGCGCTTCGCCCGGCGGCGATCCAGCGCGCCCCGCTCCTCCTGGAACGCTCGGTGCCGGCCCAGCTCCCCCCATAGCTCGGCCACTCCCTGACCGGTTGACGCCACCGTCTCCACGATGGGCGGTCGCCAGTCGCCGAAGGTGGACAGCTCGAGCATCAGCGCGAGGTCTCGGTGCGTCTCACGGGCACCGGGACGGTCGGCCTTGTTGATGACCAGGATGTCGGCGATCTCCAGCAGGCCGGCCTTGTTGGCCTGCACGGCGTCCCCCCAACCGGGGTTCACCACGACGACGGTGGTGTCGGTCGCGCCGGCCACCTCTATCTCGACCTGTCCGACCCCGACCGTCTCGACCAGGACGATGGGCATCCCGGCGGCGTCGAGGACTCTGATGGCCTCGGGCACGGCCAGGGCGAGTCCGCCCATGTGTCCACGGGTCGCCATCGAGCGGATGAACACCCCGGGGTCCACGGCGTGATCCTGCATGCGAACCCGGTCGCCGAGGATGGCGCCGCCCGAGAACGGCGACGACGGGTCGACCGCCAGCACGGCGACCTGACCGCCCTGGCCCCGCACCTCGGCGATCAGCCGGTCGGTGAGCGTCGACTTGCCCGACCCAGGCGCCCCGGTGATCCCTACGCTGTAGGCGCGCCCACCCCGCGGATAGGTGAGGCGACCGACCGCCCGGGCCAGTGGACCACCGCGCTCGACCACGGAGATGAGCCGGGCCAGCGAGCTCCGGTCGCCCTCGAGGGCGGCCTTCACGAGCTGCTCGGCGTCGACGCGGCCGGGCACTCAGCCGGCCCTGGACACGTCGGCACCCAGGGCGGCGAGCTTGTCGGCGAACCGCTCGTAGCCGCGGTCCACGTGGAAGGCGTCGCCCACCACGGTCTCGTCGTCGGCGACCAGCCCGGCCAGCACGAGCGCGGCCCCCGCCCTGATGTCGGGAGCCTTGACCGGCGCACCCGACAGGCGCGGCACGCCCCGCACCACGGCGTGGTGTCCCTCGGTGCGGATGTCGGCACCCATGCGCCGGAGCTCGTCGACATAGCGGAACCGGCCCCTGAAGAGGTTCTCGGTGACGATGCCGACACCGTCGGCAACCGAGAGCATCGTCACCAGGAGGGGCTTGTAGTCCGTAGCGACCCCCGGGTACGGCAAGGTGGCGACGTCGACCGAGCGGCGAGGTCCCGAGGTCGCCACCAACAGGCCCGCCGAGGTGGGCGAGACGTGGACACCCATGGCGCCGAGCTTCTGGATGAGCATGTCGAGGTGCTCGGCCCGACCGCCCTCGATCACGGCCTCTCCCCTCGCCAGCCCGACAGCGGTCAGGAACGTGGCCGCTTCGACACGGTCGGGGATCACCCGGTGATCGACCGGACGCAGGTCGTCGACCCCCTCGATCTCGATGCGTGACGTCCCGGCGCCGCTGATCCTCGCGCCCATGCGGTTGAGAAAAGCAGCGAGGTCGGCGACCTCGGGCTCGCGCGCCGCGTTCTCGACGATCGTCGTCCCCTTGGCCCGCGCCGCTGCCATCAGCACGTTGTCGGTGGCCGTGTGGCTGGGGAACTCGAGGACGACCCTGGTGCCCACGAGCCGCCCGGCCCGCCCCTCGACGTAGCCGTGGGCGGCCTCGAAGGTGACACCCATGGCTTCGAAGCTGCGCAGGTGGATGTCGATGGGACGGTGCCCGAAGTCGTCGCCTCCGGGCATGGCGACCTTGGCCGTGCCGAAGCGGCCGAGCAGCGGTCCCAGCACGACCACCGACGCCCGCATGCGCTCGACCAGCTCGTAGGGCGCCTCAGGGGTGAGCGTGGCCGGGGTATCGATGATCAGCTCGTGCTCGCTCGTGCGGCGGACGCCGACGCCCATGGCCACCAGCACGTCGCTCATCGTCTCCACGTCGGTGATCTGCGGGACGTTCGACAGGGTGTAGCGGCCCTCGGCCAGCAGGCAGGCGGCCATGAGCTTGAGGGCCGAGTTCTTGGCCCCTCCAACCCGCACGGAGCCGGAGAGCGGCTTGCCGGGACGAACGACGAAGCGATCCACGGGCTCCAAGTATGGTCGCTGCTGCCC
>VAWP01000136.1 GCA_005888295.1 Actinomycetota bacterium
TCGATGGCACCACTACTGAAGGCGGCAATTACCTCGCGGAACTCGTTTGGTTGATAGCAGACTGAGAAGCGGATGGTGACCTCCTTCAGGAGGGCCGTAACGGGTTCTATGGGCATCGGCTGGTCACAGGCACCGGAGATAACGATGCGTCCGCGAGGGCGAACGGCGGCCTGGCACGCCTGGAGTAGTCCTGGGCGCCCCACACATTCGATGGCCGCGTCGTAGGCGCCCGCGGCAGCATCGGCGGCCGTGGCGAGCAGGTCGGTGGCACCGACGGCCTCGGCTCGTGTGCGACGCCGTGGGTCGGGGTCGGCGACGCTGATCCGCTGGGCCCCCCTCGCCCGCGCCCACGCGATCGTCGTGAGGCCCACACCACCCGCGCCCACGATCAGGACATCCTCGCCGGGGCTGATCTCAGCGCTATCGACGCCATGCAGTCCGACGGCGAACGGCTCGACCAACGCTGCAGAGGGACTTGTCAGGTTGAGTGGCATTGCGAATGCATGCCGGGCGGGGACGACGGCAAGCTCAGCGAAGCCACCCCGATCGGGTCCCATACCGATGTAGCGAGTCTCGGGGCAGTGCGCCACGACACCATCGGCGCAGTACGGGCAACTTCCGCAAGACAACACCGGCAGGACAGCCACATTGGTGCCCTCTGTCCAGTTGCCCGCACAGGATCCCACTGCCACAATCTCGCCGCCTAGCTCATGGCCCATTACCGTGCCGGCGGGCATGAACGGCCGAGCTTTGATGTCGGACCCACATACGCCGCAGGCCGTTACTCTGATAACCAACTCGTCGGGTCGAGGTGTTGGATCCGGAACTTCGACGATCTCGAAGCCGCCCAGTTCTGTTGTGACTGCGGCTTGCACGCCTACCGCTCCCACTTCTGCCCGGCTCGCCGAGCAGTGCCGCGCGCGACTGTCATCACGACCGTTCCAGTTCGACGTCGAATCTCGACAGGTACTCGTCGAACACCGGCTCAAGGTCGGCAATGGTAACCCCGGCTTCGTCGAGTGAGTAAGGCTGAATACCGAAGCGGTCCTGTGGGTTGCGTCCCAACCAATCGCGCATGGTTCTCTCGGTCGACGATGTCAGCTCGTCGCCCGCCCAGTCATACAGCGAGCCCATCACGCCGAGGGGGTCGCGCATGAGGTCGGCATAGTGCAGGTCGAAAAACCGGTCATCGCCGATGCGTTCGCGGGCCCGCAACGGACGGGTCACGTGTGCCTGTAGCTGACGCAGCACGTTCGCCACGACCTCCGCGACGTCGATGCCAGCGCCGAGAACCGCGCGCGACAAGTTGTTCAACCGAAGGAATGACGCCGTCACCTTGAAGGGATCGCGATGAGCCCACACGATACGCACATCGGGAAACGTCGCCAGCAGCGTCTCGATGTGCACAGCGTGCGACGGCATCTTGAGTGACCACGTACCCGGCGCCCGAGACTGCAATATCTGCAGCACCGACCGTTCATAGGCGTAGGTACTGGTCATGTCTGCCTCCAGGAGCCAGTCCGCATAGGCCGGTGTGGGCATGAACGCCTCCCACAGGTAGGCCTTGAAATCCTGGTTCTGCACGAACGTGCACTCGGTCGGACCGTCGGCCTCGTCCCAGTGCACGATCGGGATGTTCGCCGCCTTGAGCTCCTCGGCAAGCTTGTCGAGCTCCGCCTTCTTCTTCAGACAGCGCGGATCGGTTCGCAGCGTGTGCGTTGATGGCGGCGGGACCGAGTCTTCAGCCTCCCATGTCAAGAGAGATCGACGCTGTGGATCTTGGTCGAGTAAGTAGCTCGCCAGCGATGTGCCCGTGCGCGGGAGGCCAAGGATCACGAGCGGACGCTCGATCCGCTCTCTCGAATTCTCAGGATGCTGCTTGAGATGGTCGATAACGCGCAGCCGATTCCACAGCGCGTCGACGAACTGGCCGTAGACGTAGTCGCGTCCATCTTCGCCGACAGCAGCCGCCGATTCGACAGACTGCACAAGGAGCGCCAGACCCTCCCGCCACGAATCACCGCCGAAGTCCTCAAGCAGGGCGCGCTCGCACGCGCGAGTCACCAGCTGATCGACTTGCGGCATGGCGTCAGCCGATGTCGCGGTCGTCATGCGACCGGACTCTATAGGTTGGATGACATGAAGAACAAATGTTAGGTTGGCGGCCGAACTGCGCATAGGAGGTCCGGCTGTGGCGCAATCGCTCGACGCGCTCGTGAAACAGGGGGAGGGCGTTCAAGACGCCATCCCCCTCGGCGAGGGAATGTTCATGTCCAAGAACATCGCCAACAGCTACCTCGTGACGACACCTGACGGTGATGTGTTGATCAACACCGGAACTGACTTCGAGGCCCCCGAAATCAAGGCTCGCTTCGACCGGGTGAGCAACGGTCCGCTGCGGATCATCACGTTCACTCAGGGCCATCCTGACCACGTGGGTGGGTGGGACTTGTTCGAGGGACCCGGGATCGAGACGGTCGCTCAGGCAAGCCACGGCGACGTGCGGGAGTACTGGCGGCACCTGCATCCGTTCTACGCCCGGCGCATCATGACGCTGTGGGGTGCATTTATGGACGTCGATGCGTCGATGAAGTTGCCGCCCGAGCCGGTGCTCAGCACCACATTCATCGACAACCACGTGTTCGAACTTGGCGGGCGCCGATTCGAGCTGTACTCCACGCCCGGCGCCGTTTTTCGGCCACGTCACGAATCTCTACACATTGAGGGGGGACAAGATTCGCAGCGCGATGGCATTCATCCACTCGATCGACAGGGTGATCGCGCTCGAGCCGGAAACGCTCATCAACGGCCATGACGTCTTTCGCGGTGCCGAGGAGATAGGGCGGACGATGACCAAGGTCCGAGATGCGACGGCATATTTGCGCGATCGAACGATCGACGGAATGAACATAGGTGCCGACCTGTGGCGGTTGATGCGCGACGTCACACTGCCGGCCGAGCTTGCCTTGCCTCAGGTCCACGGCAAGGTGGAGTGGATCGTCCGGGCGATCTGGGAGGAACATGTCGGCTGGTTCCGTTACGAGTCCACCACCGAACTCTATGACGTACCGCCATCGGCGGTGTGGCCAGACATCGTTGAACTGGTCGGCGGAACAGCAGGCCTCATCGAGCGCGCCCAGACTCACGCCGAGCAGCGGCGTCCACTAGAAGCGATCCACCTTACCGATATCGTCCTCGCTCACTCGCCCGCCGACCGTGACGCGCTACGGGTGAAACGTGGTGCGCTCGAAGAGCTCCTCGCGGCCAGCGGCCGAGAGAACTTCAGCGAGGTGCAATGGCTGGAGCAGGAAATACGGAACGCCACGACCGATGAAGAAGCGAATTGAAACCTGAGAACCTCTACCACACGGGCATCGTCGTGGACGATCTGGACGCGACGCTGGACTGGTTCACCAGGGTTGCCGGCTACTGGTGGACCGACGTCGTAGAGGTCGACCAGGTTGTCGAGACAGTGGAGGGCGAGGTAACCATCCCCTTGCGCATGGCCTACTCGGGGGTGGCCCCGCGGGTGGAGCTCCTCCAGACGGTGCCGGGCACGATCTGGGTTCCGGCCGATTCCGGCCTTCACCACCTCGGATACTGGTCTGACGACGTCGAGTCCGACCTGGCGACACTGGAGGCCACCGGCATGCGATACGAAGTCAAATCCTTCGACCCCGATGGTTCGGGAGCATTGCTGTGGGCCTATTGCAGGGGTTCGACCGGACCGCGCATCGAACTCGTGAGCCGGGCCATGGAACCGCTCATCGCATACTGGTTCGCCACCGCCGGTGGTCCGTCGGAGTGATACTCGTGCGGGCCAACGATGGTGAGCCATGGCAGGTTCGACCGTGCACGCCTGAGCTTGCGCGGGCTCCGGTTGTAACCTAATATTTGTTCTCGGCGCCTAGGTGGAGGACTTGGGTTGCGCATCGACAGTGTCACCGGTCTGTACTACGACCCGTACCGCCCGGATATCAACGCCGACCCGTACCCCGTGTACCGACGTCTCCGGGACGAAGCGCCGCTGTACTACAACGAGCCGCACGACTTCTATGCGGTGAGCCGGTTCGAGGACGTCGAGCGATGTCTGGTCGATCGCGAGACGTTCAGCTCGGCCAAGAGCAGCGTTCTCGAGATCATCCGGTCCGACTTCGAGATGCCGCCGGGGGTCTTCATCTTCGAGGACCCTCCGCTCCACACGGTCCATCGAGGCTTGGTCTCGCGCGTCTTCACGCCGCGCAAGATGGCAGCCATCGAACCGCAGGTGCGGGCCTACTGCGCTCGCATTCTGGATCCGCTGGTCGGCAACGCCACGTTCGATTTCGTCCGCGACCTCGGCGCTCAGATGCCGATGCGCGTCATTGGGATGCTGCTCGGCATTCCGGAGACCGAGCAGGAGAAGGTACGCGACTTCGTCGACGAGGGCCTCCGGACGGAGGAGGGCAAGCCGATGGACGACGCCTCCGGCCAGCTCCTCAGCGGCGACTTCTACGCCGACTACGTCGAATGGCGGAGCAAGAACCCCTCCGACGACCTCATGACCGAGCTGCTGACCATCGAGTTCGAGGACGAGAAGGGGGTAACCAGGCGGCTCACGCGCGAGGAGATCCTCACCTACATCAACATCGTGTCTGGGGCCGGGAACGAGACCACGACCCGGCTCATCGGCTGGACGGGGAAGACACTCGGCGAGCATCCGGGGCAGCGGCGCCAGCTCGTCGAGGACCCGTCGCTCATCCCGAACGCGATCGAGGAGATCTTACGGTTCGAGCCGCCGGCCCCCCACGCGGCACGCTACGTCACCCGGGACGTGGAGCTCCACCGTCAGAAGGTTCCCGCCGGCAGCGCACTGCTCTGTCTGATGGGCTCGGCGAACCGAGACGAACGTCGTCATCCTGATCCCGACACATTCGACATCCGTCGGGCCGTCGGCCAGCATCTCACCTTCGGGTACGGCATCCATTTCTGCCTCGGCGCCGCGCTCGCTCGCCTCGAGGGCCGGGTTGCGCTCGAGGAGGTGCTCAAGCGGTTCCCGGAGTGGGAGGTTGACTGGAGTGGGGCGGTCTGGGCGAATACCTCGACGGTCCGGGGCTGGGACTCACTGCCTGTTCTCGTCGGGACGGGAACGGCGTGAGCGAGTTGCGCTTCGATAATCGGGTCGCCATCGTGACCGGAGCGGGGCGTGGCATCGGCCGGTCCCACGCCATCCTCCTGGCCTCTAGGGGCGCACGAGTGGTGGTCGCCGACATCGGCGGCGATCTAACTGGAGACGGTGCATCTCGAGCACCTGCCGACGACGTCGTCTCCGAGATCCGGGCGAAGGGCGGCGAGGCCATTGCCTCATGCTCCTCTGTCGCCGAAGAGGCGGGCGCGGCGACGATCGTCCATGCCGCTATCAAGGCGTTCGGACGACTCGACGTCGTCGTCAACAACGCCGGCATCCACGACCCCGGGCCGTTCGAGAGGCTTCGAGCCGAGCAGTTCCGAGCCATGCTCGACGTCCACCTCTTCGGAACGATCTTCGTCACCCGAGCCGCCTGGCCCCATTTCGTGGCTGCTGGCTACGGACGCGTCGTCAACACCGCCTCGGAGGCGATGCTCGGGGGGATCCCCGAGCTGACCAGCTACGCCGCCGCCAAGGGAGCCGTGTTCGCGCTCACCCGGAACCTCGCCACCGAAGGCGCCGCTCACGGCATCCAGGTCAATGCGGTCGCACCCCGCGCCCATACACGAATGTCGGCGTCGCACGCCAAGAAGCTGGCCTCCTTGCTGTCGATGCCCCCGGAGGTGATGGACGAGATCAACGCCTCCATGCCGCCGGAGCTTTGCGCGCCGGCGGCCGCTTTCCTGGCCCACGATTCTTGCCCGCTTACCGGCGAAGTGCTGCAGGTTGGGATGGGTGGCGTATCCCGCCTCGCGATCGTGCACACCACAGGGATAACCAAGGAGGCCCTCTCGATCGAGGACGTCGCCGACAACCTCGACACAATTATGGACACCAGCGACGCGCGTGTCACCGACACCACGGCGATCTCGTCATGAGGTGGGCGGACGTCGAGCAAGGAGGAACGTGGTGAGGGTCGAAGATCTCATCCTCGTCTCGGTCGACGATCACGTCGTCGAACCACCGGACATGTTCGACGGTCACATCCCGGCCAAGTGGAAGGACAGCGCGCCGAAGGTGGTCACCGTCGGCCTCAACGCCGTCGCCGGACGCCCGCCGGACGAGTACGGTGCGGAACCGACGCGCCTCAGCGAGATGCGACCTGGGTGCTTCGACATCCACGAACGCATCCGCGATATGAACGCCAACGGCGTCGTGGCGTCGATGAACTTCCCGTCCTTTCCGCAGTTCTGCGGCCAGTACTTCGCTCGTGCCGAGGACAAGGATCTCGCTATCGCCGTGATGCGTGGGTACAACGACTGGCACATCGACGAGTGGTGCGGGACCTATCCAGGACGGATGATCCCCCTCGCCCTCCCGCCGATCTGGGATCCGCAACTCATGGCCGACGAGGTGCGGCGAGTCGCCAAGATGGGCTGTCACGCGGTCACGTTCTCTGAGAACCCGGAGAAGCTCGGCTACCCGTCGCTGCACAACCGGCACTGGGATCCGTTCTGGCACGCGTGCTCCGACGAGAACACGGTGGTGTGTCTCCACATCGGATCGTCCTCACAGGTCGTCGTCACCTCGATCGAGGCGCCGGTGGACACGATGATGACCCTAGGGGATCCGGACATCGACGTCACGCTGTCGCTCGGCGAGGCCGAAGGCCACGGCGCGGGTCAGAGCGCCATGACTGCCACTGCAATGCGGGTGGTCAACGCCGTCCCGTACGTCGTGGACGCAGCACCGGGCCTGGACCCACCAGGACTTCGGCGACAAGTTGCCGAGCGAGGTCTTCCTCGAGCGCATCGTCACGTGCTTCATCGACGACGGCTTCGGCGTCGAGAGCCGGCGCCGGCTGAACCTCGACATGGTCACCTGGGAGTGCGACTACCCGCACTCCGACTCGACCTGGCCTCTGGCCCCTGAGACGTTGGTCGAATACCTGGGCGACGTGCCGGACGACGAAGTCTCCAAGATGACCCACGAGAACGCACTACGGTTGTTCTCCTTCGACGTCTTCACCCACGTCCCGAAGACGAAGGCCACCGTCGGTGCGCTTCGTGCTCAGGCGGCCGATGTCGACCTCGGCTACCGGTCCTCGGAACGCCTGAAGAAGACCGGTACGGGCCCCGTGAGCGTCCTTGACCTCGCCTCACAGCTGCCAGCCTCGCGCTGAGATCGAGCGCTCGCTCGACGTCGCGCGGACACTACCCCGGCACACGTTCCGGTGAGCGTGCCAGAGCTCACGTTCGGCTCGTTCACATCAGAAGGAAGGCTGGAAGTTCGGGTTGTCGGTCTGCCAGCAGTGGCACGATGTGTGATAGGTGACGGGCCGCCAGAACTGCCCTCCCCAGGTGGTGCCAGGAGCCGAGAAGCTGTTCGGCCCGTAGGGGAAGGCGAAGGGGATCGAGCCGGCCCGCTGCAGGCCGGCGGCGAGCTGGTCCTGAGCCACGTTCGGGGCGTGGTTCACAGCAGCCACGAACATCCACGCCAGGTTGCAGACCGCTCCCGCGAATTGGTCCGGCGACGCTAAGGCGCCCGGCTGGCCGTGGCTGGTCATGATCTGGTCGCACTGGACATCGGTCGGGGACTCCTTGAACCCGGGCATGTTGTTCGCCCCGTACTGCTCGGGGGTGATCGCCAGGGCGTTGTTGAAGTTGTTGGGGTCGGGAGAGAACGACGGGTTCCCGGTGGTCGCCACGGTGCCCTGGTCCGGTATCGTCCACTGAGGGCGGAAGCCCTGGGACTGGGACTGCTTGGTGATGTTCTGCACGTCTTGGAGGTCGTTGTCGATCGTGGCAGTCGTGACCCCGTCGCTCTTGAACTTGACCACGGCCTGTTCGATCACAGACGGCGACGCGAAGGCGGAGGGACAACCGAGGTCGGCTCGATCGACCGCACCCCCGGAAACACCGACCGCTTGGAGATCGGCCAGCATCGCCGCGTTCACCTCCGGCTGACAGTCGCGGTAGAAGATCCCGAGCTTCTTGAAGCCCTGGGCCGGGTTGAACATGTTGAGCTGCCTCGCTGCGTAGGCCCAATTGCGGTACACGACCTGGATCGACCCATCCCCGCTGAAGTAATAGGGGTAGTACCGCTGGACGTCGGCCGAGGAGAGCTCGATCTCTTCGAACACCGGGATATGGTTCTGCAGCATGCAGGTGTCCGGACTCTGGGGCAGAAAGCCACCCATAACGGCGAAGTCCCTGTGCTGGACGAAGGCAAGACATGCGTTCTGGGCGCTGGAGGGGTTGAACTCGTCGTCTGTCTGGAAGTCGGGGACGAGTTTCTGGCACGCCGCCCCGCCCGACTTGTTGATCGAGTCGAACATCGCGTTCCACATTGCTTGTTGGCTGGTGGTCGACGGGGCCCCGAACACGGTGATGAGTCCTGCGGCGTCGAGCAGGACCACGCCCACATTCATGGTCTTTGCCGAACCCGAGCATGCCGCCGCAGCGCCGCCAACCGGGCCTGCGGCCCCGACGCCGCCTCCCCCGGCTGCGCCCCCGGTTCCCGTCGTGCCGACGGCGCTTGGTCCTGCTGCAGCTGCCGTTCCGGTCGCGCCCGCGGCGCCTGGCCCCGCGGCAGCTGCAGTTCCCGCCGTAGTGCCGGCGGCCCCACCTCGGGCGCCGTTGTAACCGGCACCGAGCGTGGTGGACGGCCCGCTGGCTAGTGGGACGGCGATCCACACCACGAGGGCCAGGACCGTGGCCACGGCGCCGACCGCTGCCGCCTGCTTGCCGGGCGACGCCCGCCGCCACCACAATCGGAACTCGAGAAACGGAGTGGTGGTCGTCAATCCATCCATGGCTTGCCTAGTCAGCCGAAGAGCACCGGGATGGACGTCGGAGATCGGAACACCTGCCCCCGAATGTGGGGATCGTCCGCATCCGGATCGAGCCGCAGCTTGGGCAAGCGGTCGAAGAGCAGGTTCAGGGCCACCCGCATCTCCATGCGGGCCAGGTGCATCCCGAGGCACACGTGGGGACCCTGACCGAACGAGATATGGGGCTTGGGGTCGCTACGGCCGATGTCGAACCGGTCGGCGTCGGGCTCGGGATACCGAGTCTCCTCCCGGTTGGCGGCCGCCAGCATGAGCATGACCGTCGACCCTGCCGGGATGGGCACACCATCGATCTCCGTGTCCTTGGTCGCCAACCGGGTGATGTTGAGCAGTGGAGTCTCGAACCGCAGGGACTCTTCGATCGTCTGCGGCATCAAGCTGCGATCCGACCGCACAGCGTCGAGCTGGTCCGGGCTCGACAGGAGCGTCAGGAGCAGGTTCCCGGTCGAGCGGTAGGTCGTCTCGACGCCAGCGGGCAGCAGCAGGCGGACGAACGAGAAGATCTCCTCGTCGCTGAGGCGCTCGCCGTCGAGCTCAGCATTGGCCAGGTCGCTGATCAGGTCGTCGCGGGGCTCCCGCCGCCGGTCCTCGAGGATCTCGGCGACGTACTCCTTCACCTCTTGGGAGGCGGCGATGGCCTCATCCTGCTTGGTCAGGAAGCTGAGGATGGCGATTGACCAGCGCTGGAACTGCTTGTAGTCCTCACGTGGCAGCCCGAGCATCCCGGCGATGATCTGGGTCGGGTACGGAAACGTGAACTCCCGTACCAGCTCGGCGTGGCCCCGATCGACGAACTTGTCGATGAGGTTGTTGGCAATTCGCGCGGCAAGCTCGCTCTCCCACCGGGCCATGACCTTGGGGCGGAAGGCCGTCGACACGAGAGACCGGTAGCGTGAGTGCCGCGCGCCGTCCATCCCCAACATGATGTGCTCGCCCATCACCGGGCCCATGATCAGATCGATGATGTGGCCGGACGAGAACGTCTCCGAGTCACGGAGCACCCGGAACACGTCGTCGTAGCGGTAGACGAAGAAGACAGGAGTCGACTCCTCGTGCGGCATAAGGGACGAGTCGAGCCGCTGCACCGGGTGGTCCCGACGTGCCCGCGCCAGCTCAGGGTACGGGTCCCGTGTGTCCCCGGCGACGGCGTCGTCGAAAAGGCCGAACTCGTCACCGTCGCCGTCGCCGTTGTTGTGATCGGCAGTCACGCGCGCTGCGCCTTCCACAGACGATTCCACATGCTCTCCCAGCGGCTCGCGTGTAACCAAATATTCGTTCAGCCCACAGTAGCTTGTCGGTCTAGGCTCGTCAATCGACGCAGTAGCCCCGGTGTCTGGGCCCAGGCGCTGCCTGACCAAATGTTAGGCTCTGGCTCCCGTCAGAACAGAGTGAGGAGGACCGATGGATCTCAAGGTTGATCTTGGTGGCCGGCGCGTCCTCGTCACCGGTGCGTCGAGCGGCATCGGAGCGGCCGCTTGCCGGTCGATCGTCACTGCTGGCGGATCAGTAGGAATGCTGGCTCGGCGCAAGGAGCGGCTCGACGAGCTTCGGGCGGAGCTCGGCGAACGCGCCCTGCCAGTCCCGTGCGACGTCACCGACCTCGACGCCCTGCAGGCTTCCGTGGGCGAGGCGGCCAGATCGCTCCATGGGCTCGACGGCGTGGTCGCCGTGGCGGGTAAGTCCATGGTGGGGACGATCATGACGGGCACCCCGGAGCGCTGGCGCGACCTCCTCAACCTCAACCTCGTCGGCCCACTGGCCACGGTCCGCTACGCGGTTGGCCACTTCCCGATCGAGGGGCGCCGTGACGTCGTGCTCGTGGCTTCCACGGGCTCGATCACGCCGATGGCCGGCGTCGGGATCTACGCTGCCTCCAAGCGGGGACTCCGAGCCGCCTTCGACGCCCTGCGGCTCGAACTTGCGCCTGCCGGGGTCAACACGAGCTGTGTCATGCCCGGCATGTTCGAGACCGAGGGCCTCACCATCGAGGGTATGGCCTTCGACGGTGATGTTCCACCGGACAACATCCCCTGGTTTGCCCCTGACAGTGGGCCCGCATCGGCGACGGACCTCGCCGACACCATCGCCTTCATGATCAGCCGTCCCGAGGGCTTCTGCATCAACGAGCTCGTCGCCCGGCCGACCGGGCAGCTCAATCCCTGAGCGCCACATGGCGCAGATCGAGCCGGCCAGGCGTTCGCCTGCCGCCATGTGGTGGTCAGCCGACAGGCCAGGCGACCGACTTGACCTCGAGGTACTGCTCGAAGCCAGCGACGCCATTCTGGCGCCCGATCCCGCTCTCCTTGTAGCCGCCGAAGGGCACGTCGGCAAAGTAGGGAGCGCCGCCGTTGAGCCCGATGAACCCGGCCCGCAGCCGGCGAGCGAGGGCGACGGAGCGCTCCAGGGAGCCCGACATCACGTTGCCGGCCAGGCCGTAGGGGCTGTCGTTGGCGATGCGGACGGCGTCTTCCTCATCTTCGTAGGGGATGACGACGAGCACCGGGCCGAAGATCTCCTCCCTGGCGATCGTCTAGAAGCCTTCGTCGAGCCCCTCGGGTGCGCCGGTGCCGCCCACGAGGAGCGTGGCACCCTCGTCGGTGCCGGACTGGATGTAGCTCTGGATCCGATCGCGCTGCTTGGCGGAGATCACCGGTCCGCACAGCACGTCGGGCTGCTGGGGGTCACCGGGGTGCACCGTGTCGTAGATCCCCTTCAGGATCTCCACGCCCTCGTCGTAGCGCGATCGGGGCAGGAGCATGCGCGTGGGCGTGGCGCACCCCTGGCCAGCGTGCATGCATGGCGCGATGCCGATCATGCACGACAGCGCCAGGTCGGCGTCCTCGAGGACAATGGTGGCTGACTTGCCGCCGAGCTCCAGGAAGAGGCGCTTCATCGTCGCTGCGGCCTTCTCCATGATCCGCTTGCCGACCGCCGTCGAGCCCGTGAACGAGATGAGGTCGACCTTCGGCGACAGGGTGAGCTCCTCGCCGACCAGGTGATCCGACGCGGTGACGACGTTGACCACGCCGGGCGGGATGTCGGTGCGCTCGGCGACGAGCCGTCCGAGCCGTGTGGCGTTGAAGGGGGTGTCCGGTGCGGGTTTGAGGACGACCGTGTTCCCGGTGGCGAGGGCCTGGCCGAGCTTGTGGATCGCCACCTCGAAGGGATAGTTCCAGGGGACGATCGCCCCTACGACGCCCACGGGCTCACGCCAGACTCTCCGAGCCGTCACCTGGTTGGTGAGCTCGGACAGCTGGTCGCCCAGGTCCAGCTCCCAGGGGTACTCGTCGATCAGCTTGGCCGGATGCGTCAAGGCGCCGGCCAAGGGCGCATCGAGCTGTGGGCCGTGGGTCACCATGCGCGGGCAGCCGACCTCGAGGATCAGCTCCTCGCGGAGCTCCTCCCGCTCGACCTCCAGTGCCTCCTGGAACTGCTCGAGGCAGCGCTTGCGGAAGGCGCGGTTGGCAGCCCAGTCAGTCTCGTCGAAGGCCCGCCTGGCGGCGTCGATGGCCCGATGCATGTCCGCCTTGGACGCGTCCGCGACCTCGCCGAGCACCGCCTCCGTGGCCGGATTGATGCTCGCGAACGTCTCCGCCTCACCCTCGACGAGCTTGCCGTCGATCAGCATCCTCGTCTCGAACCGGACCTTCGTGTCTGACATGGTGCTCGCTTCCTCGTTTCCTTCCGTCACCCACTCTTGGGACTGCAGCGGCCGCTGCTCGGCGCATGCACCTGCGGCCGACCGGACTGGCCGGTCTGCCAGCCGTCCCAGATGCCCGCTGAGTACGGGCCAGGTTGGCCGGCCTTTTCGTAGTCGCCCTGTGGATCGTAGACCTTCGCCTCAGGAAAGGGATACGGGCAGGCGACCGAGGTGGCGGCGCCGCTCGCCCTGATGACTGCGAAGCTCCCGCCGTACAGGAAGAGGTAGGAGGCGTTGAGGATGGCGAACATGACCGCAAGCGTGCCCAGCGCCGGATGACCGCGGAAACCGCGGATCCGCTGGGCCAGCTTCTCGGCCACGGTCCGACCGGTGTCGTCACGGTAGAGGAGCACCCCAGCCGGGATCATGACCGTGGTGACCAGCGTCGACTCCCACAGGAGGGGGAACTGGTAGGGCTTACCGGCGAACACTGACCCGAAGGGAATCACCTGGGAGTAGATGTAGAGCTGGCTCCGGACAAGGAGGATCTCCTGGACGGCGTCGTAGACGAAGCCGACGACGTAGATCAGGACGGCCAGGCTGATGAGCGGGTGCCGCCAGACGAAGGAGTCGACCGGACGCCTCCGCTGGAGACGCCGGAGGATCCAAACTGCCGGGAAGAAGGGGGCGAGGTAGAAGGCCACGTACCCGACGACGATGAACGGCTCCACCGTGGGAGACAGTGACACCAGCCCCCACGTCTCGGGCCAGTGCCACAGCTGCGGGTTGTACACCGCGTACGGGGCCCAGTTCATGATCGCGTCCTGCCAGACGATCCCCGTGATGCAGAGCGCCATGAGGAGCACGGGGTGCTTCGGGTGGCGTCGCCACATGACGGCGATCAGCACGACGAGCTGTACCACCATGACGATCGTCCCGATCTGTTCCAGGGCGAGCCAATGGGTCCAGCCGAGGAGGGGCGCTACCGGGCGAGGGGCTCCATGGACGGCAGGGTTCGCGATCCGCGCCGCCACGGCGCCGTGTCGGGCGTTGTGGGCGACGAGTACGAGGAGCAACGCGACGGCACACGACAGCAACGCCCAGCCGAGGGCAGCTCGCTCGGCCTTCGAGAGGCGCTTGCCTGATGGAGGCGGCGGGGCCACAGGTTCGCGGGCGGTGAGCTGGACGGTCATGCCTCACTCCTCCCCGAAGCGTCCGACCAGGCGGGACTTGCCGAACTCCGGTTCGAGCTGTCGCGCAACCAAGTATCCGGCGCCGACCCAGCCGCGGGGAGCGCCCGACGCAGCCGGCAGCATCTTCACCCGCTCGAGGGCCTCCTTCACGCCCCGCGGTGTCAGCGGATGCGCATCAGCGAAGGCGTGGAGCAACACCGTGGCCAGATCGCGATTCACCACCGGCACGCAGAACTCCGGACGCCGCCCGTAGGCCTCCTGGTACTGGTCGAGGAAGCGCTGCCCCACCGCGTTGGCCTCGTCGTACTGATCGACTCCGGTCCAACCGAGGATGGCGTCCCACATGGTCTGGTTGATCCAGGCGTTCTGGAACGCCGTTCCCAAGAAGCGCGGCGGATCCCAGCCGAACTCTGCGAGGACGCGGTTCACTTGGAGCAGCCCGAAGCCGAACCCGCAGTGCACGAAGGCCGAGACCTTCGCCTGCTGCAGCGCGCGGACGTGCTCGGTGATGTCCTGCGCGGTCTGGGGGATCCACTCCTCGAGGGCGATGCGGATACCGCGGGAGGCAGCGGCCTTGCGAAAGCTGCGGATGTAGGAGTCCCCGACCAGTGACTGCTCGATGAGCGCTCCGACCTCCAGGTGGCCGCCCTTGGCCAGGAGGTCGGCCCAGAAGATCGGCTCGTCGGTCATCGACCCCTGCGGGAGCGCA
>VAWP01000083.1 GCA_005888295.1 Actinomycetota bacterium
AGGAGGTGGGAGAGGTCGCCACCCTGCTGGAGGCGTTGGGTGTACCAGGCGCCCTCCAGGCGGCGCGCGCGACCTGGCGGCGCGACGACCGACAGCGCAGCTCGGTGTACACCACGGCGGAGACCGTCCTCGACGCCTTCGCCGACCCCACCCTCGCGGTCGAGGGCGTCGAAGGGTGCGGGACCGACATCGATCCACACCGCCTGCTCGACGGCGGTCACCACACGCTGTACGTGTGCGCCCCCGCCCACGAGCAACAGCGCCTCAGGCCCGTGTTCGCGGCGCTGGTCACCCAGATGCTCACGACGGTGTTCGACCAGGTGGCCAGCGAGCACCGCCCGCTCGATCCCCCGTTGCTCGTCGTGCTCGACGAAGCGGCCAACGTCGCCCCGCTCGCCGAGCTCGACGTGCTGGCGGCGACGGCCGCCGGGCACGGCATCCAGCTGGTCACCGTGTGGCAGGACATGGCCCAGATCTCCGCCCGCTACGGCGAGCGCGCTGCGACGGTCGTCAACAACCATCGGGCCAAGGTCGTCCTCTCGGGCATCTCCGACCCGGCCACGCTCGACCACCTGAGCCACCTGATCGGCGAGGAGGACGTCCTAGCCCCCGCCGGCTGGCGCCGGCCGACAGCCTGCGGCGCATCCGGCCCGGTCACGGCGTGCTCGTCTACGGCCACCTTCCGCCGGCGCGCCTGGTGCTGCGACCCTGGTTCGCCGACCGCCGCCTGACCCGCCGGGCTCGTCCGGCAGCGGCGAGCGAGACGGCTGCGGGGGCTGGCGCCCCGCCCGCGGGCGTCGACGCGGTCAGAGGCGCCGCGCCTCAGCCGGCGATGAAGCTCAGCCTGGCCCGGCGCCGGCGGTTGTCGGCGTTGAGGTCGACCATCACGATGCTCTGCCACGTCCCCAGCGCGGGGCGACCGCCGACCACCGGGAGCACGATCGAGGGGCTCACCAGGAGGGGGAGGAGGTGATCGGCACCGTGACCCGGCGATCCGTGCTGATGGTGGTAGCGCTCGGAGCGCGGCAGGAGGCGGTCGAGCGTGTCGACCAGGTCGGCCTCCGAACCGGAGCCGAGCTCCATCAGCCCCACGCCCGCCGTGGCGTGCGGCGCGAAGACCGTGAGCAACCCGTCGCCCATACCGGCGCAGAACGAAAGCACCGCCTCGGTGATGTCCGCCACGCCCCGTCCGGGGCTGTCGACGTCGATCTCGGTTGTCTCCACGAGGAGTATCTACCCCGCAGGCGGGCCGATGCCTGCGTCACGCAGACGGTCGATGATCCACTGGGTGCTGTCAGGGCGCGCCATCGCCTCTTCCCACCCGGCCAGCAACCGCTCGACCTCTGCTCGTGACGACACCCGGCCCAGGAAGCGCACCACGAGGGACGAGGTGGGCACCGAGGCTCCCAGCCATCGGCCGAAGGGGTCGAGCTGGTCGCCGAAGGGATCGACGAAGCCCGAGGGCGCGGCTTCCGCCATGACGTACAGCTCGCCGGTGTCCTCGATCCAGGACAGCTCGTAGCGGACGCCGTTCGCGTCGTGCCAGTCCTGCCCGAGCTCGATCTCGGCCGAGGATCGTCGGCGCTCGTCGGCGGCATAGAAGGCCTCGATGTCGTTGCGCACCTCGTGGGAGCCGGTCTGGTGACGGTGGAAGAGCCCCATCAGGTGACCGCGTCCCACAGCATTCGCTCCTCGCCCGCCGGGTCGTCGGTGACGGCGCACTCGGTGTCGAGGACCATGGTGGATCGCTGACCGACCTCGTACGCCGGCCAGGTCGGCAGCGACGCGATGGCGGGAGCGCCCTGGCGGGCGAAGGCGAGCCACGCCTCGGACATGCGCGTGGCCAGCTCCCGGCGGTCGCCTCCGTTCCCCGTGAAGAACCCCGCACCCGGCTGGTCAAGGTTGTCGAACACGAACGGGACGTCGAGGGCGTGGCAGGAGCCGAGCCGGCCGTCCAGGATCGGCGTCGCCCAGGTGAACAGGTACATGTACGTCGCCGGCTGGTGGATCGACTGCGCCTCGGCCAGGCGGATGGCGGGAAGGCGGAACACCTGATCAGTGAGGACCGCGATCCACACGTCGCCGGCGGGAGCGCCGGGACGGGAGCGTCGGTACACCTCCACCGCCTTGGCCGCCGAGGGGCCGAAGACCGAGGCGGCGCGGTGCTCCACCTGGGCGTCGTCGATCTGTGCCAGCCGACCATCCAGGAGGCCGAACAGACGCATCTCGTCGCGGGTGGTACCGACGAGCACCTCGATGCCGGCCGAGGCGCCGTCCGTCACCGCTTCGAGCGGCGGCCGCGGCACGGTCACCCCGTCGACCACGGGTGTGAAGGCCAGGTTCGGCCACGACCGGTCGACCACGCGGCCCTGGGCGGCCAGGAGGTCGTCGACCGGCACGTCCACGAGTCTGCCGGCGTCGTCGGACGTGAGCCCGAGCTCGGCCAGGAGGTCGCGCGCCACGCGCTGGGCTTTGTCGCGCTCGGCCACGTGGGACGCCGCCCCGCTCTGCAGGATGGCCCGGCCGAACAGGCCGTGCGCGGCTGGCACCGCGAGCAGGGTCCCGACGCTCATGGCGCCCGCCGACTCGCCGAACACGGTCACCTGCGCCGGGTCCCCGCCGAACGACGAGACGTTGTCCCGCACCCACTCCAGCGCCGCCACCTGATCGAGGATCCCGCAGTTGCCCGACGCTGCGTAGCGCTCGTCGCGCAGCTCACCCAGCTCCAGGAACCCGAGGGCACCGAGGCGGTAGTTGATGGTGACGACGACGACGTCGCCCGCCGCCGCCAGCCGGGTCCCGTCGTACCAGGGGGTGGAGCCGCTGCCCGTCACGAAGGCGCCGCCGTGGATCCAGACGAGCACGGGCCTCCGGGTGTCGTCGATCCCGGGCGTCCACACGTTCAGACTGAGGCAGGCCTCGGACTGCTCGGGCCGGTCGGCGCCGAACAGCTGCTCGAGGGGCGACGGGTTCTGCGCCGCGATCGGCCCGAAGCTGGATGCGTCGAGCGGGCTCGTCCAGGGACGGGCCTCCTCCGGCGGGCGCCACCGCAGCTCCCCCACCGGTGGCCTGGCGTAGGGGATGCCCCGGAAGACGTGCACCGGTCCGGTCGTCGACCCGACCACCGGGCCCTTGTCGGTCTGGACGGTTGGGCTGCTCGGCATCCCGCCGTTCTACTAGCTTCGGGGCTCCCGGGGCCCGCAGGCCTTGTTGGCGCCGTTGCCCCGCACGAAGTCGTTCACCTCGTAGTAGGCGTCGATCGACTCGCCGGCGTCGCCCCAGAACCCTTCCAGCACGTCGTACTCCATCTTCCCCTCGGCGACGAACCAGTTGTTGACGTCGGTGATCTCCAGCTCCCCCCGGCCCGACGGGACCAGGTCCGGGATGATCCTGAAGACGCTGGGCTCGTAGAAGTAGATACCCGTCACCGCGTAGTGGCTCGGAGGATCGGCGGGCTTCTCCACGATGCGCACCACTCGCCCGCCGTCATCCAGGTCCGGCACGCCGAGGTGACGGAGGTGGGCGGCGTCATCGATCGGCGACAACACGATGCGCGCCCCCTCCCGCTGGACCTCGAAGTGCTCCACGGCGGGGCGTATCGACCGTTCGACGACGTTGTCGGCCAGCATCACCACGACCCGCTCGCCGTCCACGAACCGCTCGGCCAGGCCCAGTGCCTCGGCGATCCCACCGGGACGTTCCTGATAGGCGTAGGAGAGACGGTCGATGCCGTACTCGTGGCCGTTGCCGAGCAAGCGCAGGAACTCGCCCGCGTGCGTCCCCCCGGTCACCAGCATCAGCTCGGTGACGCCCGCGCCGACGAGGGCCTCGATGGCGTAGGTGACCATGGGCCGGTCGTAGATCGGCAGAAGGTGCTTGTTGGTGATCCGCGTGAGCGGATGGAGCCGGGTGCCCGTGCCGCCGGCGAGGATCACGCCCCTCACGGCTCAGCCCCTCGCCGTCCTGCGCTCCTCGAACCGGCGCTCCCAGTCGAGCTCGTTGTCCTTGGAGTCGCGGATGTAGGGCGACAGGGCGATGCCCTTGATCACCAGCCAGTTGAGCGCGGCCACCGGCCAGGGCAGGGGACGGATGACGTCCACGAACAGGATCGTGCGGAAGCCGTCGGTGTCGTTCCACGCCTCGTGTTGGTAGGTGTCGTCGAAGACGAGGCTCTTGCCCTCCGACCAGTGGGCGACCTCGCCACCCACCTTGATGCCGCACGCCGACGCCGGCTCGGGAACCTGCAGGGCCAGGTGGTAGCGCAGCACCCCCTTGTACGGTCCCCGGTGCTCGTCGATGTGCTTGTGGGGCGACAGGATGGAGAAGAAGGCCGTGGTCATGCCGGGAATGCGCTCCAGGGCGGCCGTCGTGGCCGGGCAGCGGGCGCAATTTCGATCCGACTTGAAGCCGTAGCCATAGAAGAAATATGTCTTCCAGCGGTCGTCGTCGGTGAGCGTCGCCTGATCTGACTGGATGTCCTGGAAGTTGGGGAGGTCGTCCCGGTAGGTCATGACCTGGTCGAGCTCGGTGCGGATCGTCTTCCACTCGGCCTCGGCGCTCGGGCGGGAGGAACGGCGAGTTGCCCACCAGCGAGTACCGGGCGATGAGCTTCTCGAGCACCTGGATCAGGCGAAATCCGACCTCGATGATCAACTCGCTGGCGCGCTCGCGCACGCTCCGCGTACCGGAGCTAGCCACGGAATGCCCGGTTCCACCAGGCGGGGTCGGTGGCCGCCTGCTGGCGGATCCAGTCGAAGTGGTGACGGGCGGACAGGCGCAGGAGCGGCATGGTCAGCAGGCCGGCCAGCGCCCAGCGTCGTGCCCCACGAGGCACCTCGAGGGCGAGCGCCAGGGCCGAGGTGGCCGACCACGCCCACAGGATCCCGTTGTACGGGGGGAGCTGGGCGGGGCTGAGCCCCTCGGCCGTGGTGAGGGCGGGTACGCCGAGGCGGGTGCGTCGCCACGGCCACATCACGTAGTGGACCAGGGCGCCGGCCAGGCCGGCACCGGCCCAGAGGGCGAGGGGCTTGTCCCAACGGCGACCACCCCGTGCCGCGCCGACCGTCCATACGCCCCATCTCGGGCTGGAGGACCAGACCGACGCCGCTGCCGAGCTCGTAGCCGTGGTGCGCGACCGTCCCCAGCGCACTGAGGACCGAGAAGGGTCGGCGGATCCGCGTCACGGTCGGGTCAGCGTAGCTGAGCGGCCACGCGCCGAGAGCGGTGCCGTCGGGCTGGCCGACGGCTGCTGCTGAGCTGCTCTACGAGATCTCGCTGGCGGGCACCCAGGCCGCCTCTCCCTTGCCGGTCGGCAGGCGGCGACGGTAGCGCTCCATCACGTAGATGTCGTTGAGCTCATCGCGATGCCTGCGGACCAACTCGGCCAAGGCGTAGCGGCGGATCTGGGCGTCGATCGGCACTGTGCCAGTCGCGGGGGCTGTCCGGTCGAGCGGGGCCGCTCGCCGGGAGTTCGCACGCTTCTGCGCTCGCTTGCACTCCACACATCGGCTGTGACGGCCGGACGGCTTGGAGCGATCGAGGCCGAACCGGTCAAGGGGTAAGTCCCGGTGACAGCCAGTGCAAAGGCGGGTGCCGACGGTCTTCTTCTCCTGCATCTATGACTCCGTGAATTTTCGTGGCCGATGGCGAGGCCGACCACTCATTCTACAGGGGCTTGGGCCAGGTTCCTCGACACCATACGTTCATCTTCGGTATATTTCGATGTTTTGGAATGTTCTCCGACGGGACTATCGCGCCTCCGGCTGACGCCGTCGTCGTTCCGGTGGCAGGCTCTGGCCAGGCGGAACGGGCGTCGGAGGGGCGAGGTGGCAGTCGTCGACGGTGACCAAGGACCGGAGCCGCGTGCCGTGCTGCACCTGGCGGACGGCACTCCGGTCGCCCTGCGGCCGATCCAGCCCGACGACGCCGAGCGGCTCCGGAGGCTCTTCTATCGGCTGTCGCCGGAGACGGTCTACTGGCGGTTCTTCAGCCCGATCCAGGTCCCGCGGGAGGCGGTCCTGGAGCGTTTCGCCCGTGTCGACCACCGGAGGCGTGAGGCGATCGTGGCGGTCGTCGCCGACGAGGTCGTCGGAGTCGCCCGCTACGACCAGGATGTCGGGACCGACGAAGCCGACACCGCCATCCTCGTCGAGGACGCCTGGCAGGGTCGGGGTCTGGCCAAGGTGTTGCTGCGGCGACTGGCCGAGGTCGCCGGCGAGCGCGGGATCCGTACCTTCACGGCGCTGATCCTGGGCGAGAACGTCCGGGCCCGGCACCTCTACTCGTCGGTGTTCGCCGGCGTCGACGCCACGTTGGTCGGGTCCGAGTGGCACCTGCGCATCCCGCTCGAGGGCTCTGGAGCGGGCTGCCCCTGATCGACCGTGGCCCTAATGTGTGGAACGCGCCGGGCTCGTGTGGTGCGGCGCCCCCCGATCCCACCATGAGCGCCAGCGCACCTCCGATCGCCATCGAGCACCTTACGAAGTCCTTCAGCGGAGACGTCCTCGCCGTCGACGACCTGAACCTGGTGATCGAGGAGGGACAGGTCTTCGGCCTGCTGGGACCCAACGGTGCCGGCAAGACGACGTCCCTGCGGGCCCTGCTCGGCCTGGTGCACCCGTCGAGCGGACGGGCCAGGCTCTGGGGCGAGCCGGTCCACTCGGGCTCGCCCATGCTGGAGCGGGTCGGGACGCTGGTGGAGAGCCCCGGATTCGTTCCGCACCTCTCGGGGCTGGCCAACCTCGAGCTGTTCTGGCGGGCTGGCGGGCGGCGACTGGCCGACGCCGACTTCGACGCCGCCCTGGAGATCGCCGGCCTCGGTGCTGCCCTCCGGCGCAAGTACAAGACCTACTCCCACGGCATGAAGCAGCGGCTGGGCCTGGCCCAGGCCCTGCTGGGCCGGCCCGACGTGCTCGTGCTGGACGAGCCCACGTCGGGCCTCGACCCGCAGCAGATGCGGGAGATGCGCGAGGTGGTGCGACGCATCGCGGCGCGAGGGGCCACGGTCCTGCTGTCGAGCCACCTGCTGGGTGAGGTCGAGCAGGTCTGCAGTCACGCCGCCGTCATGAACAAGGGACGGCTCGTGTCGGCGGGGACGGTCGCCGAGCTCACGGGGTCGACGACCACGGTCTACCTGGAGGTCGACGACGTGGGTCGGGCCACGTCGGTGCTCGAGGCCCTGACCGGCGTGACGCGGGTTGGGTCCGAGGTGCCAGGGCTGTCGGTGGAGCTCGACGGCATCGAGCGCAAGGCGCTGGTCGCGGCGCTGGTCGGCGCCGGCATCGGTGTCGAGACCGTCACGTCGCGGCACCGCCTCGAGGACGCGTTCATCGAGATGCTCGAGGCGGAGCCGGCCTAGGTCGCGGTGCTCAGGTTCGCTCTGCTGGCTCCCTGGGCGAGGAGGAAGCAGCGGCCTGGCGTCGACGGATCAGCCACCAGCCGATCCCGATCACGGCGATGACGCCGATGACGATGCTCACCGGGGTGAAGGCGTGGGCGACACCCTTCCACTGGCCGGCGAGGGCGTAGCCGGCGAGGGCGAGGGCGAAGGTCCAGGGCAGGCTGCCAGCGATCGTGAATAGGCTGAAGCGAGCGAGCGGCATCTCGGCCACCCCAGCGGGGAAGCTGATGAAGGTCCGCACGACCGGCACACAGCGTCCGATGAGCACCGCAGCCTGCCCGCGGCGTTCGAACCACGCCTCCGCGCGGTCGAGGTCGCGGGCCTTGACCCCCACACGGCTTCCCCAGCGCTCGACGAGTGGCCTACCTCCCCGGTACCCGACGCCGTATGCGATCCACGAGCCGACGAGATTCCCAAGGGCGCCCACGAGCCCCACGATCCCAACGTTGAGGGCGGTGTGGTGGCCGCTCAGGGTGGCCACGAACGAGGGGCTGGCGAGCGCCCCTCCGAAGAGCATGATGACCTCGCTCGGGATCGGGATGCAGGCGGACTCGGCCACCATCAGCAGGAAGATGGCGAGATAGCCCAAGTCCAGGATCTGGGTGGTGATCCAGTTCTCCAAACCTGGTCCTTTCGGGGGCGAGGGGGGCGTCGGCCTGAGGGGCACCGCTCTCCGAGGCATCAGCGTATCCCGCCGTTGGTGGCTGCTGGTGACGGGTGGGGCGGTCCTGGTGCTGGCCGGGCTGAGCTGGTCGTTCGCTCGCCGTCACGGGATGGACGGGTTGTCTGCTGCCTGCCTGGGTACCCGCGAGGAATGACCTCCGTGCACGCTCGCTCTGCTTCGGCGCGCCCTCGGGAGAGCTGGGTCCGCTCACATGTGCTGCGGCGGGCGTGGGGGTCGAGAGTGCACACATGGGACCACCACGTGCAGTCGTCGGCGGCGTTCGGCGCCGTGCTGGACGCCGTTCTGGCCCGCAGCGAGCCGCGGGCGACGGACCGGGTGGTCGACCTGGGTGCGGGCACGGGGTACGTGACGCTGGCTCTGGCCCCGCTGGTCGAGGGTGTCGTGGCCGCCGACCTGGCGAAGCCGATGGTCGACGCCCTGGCCGAGAAGTCGGAGGAGCATGGACTCGAGAACGTCCACCCCGTGGTGGTGGACCTCTCACAGCTCGACCTGCCGGAGTCGAGCGTGGACCTCGTCGTGTCCAACTACGCCCTCCACCACCTCACCAACGACGACAAGGCGGCGCTCGTGGGTCGTGTCTCGCGGTGGCTGCGCCCGGGCGGTCGCCTGGTGGTGGCGGACATGATGTTCGGGCGGGGCACCAGCCGCCGCGACCGGGCGATCATCCGGGGCAAGCTGCTGTCGTTGGCCCGCTTGGGGCCGGGCGGGGTGTGGCGCATCGCCAAGAACCTGTGGCGCTTCGGCGTGTGGCGAGGCACGGAGATGCCGGCGTCACCGGACTTCTGGCGGGATGCCCTGTCAGCCAGCGGGTTCGAGACGATTTCGTTCGACCCCGTGGTCGCCGAGGCCGGCGTCATCGCCGGCCAGGTGCTCGGCAGCGCCGAACCCCGCCCCGGCGTAGATTGCCCGGTGGGCCGCTAGCTCATCGGGTAGAGCAGGGGACTTTTAATCCCAAGGTGCCGGGTTCGAGCCCCGGGCGGCCCACCCGACGTCCCAGCTAGACGGCTTGTGGACGGTCAGATGCCTCGAACGTGAGCTCTGGCCCACAGTGGCCCAACAATCGAGGTTGGGGAGGGCCAGTGCCGGGGAGCATCAGGCCACGAGCTAGCCGAGGACGTGACGTCTGGGAGCTGCGCGTCTACTTAGGGCGTGACAGTCGGGGAAAGGATGGCGGGGCAGGCTCACGTCGGCGTGTGTGCGCGGACGTACTCGACCAGGCCGGCGACGTCCTCTGGGACGAGTCGGCCGATGGCGCCGCTGGAATAGACGCTGACGACGACTTTGCCGTCGGGTCCCAGCACAAAACCGGTGGCCTGCAGGTACACGGGGTCGGGGTTGACGAAGGCTCCGGTGGCTGCGGCGACGGCTTGCGCGTCGGCCCCGTAGCCGACGGGGAACGTTAGCTTGTGCGTGGCGACCAGGGCGGTGGCGGCCTCCTTGTCGTCGACCGAGAGGGAGACGATCCGGATGCCGTTGTCCGCCAGAGTCCGGCTGGCCCGTTCGAAGGCGCGCAGCTGCCCGTTGCAGTAGGGGCACCAGGAGCCCCGGTTGAACAGAACGACGGCGAAGTCACCGGCGAACGCGTCCGGAATGGCGATCGACTGCCCGTCCGTGGTGCTGATCGTCAGCCGCGGGAACGGGTCGCCGGGGTTGAGGCGAGTCAATGGAGTGGGATCAGTAGTGGTGGACATGCGTCGTACTCTGACACCCAGCTGGTGAGCTGAACAATGACCAGAAAACCCAGATTCTTGTCTGAAACGCTCGCCTTGGAAGTGGCCGCCGCGTGATTCGGCGTAGTATGTCTCGGTGGACCCTCTGACCGACGTGTTGGAACTGGCGCGTGTGGCCGGTGCGGTTATGGCGCACCTGGTGGCACACGAGCCTTGGGGTCTCGCAGTCGACCCTCAACCGGGAGCGACCTTCCACGCGGTCTTGGCGGGAACGTGCTGGCTGCACACAGCCGATACGCCGCCGAGCCGCCTGATGCCCGGCGACGTCGTGCTACTGCCGACCAACCTAGCGCACACGCTGTCGAGCACCCCCGACGCTCCGGCGACGCCACTGGAGTCGACCATCCGGACCGGGGCGCGCACGCCCGAAGGTGCAATCGAACTACCCGGCGAAGGTGCGGTGACACGCTTGCTTTGTGGTTCCTACGACTACGACCACGAGGTCGCCCACCCCCTCCTGTCGCTGCTCCCCGGCGTGCTGTACCTCAGAGCGGGAGTGACAGCGGACGACGGGGCTGTCGGCGCCACCCTGCGTCTGCTCCAGCTTGAATTGGGAGACGGGCAGCCCGGTTCGCGGGCCGCAGTGGCCCGCCTGATCGATCTTCTTTTCGTGCAGCTCGTCCGCGCCTGGATGAACACCGCCCACGACGGTGAGGTGTCCTGGCTGCGCGCCCTGCACGATCCGGTCGTGGCCGAAGCGTTGGCGCTGCTGCATCAGCAGCCTCAAAGAGACTGGACTGTGGATGCTCTCGCTGAGGAGGCCCACGTTTCGCGAGCGGCACTGACGCGGCGTTTTACCAAGCTCGTTGGCGAACCGCCCGTGAGCTACCTAACGCGATGGCGCATGGACGTCGCCGCCAAGCGCCTTCGGACGACCGACGATCCGGTTTCAGTCATCGCCAACTCGGTTGGTTACACAAGCGAATATGCGTTCTCTCGCGCCTTCAGCCGAGCGCGCGGACAGCCTCCCGGCCGCTATCGGACCCGAGCGCGCGCCGGAAGGGCTGCCTAGTAGGGACCGTTCGACCCTGTATGTGAGTCGCTGAGATGGAGTGGCAAAGGGCACCGAAGGATGCGCCAGTCTTAATCTGACGAGGTCTTCGATCGTGAACGCACCGTCGAAGGTCTCCTCGTAGCGGCGCAGCGCTTCAAGCTCAGCCCGTTCTGGAAAGTGAGGTGCGTGTGAATTGATTCGGCCAATTGCGAATCCTTGCAGGTTAGCTCGCCCCTACGTCCGGCCTGCCTCCACCTCACGCGAGAGCCGGACCCACGTGTTACGGCTTGGCGCGAAGTGGCGAAGGCGATGCAGGGTGAGTGAATGCCATGGCGCAGCCAGTCAGATCGGGTACTTCTTTCCAACCGCCTCCGGAGACACCGTTGTCGAGGGCCCACTGGTCTCGCTCCCCGTACCTCCCTGACCGGATAACCCAAGCTCCTGCCACCGCGACCTCCAGAACGCCGTTCTGCGCGAAGTTATCGGGCATCCGACCGGACACCGCAGCATCCGTGCCTCGGCCCTCAGCACCGGTTCACGCTCGCCAATCGGACTGCGCCGATAGGCCCAGTCCCAGCTAGACCACGGATATCGTGGAAAAGAACTCTATGCATTAACTACAAACCAATGCCCAGTTGGAGGCTCTCCGCCGATCCGGGGTCGGCTTTGTCTTTAATGACTTCACCTCTGGACCTAGCGGTGCTCAGAGCAATGTCCTGCACACCGCGGACTGTAGGTGGATCCCGAGCATGCTCAACCCGCGGGACCCTCACGGCCGCCCTTCTGTCCCGAAGCTGTTCTTCGAAACGGTCGATGAATCGCACCTGTGGCTCAGGGCCAATCGTGGCCCGAAAGGACACGCCTGGAAGCGTTGCGGAGCATGCTTGCCGGGTCGCCAATCCCGTCGATCGTCACGGCCGCGGCTGATTTCGGAAACGTTGTCCGCACCCGATGCTTCGTATGGGGAGCTGTCGCGATCAGGCCCCGCGACTGTCTTGACTGCCAGGCCAACACCCGTGGCCTTCGCGATGCCGAGCAACCGGCCGCTCCGGCTGCCGCTCGCACCCAGGCTTGCGAGCTGGAATAGGACGGGCGATCCGGATCAGGTGAGGCTGGCCGAATACCTCGCCGTCGCTGCCGCGCTCCTTCGGCCACAACATGGACGTCTTAGCGGTCCGCTGGCTCTACGCCTCGACGTTGGTTTGCCGCGGGACGTCGTCCTTCTGGAGCAGCGCGACCTTGACAACTACCTGATTCCTCTAGCGACTCACCTCACGCGCACTGGGCCGTCACGAACGACATCACATCCGCCGGCCCGACCTCGACCGGCTCCTTGGCAACGACGGTGAGGAACGCCTTCAGATCGTGCGCGTACGCCCGCACCGTGTTCGGCCGGGCACGGCTCGAGGCGAACTCCAAGAAGTCATCCGCCAGCCGATGCCCAACAACCCACCGCTCGCCGTCACCCTTCCGGTCGACCCGGCGAACCTGCGGAGACCAGACCATGATGATCCTCCCTGTCCGAGCTCCCCCCGGGAAGACGCTTGTTCACCATGTCTAAGCCTGACGTGGAGGACGGTCAGCCGTCACATTTGACCCATCCTCAGCTCGTCGGCTATCTCGAACAGCGCTGCCGACTCGTCGCCGACATTCTCACGCAATGACCGCTCGCCCGTCCCCAGGAGCCACGCACGATGAGCCAACTGTCCATCACCGACCTGTTCTCCGTCGCCGGCAAGACCGTGCTCGTCACCGGCGGATCACGGGGAATCGGCGAGATGATCGCTGCCGGGTTCCTCGCCAACGGCGCCACGGTCTACATCAGCTCACGGAAGGCCGACGTCTGCGACGCCACCGCCGCCCGGCTCAGCGAGTCCTACGGCAACCGCTGCACGTCGATCCCCGCCGACCTGTCCCGTCTCGAAGGCGTCGACAGGCTCAGCGAAGAGGTACGCGATCGGGAAAACCGCCTCGACGTCCTCGTCAACAACGCCGGTGCCTCGTGGGGAGCACCCCTGGACGACTTCCCCGAGAGTGGGTGGGACAAGGTCATGGACACCAACGTCAAGGGCGTGTTCTTCCTCACCCAGCGACTTCTCCCGCTGCTCCAGGCCGCCGCGACGCCGGAGTCGCCCGCCCGCGTGATCAACATTGGATCGATCGACGGCATTCGGAACCCGGCGTTCGAGAACTATTCCTATGGGCCGTCGAAGGCCGCTGTCCACGCCCTCACGCGTCAGCTCGCCGCCTCCCTTGTCAAGCGCAACATCCTCGTCAACGCCATCGCCCCCGGACCGTTTCCGACGTGGATGCTCAGCACCGGCGTGGGAACCGGCGGCGACGTGGAAGCAACCGACTGGGAGGCGGTCGGCGCGGCCGTGCCCCGCGGGCGCGTCGGGACGCCCGAGGACATCGCCGGAACGGCTCTGTTCCTTGCTTCCCGGGCCGGCGCGTTCGCCGTGGGCGAGGTCATCACCTGTGACGGCGGCATCGTCGTCGCCTGATCGGAGGCCGATCCGAGCGACAGAAATCTGTCACGTGCGCCGCAATCGTCGGCCGGTACCGTCGCCGGTTCGCCTCAGCGCTGACCACTGGCGTTGGCAGAGCCTTGGCGGATCGAGGCATGCTGGTCCCGGTGCCCACACTCTCCCAACTTCCTCGGACCCTGGCGCCAATGCTGGCTTCGACCAGCCCCCTTCCCGAGACGGAGGAGCGGTGGGCGTGGGAGCCGAAGTGGGACGGCTGGCGGGTCCTCGTCTGGGGCGAAGGCGGCCACGTGAGGGTCGTCACCCGGGCGGGTCACAACGTCACCAACCTGTTTCCTGAGCTTGAGCCCCTGGGGGAGATCGTCGGGCGCCGAGACGCCGTTCTCGACGGCGAGCTGGTGGCATGGGGCGACGATGGTCGATCCGACTTCGGGCGGCTTTTCTCTCGCCTGCACAGCCGGTCGGGACCGGCGCATCGTCAGGCCAAGACCGAGTTTCCGATCACCTGGGTCGCTTTCGATCTCTGTTACCTCGACGGTGCTTCCTTCCTCGATCAGCCCTATCGATCCCGCAGGGCCGCACTAGAGGACCTCGACCTGAGCGGACCCTCGTGGCACACCACACCCGCCAGCCTCGGCGAGGGCCTGGCGATGTTGCGAGCGGCAAGGGAGTACGACCTCGAAGGCGTGGTGGCCAAGCGGCTTGACGGCCGCTACCTGCCCGGGCGCCGGTCTCGGTCGTGGGTCAAGGTCAAGCGTTTTCAGCGAGCCGAGGTCGTCGTCATTGGTTGGGTGCCGTGGCGGAACGGGCTCTCGGGCCCACTGGCCGTGGGTCAGCGGATCGACGGGGGGAGCGCTCAGGTGAGGTTCGCCGGCGTCGTGGAGGCAGGATTCAGCGAGGGCGACCGAGCCGAGCTTGGCAGGCGCTTAGTTGACCTCCAAGACCCGACGGCTAGGCCTTGGCGGGAGCATCGTGGGCAGCCGCTCTACCCAGTGCGCCCTGAGCTGACGGTCGAGGTACAGCTCCTCGAGTGGACCGCCCTGGGGCAGGCTCGACATATGAGCTACAAGGGCATCGCTCGTCAGTGATCCCTAGGTATTCGGCGACCGCAAGTCGGTGATGGCAAAGATGATGCGATGGATTCGTTCGCACTCACGGACGAAGGCGGCTTTGCTGGCCGTCATAGCGACGTTCGTCGGCGTCGCAGTCCTCGTCTTCTCCTCCGTGTCCCGCAGCGATGCCACTCAGCAGACCTTCAAAGAGACGCCTCCCATTCCAAGCGCGGTCAATCTGACGCTCGCCCTGGATTCGATCGACACGACCACGGGCACGATCCACCTCCGCCTCGACGCCACGCCGGGACCACGCCTGTCACCTGCTGGCGCCGTGGTCTTCACGTCGATCGGCGAAATCCCCACCATCCCCGTCGCTCCCAATGTCGACAGCCAGGAACAGGACGCGACGACCCTCTTCCAGAAGGGGGACGTGTCGAGCTATCCGTTCGAGGACTACGGGAGCAGCATTCGGCTCGCTGCCTTCGAGGGCACTGCTCCGATAGTCCCGACCAGCAACACCCGGCCGAAGGTGGCGCTCAACGTCCATGGTGTCAGCAACCTAGCCGGTTTCAACCCTACGGCACAGGTGGAGGTCGGGAAGGACGGCACGTCCACCATCATTCTCCAGGTCCGGCGAACTGTGGGAACCCGCGCCTGGGTGGTGGTCATGATGGCCATCTACTGGGTTGTGGCCCTTGGCGCAGTAGCAGTGGCCGTCATGGTCGTGAGACGGAAGCGACAGTGGGACACCGGGCTGCTGCTCTGGCTGGGGGCCTTGATCTTCGCGCTCTTCTCATTCCGTACCGCCGCTCCCGGCAACCCACCGACGGGCACCGTCCTCGACTACTACGCAGTCTTTGAAGCGGTCGGCATCGTGGTCGCGACGCTCATCGTGCTTATCATCCACTATGTCGTCCAGCCGCCCGAGAGGCTCAATATGACTCCACCACCGTGACCACAGGGCATTCGTGGCTTAGGACCTCCGGGCTCCGGCCGGTTGGGCGCTGTTGGGTGGGCTGGGTGTACTGGGACTTGGTGGGCGCTCGAGGACTCGAACCTCAGATGGGCCAACAACTTGCTGTTGGGCCATAGGCCGTACGGATCGCGGGGTGCACTCGAGATTCCCAAGTTCACGAAACGCCCTTTGGGGGCGGCCCAATAATCTGTTGGGCCAGAGGCGCGCGACCTTGGGACTTGACCTTCGGATTTTGCTCTCAGCGGGGGACTTTGGCCCAACTTTTGGCCCAACAAATGCCTCCCGAGACGTTCCGGCGCTTCCCCATCTCTTCGAGACCCTAATCGATGCACCCCATTTGACCAGGCAAAACGGGAAGACTCGGGAACATGTGACACGGCTCGAGATAGCCGAGACCCCACTCTTAATCCCAAGGCATGGTTGCCTGGAGGCTGATACCTCCGCCGATCAAGAGCAATAGCGCACCGAGGCCAACGGACCATCCCGCGGGATGTGAGGAGTGCCAGCCCGCAAGAAGCCAGGGAACCAGGATGATCATGGTTTCTGGCGCGGCGACGGCGAATGCTGCGCTGCTTAGGACGGCGCGTGACCTCCGCATTCCTTAATGACGACCTATCCGAAGGAGGCGACCGTTCAGAATGCCGGATCCCGGACGACTAACTGGGGCGCCGCTCCCCCTTCCAGCGTTCGGAGATATGGCCAGAGGCCGACCCAAAGGGTGATCTGGGATACCTCGGGCTCATCTTCCCGGGCTCCGAGGCCACCGTCTTCGACCACACGACGGTTTCGGATGGAGTGGCGCAAGGCGCGGTAATGTGTACCAAAGGACGAAGTCGCTCACCTTGAGCTCGCTGTAGTCCTTTCGGTTCGGCATCCGCTCGAAGGGGGCGCGCCGAGCGAGGAGGAATTGTGGTCTCGCACGAAGCATTGCATATGGGCAGTCGGCTCGATGGGGACCATGCTCCTGAGACAAACGGGCGAATGGCGGTCTGTCGGCGCTGTGGAGGACAGACGGACAGCTCAGAAGGCCGTCAACACGTTCCGGATGAGCGACAACTGCTTCGCTCCAACGAATGGCTGGACGCGCAGGCACGAGTTAGGCACGTTGACCGCGCAAGGAAGCTACTCAGGAGCTGAGCCTTCAGCCGGGTGTTCTCGGATGGTCGCCCGCCGCGCTCATGTCTCGCGATAAGGGACACAGCGCCCCTCGGGACTGGGAGACGCCTGGCTCGGGGCTGAGAGCACGGGATGTGGCCCGCTACCGGCGGTCTGGGATACGGCCACCGGGTCGGATCGCTGCACGTTAGGGGGCAGGCTGCAGGTATGGGCCATGCCTGTGCGATCGGCGGCTATCCAAATGTAAACACGTACGCCTCGGCGCCGCGCGCGAGGAACCTGATCTGCAGCGTCCGCTCGCGCACGACGCCATCCTGCCGAACCAGCTGGTACAGACGTCCCGCCTCGAGTAGCCCATTCCCCTCCTCGTCGACGTCCACACCATGTGAGGGGCCTGGAGCCTCGCCGTCGAGGAGCACGCCGAAAGGAATCGGCGCTCGTCCACCGGGAGTCAGCACGAGATGGGCGTCGCGCGCCTGGAAGCGGTAAGCGATGCTCCCGCCGGCGTGGTCGAGCACAACGCTCTCCTGCCCAATCGTCCACTCGCCGCCGAGGGCCCAGCTGTTGAAGCCCAGGCGCTCGGGGAGCCCGTAGGTGCGGGCTTCGTCGAACGCGTCGCCGTCGGGTGACGCTAAGCGCTCCCCCCGCCCGTAGCCGAGATACGTCTCAGGCGAGCTCAGGTGGTCCCAGTCGGCCGCCGCCTCTACACCGAGCCCTTCGACGGAGATGAGCTCGCGCTCGACACCGAGCAGCCGCTGGATGGCCCGCTCCGATTCCTCGTAGCGGCCCTCGCCGAAATGGTGGTCGCGGATGATTCCGTCGGCGTCGATGAAGTACAGCGCCGGCCAGTAGTGGTTGTCGAAGGCGCTCCAGACTGCGTAGTCGTTGTCGACTGCGACCGCGTAGTCGATCCCTCGCTCGGTTGTTGCCTGCCGTACGCGGCCGATGTCGTGCTCGAACGAGAACTCCGGCGTGTGAACGCCTATCACGATGAGCTCGTCGCCCCGGTAGGCATGCGACCAGCCACGCACGTACGGCTCGGTACGCAGCCAGTTGATGCACGTCAGTGTCCAGAAGTCCACCAGGACGACGTGGCCGCGCAGCTCGGCGGGGCCGAGCGGCTCGGAGTTGAGCCACCCGGTCGCCCCGCCGAGCGAGGGCATGTGCACACCTTGGAAGACGGCCATCTAGCGAAGCGGGCGGAAGGCGGCGCGCAACTCTTCCGAGAAGAGCCCCGGTTCCTCCCAAGCGGCGAAGTGACCACCCTTGTCCACCTCGTTGAAGTAGACGACGTTGGGGTACGCCTTCTCGACCCAGCTGCGCGGGGTCCGCCAGATCTCCCCCGGGAACGTCGTGAAGCCGACCGGAATCGAGACCGGCGTGGGAGCCTGTCCGGCCGCACGAGCATTTTCTTGTCCTTCTTCCCAGTACGAGCGCGCCGCCGACGCCCCGGTGCTTGTCAGCCAATACAACGTGATGTTGTCGACGATGTGTTCCCGGGTGAGGTTGCCCGAGGGTTGTCCATCGACAAAGCCGCGGGCGATCTTCTGGTAGCTGTCCGTATCGTGATCGATCATCCACGCCGCCAGCGCGATCGGTGAATCGAGGAGGGCGTAGCCAATCGTCTCCGGGCGCGTCGCCTGCTCCACGAAGTAGCCATTGCCGGTCGCCTGGAATTCGGCGAGCGCGTCGAGGGCGGCACGTTCTTCTGTCGAGGGCGGCGACTCGCTCAGGGCCTCGGCATCGCCCAGCGCCGGCGTGAGAAGGTTGGTGTGGATGCCGATCAGCCCGTCGAGTGCCAGGCGGCCCATCGCGTCGGTGACTTGGGAACCCACGTCGCCCCCCTGCGCGACGTAACGCGTGTAACCCAGGCGTCGCATCAGCTCCGCCCAGGCCTGCCCGATGCGGATTGGGCCCCAGCCGAGCTCGCTCGGCTCGTCGGAGAACCCGTAGCCGGGGATCGACGGCAGCACGAGGTGGAACGCGTCCTCAGCGCCGCCGCCGTGCGCCGTCGGGTCGGTGAGTGGCCCGATAGTCTCGAGCAGCTCGACGACCGAGCCTGGCCAGCCGTGCGTCATGATCAACGGCAACGCGTTCTTGTGTGCCGACTCAACGTGGATGAAGTGGATGTCCAGCCCGTCGATCTCGGTCTTGAACTGCGGCAGCGCGTTCAATCGCGACTCGCACCGGCGCCAGTCGTACTCGTTGGTCCAGTACCGCGCGAGGTTCTGTATAGCGGCCAATTGCACACCCTGCGACCGATCTCAGGGATCTCAATCCTGAACGGCCGAATCGCTGTGTCGCCGCCTGGCTTTTCGGTCGTAATAGACATATGCGTCTCCTTGGAGTGATGCTCTCGGTAGCTTGGCTAGTGCGAGGAGGGCGCACGGCGAACCGGCGGGTGCGCGCCCAGCAGAAAGGGACGAGTCGGCGATACGTGCTCAGTAGGCAGCGGGGTTAGTCCGATCCTCTGCGGATCTGGACGGGTGCCGCGAGACGTCGAACCACTGGGTCCCCACGGAGATGGATCGCTCAAATCCGTCAGCCTGCGCCCTCCCCGCCCGATCATCCCGCCGGGCAGCAATCTGGAGTCTTGCCTCGCGGCACAGGAGAGTCAATGGATCTTTCGGCCGAGCGGTCGTGAATCTCTGCCACCCGGTTACAGGCGTGTGGAGGTTGTGCCCAAAGCAG
>VAWP01000084.1 GCA_005888295.1 Actinomycetota bacterium
GGGGACATGCGGGCGCTGCTGGCGGACCTTCCGCTCGACCGCGTCACCACCTCGATGACGATCAACGCCACGGCAGCCATCCTCCTGCTGCTCTATCAGATCGTGGCGGAGGAGTCCGGCGTCGCCGCCGACCGCCTGGGCGGAACGGTGCAGAACGACATCCTCAAGGAGTACGTGGCTCGCGGCACCTACATCTATCCGCCTCGCCCGTCGATGCGCATCATCACCGACACCTTCGCCTACTGCGCCGAGCACCTCCCCGCGTGGAACACGATCTCGATCTCCGGCTACCACATCCGTGAGGCCGGGTCGACGGCGGTCCAGGAGGTCGCCTTCACGCTGGCCAACGGCATCGCCTACGTGGAGGCGGCGCTGGCTGCCGGCCTAGGCGTGGACGAGTTCGCGCCCCGCCTCAGCTTCTTCTGGAACGCCCACAACAACCTGTTCGAGGAGGTGGCCAAGTTCCGGGCCGCCCGACGGATGTGGGCCAGGATCATGACCGAGAGGTTCGAGGCCAAGGACAAGCGCTCAGCCCTCCTCCGCTGCCACACCCAGACCGGCGGGTCGACGCTCACCGCCCAGCAACCCGAGAACAACATCGTCCGTACCACGGTGCAGGCGCTGGCGGCCGCCCTCGGGGGTACGCAGAGCCTGCACACCAACAGCTTCGACGAGGCCCTCGGCCTGCCGACCGAGCGGGCGGTCAGGATCGCGTTGCGGACCCAGCAGATCATCGGTAACGAGTCGGGGGTGGGCGACACCGTCGACCCGTTGGGCGGCTCGTATTTCGTCGAGTCTCTGACCGACGCGGTGGAAGCGGGGGCGTGGGACTACCTGGAGAAGATCGACGGGATGGGTGGGGCCGTGGAGGCGATCGAGGCCGGCTTCATGCAGGACGAGATCGACCAGGCCGCCTACGCCTACGCCAAGGCCGTCGACGACGGCGAGAAGGTGATCGTCGGGGTCAACCGCCACGTCGACGAGGTCGTCGAGCCGGTCGAGGTGTTCCCGATCGACCCTGCGCTGCAGCGCCAGCAGGCCGACCGCGTCCGCCGGGTACGGGCGGAGCGTGACCAGCCCAGGGCCGAGACGGCCCTGGCCGATGTGGGCGCCGCCGCCCGGGGCACCCAGAACCTGCTCGTGCCCATGAAGGAGGCCCTCAGCGCCGGGGCCACCCTGGGTGAGGTGAGCGACGTGCTCCGCCAGGCGTTCGGCGTGTACCAGCCCACGCGCTGACGGGGGTCGGCGCGCCGGTACCCTCGGTGGCATGCCGGTGCGCTTCGTGATCATCGGGGGCGGCCCGGCCGGCATCCAGGCCGCCACCCACGCCGCCCGGCTCGGGGCGGAGGTGACGCTGGTCGAGCGCGACATCATGGGTGGCGCGGCGAACCTGTGGGACTGCATCCCGTCCAAGGCCATGATCGCCACCGGCGGGGTGATCGGCGTGACCGGGCGGGGCCGCGCCCTGGGGCTCACCTGCACCGGCGCCACCCTCGACCTCCCCGCTCTGGCCGAGCGGATCGGCATGATCAGCGGTTACCTCGAACGATCGGTGACCGACCTCCTGACCAGTCAGGAGGTGCGCGTCGTTCGCGGCCGGGGAACGTTCAAGGGCCCCCGCCAGGTGGTCGTCGAGACGTCCGAGGGACGGGTCCTGGAGCTGGACGCCGACGCCGTGCTGCTGTCGACCGGCAGCCGCCCGCGCGTGCCGGACTGGGCGGAGGTGGATGGCAGGCGGGTCCTGATCACCCGGCAGGCCTATCCGCCGCCCGAGGTGCCCGAGCACCTGGTCGTGATCGGCTCGGGGGTGACGGGGGTCGAGTTCGTCCACATGTTCCGGTCCTTCGGGAGCAAGGTCAGCCTCATCGTCAGTCGCCAGCAGGTGCTACCGGGCAAGGACCCCGAGGTGGCGGCGGCTCTCGAGGGCGACTTCCTCAGCACCGGGGTGGTCCTGTACAAGGGCGCGCGAGCCACGGGTGTGACGGTCAAGGACGACGGTGTGATCGTCGAGTGCAACGACGGGCGCATGGTCGACGGATCGCACGCCCTGCTCGCCATCGGCCCCGTGCCGAACTCCGAGGGGCTCGGGCTCGCCGAAGCCGGCGTCGAGGTCGACGGCGGTGGCTACGTGCCGGTGAACCAGCACTGCCAGTCGAACGTGAGCCACATCTACGCCGCCGGCGACCTCTCCGGGAAGCTGCCCCTGGCGTCGGTCGCATCGACCCAGGGCCGCAAGGTGGCCGAGCACGTCATGGGCCTCCACACCCGCCAGCACCGCCATCTCGCCTACGACAAGGCCGCCAGCGCCATCTTCACCGAGCCCGAGATCGCCGACGTGGGCCTCGCCGAGGCCGAGGCGTTCGCCCTGGGCCGCAAGATCCGGGTGACCAAGGTGCCCTTCGCCGCCAACGCCCGGGCCCTCATCGACGGTGACTCGCGGGGGTTCGTGAAGATCCTCTCCGACCCGGCCACGGGCGTCGTGCTGGGCGGCTCGATCGTCGGGGAGCGAGCCGCCGAGCTGATCTCGGTCATCGCGCTGGCCCTGGCCGAGGCGCTGGCCGAAGCGGCCGAATAGGAGCTTGTTCGTGCGGCGGTGAGGGAGTGTCACCCTCAGCGACGATGCGCCGAGCCGGATCGCCTGCGCAGAGGGTCAGGCGCCCGAGCCGGCGAGCTCCGAGCGCAGGGCGTCGTCCGTGGCGAGGTCCACGACGGTCCAGGCCATCGCCAGCGCCCCGTCCCGAACGGCCTGGTCGGCGGCCGGGGTGATGGCGGCGGCGGCGAACTCGGGCTGGTGGTTCACCGCCGGCGAGGAGTCGATGTCGAGCATCGGGTGGATGGAGGGCACGGCCAACGACACGTTGGCCATGTCGGTCGAGGCCAACATGACCTCCTTGGGCGTCTCGGGGAACGTCCGCCCCAAAGCCTCCGCGTTCTGCCGGTACTGCACCTGCATGCCGGTGTGGGGCACGAACTCGGAGTAGCGCGGGCTCCGCTGGTCGAAGCCGACCTCGGTGCCGGTGGCGAGGGCACCCGCCTCGAAGCAGCGACGCACCCTGGCTTCCAGCGTCTCCAGTGCTTCGAGGGTGGCGGCGCGCACGTAGTACTTGGCCGACGTGTGGGCCGGGATGACGTTCGGAGCTTCTCCGCCCTTGGTCACGATGCCGTGCACCTGATCCTGGCTGCGGAACTGCTGTCGCAGCAGCCCGATGCCGACCTGGGCCACGGTCAGGGCGTCGGCGGCGTTGAGACCCGCCTCGGGGAACGCGGAGGCGTGGGCCTCTCGCCCTGTGTAGTGGACGTCGAAATGTGACACGGCGAGGCAGGGCATCTGGATCAGCTCCGCCGGACCCGGGTGGACCATCATCGCCGCGTCGATCCCCTCGAACGCACCGCGCTCGAGCATGTAGATCTTGCCTCCGCCGCCTTCCTCGGCCGGAGTGCCGATCACCTTGATGGTGACGCCCAGGTCGTCGGCGATGGGAGCGAGGGCCAGGCCGGTGCCGACCGCGGAGGCGGCGATCACGTTGTGCCCGCAGGCGTGGCCGATACCCGGAAGGGCGTCGTACTCGGCGCACACGGCGACGACCATCGGCCCGCTCCCGGCGGTGGCGATCAGGGCGGTGGGGAGGTCGCACACGCCGTTCTCGACCTCGAAGCCGCCGGCGGCGAGCGACTCACCGACCCAGGCGGCCGCCCGCTCCTCCTCGAAGGCCACCTCGGGATGGGAGTGGATCGTGTGGCTCAGGTCGACGAGGCCAGTGAGCTGGGCGTCCAGCTCGCGCTGGGCGGTGGCCTTTCGATCCGCCTCTTCCTTCTCCCCCCTGGCCGCCATGTCGGCTCCTTCCGGATGCGTGCAGTGCCTATTCGATCATGGCGATCACGTCGCCGGGGCCGACAGCGTCGCCAGACGCAACCCTGATCTCGGTCACCGTACCCGCCCGGTCGGCGTTGACGTTGTTCTCCATCTTCATGGCCTCGAGCACGCACACCGCCTGCCCGACGTCCACCTCGTCGCCTTCCTTGACGAGGACCTTGACGATCGTCCCCTGCATGGGCACGGTGATCGTCCCTGTACCGGCTCCGCCGGTCGCACCAGCCGGTGGGCGAGTGCGCGCCGGGCCGGGCCGCGTCGCCCGGCTCGCCGGGCTGCCCGTCAGCGAGCTCGATGCGGGTGCCTCCGCCAGCTCGGGGACCCAGAGCTTGACCTGGTACCGGCGGCCGTTGACCTCCGCCTCCACCTCCCGCAGCACCCGGCCCTGCCCGTCCTGGGCGGGGGAGGGCTGCGACGTGGCGGCAGCGGCGGCCGCGCCGGCCGCGCTCCCGACCTCGCTCGCCTCGACGACGCCCGCGTCAGCGGGTGGAGCCGCCGCGGCCTCCTTGGGGGGCGAGGGTCGCTGCGGTGCTTCCACCCGGGAGAGGTCCAGGCTCTCCTCCACCCACCGGGTCGAATGGCGGGAAGCAGCGAAGTCAGGGTGGGTGAGGATCGCCAGGTGGGCCGCGATGTTCGTCACCACGCCCTCGATCTCGGTCTCCTCGAGCGCCCGGATCATCCGCCGCCGCGCCGCGCCGCGGTCGGGGCCCCAGGTCACGAGCTTGGCCACCAGGTTGTCGTAGTACTGGCTCACCGTGTCGCCGTCCGCGTAGCCGGCGTCAGTTCGCACACCCGGCCCGTCTGCCGTGTGCAGCTTGGTGATCGTCCCTGGAGACGGCAGGAACCGGCCCTGCGCCGGGTCCTCGGCGTTGATGCGGCACTCGATCGAGTGGCCCCGCCGCTGCACCTGCTGCTGGGTGAAGCCGAGCGGCTCTCCGGCGGCGACCTGGAGCTGGAGGGCGACGAGGTCGACGCCGGTCACCATCTCGGTCACGGGGTGCTCGACCTGGAGCCGGGTGTTCATCTCGAGGAAGTAGAACTCGCGGTCCTGGTAGAGGAACTCGACGGTGCCCGCGTTCACGTAGCCGCACGCCAGCGCCACCTTGACGGCGGCCTCGCCCATCTCCTGGCGGATGAAGTCGGGGAAGTCCGGCGCCGGGCTCTCCTCGATCAGCTTCTGGTGGCGGCGCTGGCACGAGCAGTCCCGCTCGCCCAGCCAGACGGTCTCGCCACCGGCGTCGGCGATGATCTGCATCTCGATGTGGCGGGGCCAGGTGAGGTACTTCTCGAGGTAGATCTCGGCCCGTCCGAAGTAGGCCTGGGCCTCGCGCTGGGCGGACTCCATGGCCTCGCGGGCGTCCTCGGCCCGCTCGACCACCTTCATGCCCCGCCCGCCTCCGCCGAACGCCGCCTTGATGGCGACCGGCCACCCCATCTCCTCGCCGAAGTCCACGATCTCGTCGAGGTCGGTGACGGGGCTGGAGCGACCGGGCACTCCGGCCACGCCGGCCTGCTCGGCCGCCCTCCTGGAGCTGATCTTGTCGCCCATGATCTCGATGGCCTCGGCCGGGGGTCCGATGAACGTCACGCCCTGGCCCTCGATGGCCCGGGCGAAATCGGCGTTCTCCGAAAAGAAGCCGTAGCCCGGATGGACCCCATCGGCCCCGCTGCTGGCCACGGCCTCGAGAATCGCCTCGGTGTTCAGGTAGCTCTCGGCGGCCGTCTTGCCCCCGAGGGGGTGCGCCTCGTCGGCCAGCCGCACGTGCAGCGCCTCGCGGTCGAGGTCGGAGTACACCGCGACCGTGGCGATCCCCACCTCGCGACAGGTGCGGATGACCCGGACGGCGATCTCGCCCCGGTTGGCGATCAGGACCTTGGTCAGCACGGCAAGCCTTTCGACGCTGCTATCCACCTATGGTTAGTGCGATGCTCGACGGTGGCGCCAGAGCACAGCTGGCCACCACCCGGTTCGGCGATGTGCGTTGGGTACCCTCGATCGACTCGACCAACCGCCATCTCCTGCGGGAGGCCCGGGCTGGAGCCGCCGAGGGCACGGTCGTGGTGGCGGACCACCAGGGCTCGGGGCGGGGGCGCCTCGACCGGGCGTGGGTGGCGCCGGCGGGCTCCTCCCTGCTCGTCTCGGTGCTGTTGCGGCCCGATCTTCCCGTCGAGCGTCTGCACCTCCTCACCTCGATCGTGGCCCTCGCCGCCGCCGACGCCTGTGCGTCGGAAGCCGGCGTCGAGATCGGCCTCAAATGGCCGAACGACCTGGTCGTCGGGTCGCGCAAGGTGGGCGGCATCCTGGCCGAGACCCAGCTCGAGGGTTCCCGGGCCCGGGCCGTGGTCGTGGGGCTGGGGCTGAACGTCAACTGGGAAGGGCGGCTCGAGGGCAGCGAGCTGGCCGGCTCGGCGGTCGCCCTCGATGACCTGGCCGGCCACGAGGTGGACCGCGGCCGGCTGCTCGTCGCCCTGCTGACCACCCTCGAGGACCGCTACCGGGCCCTGGCCGACCGGGCCGGCCAGCTGGCCCAGGCGGCCGAGTACCGCCGGCGCTGTACCAGCGTCGGCCGGGCGGTGCGGGTCGAGCTCGCCGACGAGACGTTCGCGGGAACGGTGGCCGACGTCGATGACGAGGGGCACCTGCTGGTCGACGTCGGCATGTGCCTCAGGACCGTGACCGCGGGCGACCTCGTGCACCTGCGCTGAGCGGCCGGCGGCGGGGCTGGGGTCCCTGCCCGGGGCGGCGAAGCCGCAGAGCAGAATAGCCGCATGGACTTCGAGCTCTCCGACGAGCAGGAGGCCTTCCGCGAGGTCGTGCGGGAGTTCGCCGAGGCGGAGATCGCGCCCCACGCCGAGGACTGGGACCGCCGCCACCACTTTCCCGTCGACGCCGTGCTGGCCATGGGAGAGCTGGGGCTGTTCGGGCTGCCGTTTCCCGTCGACTACGGAGGATCGGGGGCCGACTTCACGACCTTCTGCGTGGCGGTCGAGGAGCTGGGCCGTGTCGACTCGTCCATGGCGATCACCCTCTCGGCCGGGGTGGGTCTGGGGGCCAACCCGATCTTCACCTTCGGGACCGAGGAGCAGCGGCGGCGATGGCTTCCGCCGCTGTGCGCTGGTGAGGCGCTGGCCGCCTTCGGGTTGACCGAGCCGGACGCGGGCAGCGACGCGGGCGCGACCCGCACCAGGGCCGCGCTCGACGCCTCGACCGGAGAATGGGTCATCGACGGCGCCAAGGCGTTCATCACCAACTCCGGCACGCCGATCACCTCGCTGATCACCGTCACCGCCCGCACCGAGGGGGCGTCCGATCGCGAGCGCGGCATCAGCGCCATCGTCGTGCCGGCTGGGACACCGGGGCTCGTGGTCGAGCCGCCGTACCGCAAGATGGGGTGGCACGCGTCGGATACCCACGGACTGGTGCTCGACGGCTGTCGGGTGCCCGCCGACCACCTCCTCGGCGGGCGGGGTCAGGGCCTGGCCCAGTTCCTGGCCATCCTCGACGGCGGGCGCATCGCCATCGCAGCCCTCGCCGTGGGCCTGGCCCAGGCCTGCCTCGACCAGTCGCTGGCGCACGCCCGCAGCCGTCAGTCCTTCGGCGGACCGATCGGGCGGCACCAGGCGATCGCGTTCAAGTGCGCCGACATGGCCGTCGCGCTCGAGTGCGCCCGCACCCTCACCTACAAGGCGGCCTGGCTCAGGGACCAGGGCCGCCCGGTCAAGCAGGCGGCCGCCATGGCCAAGCTCTACGCCACCGAGGCGGCCGTCGCGGCCACCCGGGAGGCCACCCAGATCTTCGGAGGAGCCGGGTTCATCGACGAGTCGCCCGTGTCCCGCTTCTACCGCGACGCCAAGATCCTCGAGATCGGCGAGGGCACGAGCGAGGTCCAGCGTCTGGTCATCAGTCGCGGCCTCGGACTGCCCGTGGACTGAGCCAACCGGCGCGACCAGGGGTGAACCTGGGAACGGACTAGTCACTGGTACCCTGGCGCCGCAGTGGCCACCCGAGGCGACACGATCGCTCCCGAGCGCCCGGCCACCCGGCCTCGTCACCTCCGGCCCCGCCGGTGGCCGCGACGCGTGCTGATCGGCGGGAACGTCGCGGTCGCGGCGGTCGTGCTCGCCGCCGGGCTCGGCTACCTCTACGTGAAGCTGCGGCTGGGGGAGATCAACTCGGTCAACATCCCCGGGCTCACCGCGGCGACCAGCGGAGCGACGAACATCCTCGTCGTCGGCTCCGACACCCGCTCGAACCTGACCGACCCCAACGCGCGCAACGCGTTCGGAGCCGGCACCAACGCCACCGCCGGTCAGCGCAGCGACGTCACGATGGTCCTCCATATCGACCCCAAGTCCAAGCAGGCGTCGGTGCTCTCCATCCCCCGCGACCTGTACGTGCCCATCGCCGGGACCAACCGCTCCGACCGGATCAACTCGAGCTTCGGCAACGGTCCCCAGCAGCTCATCCAGACCATCCAGACCGACCTGGGGATCCCTGTCCACCACTTCGTGTCCATGAACTTCGACGGCTTCCAGGGTCTGGTCAACGCGGTGGGCGGGATCGACGTCAACTTCCCCGATCCGGCAAAGGACGCCTTCTCGGGGCTCAACATCACCAAGACGGGCTGCCAGCACCTGGACGGGGCGGCCGCCCTGTCACTGGCCAGAAGCCGTGACTACCAGTACCTCGCCAACGGGTCGTGGCACTTCGACGGCGAAGGCGACCTGGGTCGGATCCGCCGTCAGCACACCTTCATCCGCATCCTCATGGCCAAGGCCATCTCGGCGGGGATCCGCAACCCGATCACGGCCAACTCGCTCATCAGCTCGGCCGTGCACGACGTGACCATCGACAACAAGCTGTCGACGGGCGACATCCTCGGGCTCGCCATGCGGTTCCGCTCGCTCGATCCGAACAACCTGGTCACCTACACCCTCCCGACCGCGCCAGCGGTGATCGGCGGCGCCGACGTGCTCCGCCTGCAGCAGCCGGCGGGAACCCAGACGGTGAACCAGTTCCTCGGCAAGGGCCAGCCGCCGGCGCCGAGCACGCCCGCGCCGCCCCCGCTGGCGCCCTCCAGCGTCAAGGTGCAGGTGCTCAACGGCTCGGGCACGGCCGCCCAGGCCTCCCGCGCCGCCACCGAGCTCAAGTCGGCCGGCTTCGTCGTCACCGGCACGGGGAACGCCGCCGGCACCCACCCGGCGACCTCTGAGGTGCTCTACGCACCGGGGAAGCAGCAGGCAGCCCAGCTCCTCCAGGGGCGGGTCGGCGGGGGCGCCAGCATCCAGCAGGACCCCGCGCTCCACGGGGCCGACGTGTCCCTGGTCACCGGGACCTCCTTCTCCGGCATCACGCCGGTGGCGGCTCCGGCACCGGCTCCGGCTCCGGCGGCTACGGCGCCCGCGGCGCCCGCTCCGCCGGTGCTGCCTCCGTACGATCCGCGCGCCTGCTGACCGGGGTGGGGTCGACCCGTCCCGGCGCCGGCGCAAGAGGCTTCCCCGGGGTGAGCGCCGTAGTGTTCGTCCGATGGCCGTGCTGATCACCGGCGGAGCCGGGTTCATCGGATCGAACTTCGTCCGGCACCGCGTCGAGACCCATCCCGAGGATCCCGTGGTGGTGTACGACGCGCTGACCTACGCGGGCAACCGGGCCAGCCTGGCCGACCTGGAGGAGCGCATCTGCTTCGTGCACGGCGACATCTGCGACCAGGCGCTGGTCGAGCGGGTCCTGGCCGAGCACGACATCGAGGTCGTCGTCAACTTCGCCGCCGAGTCCCACAACAGCCTGGCCGTGGTCGACCCGGCCAGGTTCTTTCGCACCAACGTGCTCGGCACCCAGGCCCTGCTCGAAGCGGGACGGCGGGCGGGATTGCGACGCTTCCACCACGTGTCCACGTGCGAGGTCTACGGCGATCTGGCCCTCGACAGCGCCGAGTCCTTCACTGAAGAGTCGCCGTACCGGCCGCGGACTCCGTACAACGCATCGAAGGCGGGCGCCGACCACGCCGTGCGCGCCTACGCCGAGACCTACGGGCTCGCGGTCACCATCACCAACTGCTGCAACAACTACGGTCCGTACCAGTTCCCCGAGAAGATCATCCCGCTGTTCACCACGAACGCGCTCGAGGGCAGCCCGCTCCCGCTCTACGCGTCGACGCTCCACCGGCGCGAATGGCTCCACGTCGACGATCACTGTCGCGCCATCGACGCGGTGCTCGAGCGGGGAGAGGTGGGCGAGACGTACCACGTGGGCTCGGGCAGAGAAGCCAGCATCGAGGAGATCGCCGACGGGATCCTGGCCGCGCTGGGCCAGCCGTCGTCGTTGAAGACGATCGTGCCCGATCGTCCTGGCCACGACCGCCGCTACCTGCTCGACTCCTCGAAGATCCGCACCCGACTGGGCTGGGAGCCGTCGATCTCCTTCGAGCAGGGACTGGCTGACACGGTGACGTGGTACTCGGCGAACCGGGCGTGGTGGGAGCCACTGCGCGGCCGGGCCCCTGTCGAGGAGACGGCGTGGGCGCCATGACCAGGGTGCTCGTGACCGGCGCCGGCGGGCAGCTGGGCCGGGACCTGGTGGACGCCCTGACCGCCAACGGCGGCGGGAGGGCCCACGACGTGGTGGCGACCGATCGCGACCGGCTCGACGTGGCCGACAGGGACGCGGTGCTCCAGGCCATGGGCGCCCTCCGTCCCGACGTCGTCGTCCACGCCGCGGCGTGGACCGCGGTCGACGACTGCGAGGGGGATCCCGACCGGGCCATGGCCGTCAACGCCCTGGGTACCCGACACGTGGCCGAGGGAGCCCGACAGGTGGGTGCCCACGTCTGCTATCTCTCCACCGACTACGTCTTCGACGGCCGGGCGACGAGGCCGTACGCCGAGTGGGACGAGCCCAACCCGCTGTCGGTCTACGGGCGCTCCAAGCTGGCGGGGGAGAAGGAGCTCGACCCCGGCCACGCCGTGGTCCGGACCTCGTGGGTGTGCGGCCGGCACGGCGCCAACATCGTCCACACCGTGCTGCGGCTGTCCGCTGAAGGTGGCACGCTGCATTTCGTGGACGACCAGCACGGGTGCCCGACCTTCACCTCGGACCTGGCCCAGGCTGTGTGCTCGCTGGCCCTGAGCCGGCGGCCGGGCGTGTTCCACGTGACGAACCAAGGTCCCACCACGTGGTTCGGCTTCGCCCGTGCCATCCTGGCCGCCGCCGGCCACGATCCCGAGCGGGTCGAGGCCGTGGCGACGGACGCCCTCGACCCCCCGCGCCCGGCGCCCCGCCCGGCCAACTCGGTGCTGGACAACGCCGCCCTGCGTCTCTCCGGGCTCCCGCTGCTGCCGCCCTGGCAGGAGCCACTCGAGCGGCTGGTCGAGGAGCTCACCAGGTGAGCTCGATCACGATCGTCGGCACGGGCTACGTGGGCCTGACCACGGGCGCCTTTCTCGCCCACCTCGGACACGAGGTGACCTGTGCGGACGTCGTCGAGGACAAGATCGAGGGCCTCCGACGGGGCGAGGTCCCCATCGTGGAGGACGGCCTCGACGAGCTCGTGCGGGAGGGGCTCGAGGGCGGGCGGCTGGCCTTCGTGCTCGGGGCGGCCGCCGCCGCGGCCGACCGGGAGTTCGTGTTCCTCTGTGTGCCGACGCCCCAGCGGGGTGACGGGTCGGCCGACATGGCCTACATCGAGGCGGCCGCCAGGGAGATCGGGCCGGCGTTGGCAGCCGAGGCCGTGGTGGTCAACAAGTCGACGGTGCCGGTGGGCTCCACCCGGGTCGTGGAGCGCGCCCTCGGGCGCAGCGACGTCTCGGTGGTCTCCAACCCCGAGTTCCTGCGCGAGGGCTCCGCCGTGCACGACTGCTTCCATCCCGACCGGATCGTCATCGGCAGCGACGACCAGGCGTCGGCCATCCGGGTTGCGGCTCTGTACAAGGCCATCCAGGCTCCGCTGATCGTCACCGACCCCTCGTCGGCCGAGACGATCAAGTACGCGTCGAACGCCTTTCTCGCCACCAAGGTCAGCTTCGTCAACGCCGTGGCCAACCTCTGTGAGGCCGTCGGCGCCGACGTGCGGGAGGTTGTCCTTGGCATGGGCTACGACCGCCGCATCGGCTTCGAGTTCCTCCGGCCGGGACCGGGATTCGGTGGCAGCTGCTTCCCCAAGGACACTCGGGCCCTGGTCCGCATCGGGGAGGACGCGGGGTACGACTTCGGGCTGCTCCGAGGCGTCATCGCCGTGAACGAGGAGCAGCACGCCCGGGTCGTGAGCAAGGTCCTCGCCCAGGCCGGTGGATCGGTCGAGGGTGTGACGGTGGCGGCGTGGGGGTTGACCTTCAAGGCCCGCACGGACGACCGTCGGGATTCGCCAGCCCTCCATGTCATCGACCGGCTGGTCGACAAGGGTGCCCGTGTGCGGGCCTACGACCCCACCGTGCACGGCCCCCTCGGGCGAATCGAGGTGTGCGACGACCCCTACGCGGCGTGCGAGGACGCCCACGTGCTGGCCGTGCTGACCGAGTGGGACGAGTTCCGCTGGCTCGACTTCCGCAAGGTGCGGGACGTGATGGCCCGGCCGGCGATCGTCGACGCCCGCAACCTGCTGGACTCTGCCGCCCTGCGCCGGGCAGGTTTCGCCTACCAGGGGATCGGGCGTCAGTGACAGAGCGGACGGGCAGGTGGCCGGCCGGCCGGGGGCGCATCGTCGTCACGGGGGGCGCCGGCTTCCTCGGCTCCCACCTCTGTGACCGTTTGGTGGAGCACGGTCACGAGGTGGTCTGCGTCGACAACTGTGTCACAGGGTCGACGGCCAACGTCGATCACCTCATGAGCCACGGCGGCTTCACCTTCTTGGGTCACGACGTGAGCAAGCCGGTGTCCGTCGACGGCCCGGTGGACGCGGTGCTCCACTTCGCCAGCCCCGCCTCGCCCCGCGACTATCTGGAGCTGCCCATCCAGACCCTCAAGGTCGGCAGCCTGGGCACGCACAACTGCCTGGGACTGGCCAAGGCCAAGGACGCCCGCTTCCTGCTCGCCTCCACCAGCGAGGTGTACGGCGACCCCCAGGTCCATCCTCAGACCGAGAGCTACTGGGGCCACGTCAACCCGATCGGGCCCCGCGGGGTCTACGACGAGGCCAAGCGCTTTGCCGAGGCTATCACCATGGCCTACCACCGCTCCCATGGCGTGGACGTGCGCATCGTCCGCATCTTCAACACCTACGGCCCGAGGATGAGGCCGTCCGACGGTCGGGTGGTGTCGAACTTCCTCGTCCAGGCGCTGCAGGGCAAGCCGCTGACCGTCTACGGCGACGGCACCCAGACCCGGAGCTTCTGCTACGTGGACGACGAGGTCGCGGGCATACTGGCGCTGCTGGAGTCGGACCACGTGGGTCCCGTGAACATCGGCAACCCGAACGAGTTCACCGTGTCCGAGCTGGCCGAGATGATCATCGAGATAACCGGCTCGTCGTCTGAGATCGTCCACGAGGCTCTGCCGGTGGACGATCCCACCCAGCGTCGCCCCGACATCGGCCTGGCCCGGTCCGTGCTGGGATGGGAGCCCGACGTTCCGATCCGCGAGGGGCTGGCCCGCACCGTGTCCTACCTCGAGTCCGAGGTGAACCGCCGTGAGCGCTGAGGAGGAGACGCGCTATCAGCGGCTCTCGGTCGTGATCCCGCTGTTCAACGAGCGCAACACGGTTGCCGAGGTCGTGCGTCGTGTGCGCAGCGTCGACATCCCGTTGGACCTGGAGGTGATCGTCGTCGACGACGGCTCCACCGACGGCAGCGACAAGATCCTGGCGGCGCTCGAGGACTCGACGCTGCGGGTGCTCACCCACCAGACGAACCAGGGCAAAGGCGCCGCCATCCGGACCGCTCTGGCCTACGCCAGGGGCGACCTGGTCGTCATCCAGGACGCCGACGCCGAGTACGACCCCGACGACTGGCCGCGGCTGCTGGACCCCATCCTCAAGGGCAAGGCCCTCGTCGTGTATGGCAGCCGGTTCACGGGCGAGCGCAAGGGCATGCCCATCGGCAGCTGGCTGGGCAACCGCCTGCTCTCGCTCATCACGAGCCTGGCCTACGCCACCACCCTGTCCGACATGGAGACCGGCTACAAGCTGTTCGACCGCCGGGTGCTCGACGCCATCACGATCGAGTCCGATCGCTTCGACTTCGAGCCGGAGATCACGGCCAAGGTCCTCCGGCGAGGGCATCGCATCTACGAGGTACCGGTCTCGTATGCTGGTCGTGACTCCAGCGAGGGCACCAAGTTCACTTGGCGCGACTGGATGAGAGCCATGGGGACGCTCGCTCGCTACCGCCTGCGGCCCGATCGGTGAGCGAACACGGGGCGGAGCGATCTCCCGAGGAGCTCCCTCGGGAACCCGACGCCAGCTCACCGGCCGACCTCTCCCGCCGGGTGGACGCCGTCGTCGTGAACTACAACGCACGCGACGAGCTGCTCGCGTGCGTGGGGAGCCTGCGGGCGGACGGCGCGGCCGACGTCACGGTCGTCGACAACGGCTCGGTGGACGGGTCCGCCGCTAGTCTCGCCGCCGCCGATCCCGAGGCCAGGCTCGTCGAGACGGGTGCGAACCTCGGCTACGGCGCCGGCGTCAACCGCGGGCTGGCCCAGGGCCACAGGGAGCTGGTGCTGGTGTGCAACGCCGACGTCGCGGTGCGTCCCGGAACCCTGGCCGCCCTGACGGGCGCCCTCGACGCCGATCCCGGCCTGGCCCTCGTCGGACCCAAGCTCCTCAACCCGGACGGGACGCTGTACCCCTCGGCGCGCACGTTTCCCTCGCTGGTCGACGCCATCGGACACGGTTTCCTCGGCCTGGTGGCACCCCGGAACCGGTTCACCAGGAGCTACAAGATGATGGACTGGGACCACGTGGGCAGACGGAGCGTCGACTGGGTGTCCGGGTCGTGCTTCCTCGCCCGGCGTCGGGCGCTCGAAGACCTGGGCGGCTTCGACGCGTCCTACTTCATGTACCTGGAGGACGTCGATCTCTGCTGGCGTCTCGGGCGAGCCGGATGGGGAGTCGCCTACGAGCCGTCGGGATGCGTGCTCCACGTCCAGGGGGTGTCGACCGACCAGCATCCCTACCGGATGATCCTCGCCCATCACGAGTCGCTGCTGCGGTTCGCCTGGCGGACCACGACCGGCTGGCGCCGGTTGCTCCTGCCTGTGGTCGCGGTGGGTCTGGCCGTTCGGGTCGTCGGCGCCTCGGCTCAGCGGGCAGCGGGCCGGCCCCCAGCCTCGCGGTAGGGTCGCACGTCG
>VAWP01000085.1:0-21106 GCA_005888295.1 Actinomycetota bacterium
GTGGTTCCTCGCTGCGGACGAGCCGGGTCAGGGGGAGGACGCGCCGACCGCGGGGACGGGTGGCCAGCGCCACGACAGAGACCCGCTCGGAGAACCCCTGCAACGCGACCTTCGCAGCCTGCCCACGCACAACCGACTCCGGCAGGACGAGACCGTCTTCGGCGGCCAGGATCTGGCTGGGCTCCGCCCGGTCCGAGAGTCGGGCCGCAAGGTTGACGGGGCCTCCCACGTAGTCGTCGCCCTCGAGGAGGATGACCTGCCCGCAGGCGATGCCCGACCGCAGCAGCAGCCGGCCCCGCCGGGAGTGATCGGCCGAGATCCTCACGACCGCGTCCACCAGGGGCTCGCAATCGACGCCGACCAGCATGACGCCGTCACCCAGCCACTTGTCGACACGCACACCCATCCGCGAGGTGACGTCGCGGACCGTGGTGCGGAGCGCGATCAGCTCGGCCACCGCCTCGTCGTCGCCACGGGCGCCGACGAAATCGGTGAACCCACAGAGGTCGAGAAAGGCGAAGGATCTCTGGACGCGGGTGCTGATGACCCGAGCCTACCGGGACATCCGTGAACGCTTGGTAAAGAAAGCGGGATGGTGACCGAGTTCACATCGTGAGGCCACTGAGCGGCCCGACGGGCCTCTCGTCGACTCCCTTTCGCTACGGCGACAGACCGCTGCGGGTGCGCCGGCTCTCCCAATCGGCGACGTCGGACGCCGCCGCACCCCCGGTCGACGGGACAGGCACGCCATTCGTGATCCTGCACCAGCGTCGCCCTCCGGACATCCGGAGTCCGCACCGTTGGGACCAGGATCTGGCGCCACGCGCCTCCTACCTGACGTTCCGTCGTGGCCGCCGCTGCCTGGGTCGGCGCTGGTTCAACTCCGGTCCGTCGAGCCCAGTGGGAAGCGAACGCCTGTCAGCTCCTCGGAGACATCCCACAGGCGCCGGGCCACCCCTGCGTCCAGGGCGGCATTGGAGCGCCCCACGAGCTTTGGTGCGCCGCGCTGCTCCATGAAGCCGCCGGGGCCGGCATAGCTGTTACCCGGGACGTCGGCGACGGCGGCGTAGAGCATCGGCAGTGCCCCACCGTCCTCGTCCTGTGCCAGCAACCGGTTGCCGAGAGCACTGGCGAGATCCATCCATCGACGCTGAGTGTGGAACGACAGATTGGTCGCCGCGTAGCCGGGGTGGGCGGCATTGGCCAGAACGACGGACCCCGCGGCGCTCAGCCGTCGCTGCAGCTCCGCGGTGAAGTGGAGGTTGGCGAGCTTGGACTGCCCGTAGGCCCGCCACGCCCGGTAGGGCTTGTGCTCCCAGTTGAGGTCGTCGAAGTCGATGCTCCCGAAGCGGTGTCCGCTCGACGACACGGTGACGACACGGTCGACGACGTGGTCGAGGAGCAGGTTCGTCAGCGCGAAGTGGCCGAGGTGGTTGGTGCCGAACTGCAGCTCGAAACCCTCGCTGGTGCGGGTCAGGGGCGGCGCCATCACCCCGGCGTTGTTGATCAGGAGGTGGAGATCGCCTTCCCAGCCCGCCGCGAACGTTCGCACCGACGCCAGGCTGGCGAGGTCGAGCTGGCGAACCTCGGTCTGGCCCGGCATCGCGGCCGCGGCCGCCCGACCCTTGTCGAGGTCCCGCACGGCGAGGACGACGTGAGCGCCGGCACCGGCGAGTGCGCGGGCCGCGGCCCGACCGATCCCGCTGTTGGCGCCGGTGACGACCACCGTGCGACCCGTCAGATCTGGGAGGTCGGTGACGTCGAAACCAGCCATGCGCAACAAATCTAGACCGGAACCATGACCTCTGGCCCAGGGCACAGCTCGTGCCCGCTCAGGACCATGACTCCCGAGGTCACTCGGCGCTGAGGTACTCGTCGGCCAGGTGTTGCGGCGCCGATGCCAACCAGGCGTCGACCATCGCCTCTCGCACCGCGTTCTTGCCGGCCTTCTCGAGCTGGATCAGCACCGCCGCGTACCCGTCGAAGTGCGGAATGGTGAAGAAGCCTCTGGGGCCTGCGGACAGGACGGCCTCCTTGTCAGCCAGGTCGGCGAGGCGCACCGCGACGATCGGTCCCTCCGGCGGGGTCGTGGGGCCGAACCGCTTGAGGTCCGCCTTGCTGAATGGCCGCACCCACGCGAATGCCTTGCCAGCGACGAACCAGGTGAGGTTGCCGTGGCGCTCACCCTCGGTGACCTCGGGCAGCTCGGCCGCCATGCGGCCGACATCATCGATGGTCACCACTCGCAGGCCCAATCGACCGCCATCGCTCGACTGTAGGCCCGGCCGCCTGGCGTCGCAGAGCACGAGGGGAGACGATTGGGCCCGATGGAGGGTCCCCGGACCCCGACCCCGGAGGGCCGCGCCGAGGACACGGCGAACTATTCCTGGGTGGGTCGCTCGTTCGACGAGCCAGTTCCGATTCAGTTGATCGGCGACCGGCCTCACAGGTCGGCGCGCGTCTGGGCTGCGACGTGATCGGAGCTGACTTCCCTGCCGTCTTGATGGCGGCGAAGTCAGGTGAGCAATCTGCCGTTGAAGTGCTGTATCGCGATCTACATCCCGGGGTGCTCGCTTTTGCCACGGCGCGGGTGGGGACTGAGGGCGAAGACCTCGCGGCGGACGTCTTCGTCACCATGGCGACTGCGTTGGCCCGATTCGAGGGCGACGAGCGAGCGCTGCGGCGCTGGGTCTTCGCCATCGCCTATCGCAAGGTGGGTGAGGCGTGGCGACGGGCACGGCAGAGGGGCACCCATCCAGCGCCAGTTGATGAACTGGGTCTTCGAGCTCCGATCGGCGACGTTGAGGCCGAAGCGCTCGATGGCTTGAGCACGAGCGAGGCGCTGACCGCGATCGCTCGGCTTGGACCGCCGCAGTCCGAGGTCGTGCTGTTGAGGGTCGTCGCCGATCTGTCCGTTGAGGAGGTCGCCACGATTGTAGGAAAGCGGCCGGGTGCGATACGCGCCCTCCAGCACCGTGCGCTGATCCGCCTCGCCCAAGAATTTCCTGGGTCGATGCGTAACACCGAAGCCCTCCCAGGTCATAACTGGGTTGATGAACCGAGCTAGGGATCTGGACCACGACACCGCTGAGCGGATGCTCTGTGGTGCCGTCAGTCCTGACGACGCGCCCGGGGCTTTCGCTGAAACGGCAGCGTTGCTTCAGTCGGCGCGACGTCCTCTTCAGGGTGCAGCGCGGGCGACGGAGGCGGAGACGCTCAGCGCCATGGTCGCTGTCATCGAATCGTCACGTCCTGTCATGCTCACTCGCCGGAGGTCGACGAGGAACGCCACGACCAGGTTGGTCGCTGGAGCAGCCGTGGGTGCTATCTCTCTGGTAGGAGGGCTCACCGCGGCCGCTGCCCTGTCGGGTGGTGGCTCGCCCGGGGCCACGAGCGCGAGGGTGGCGGCCTCGGGCAATCAAAGCTCGAGCTCGCCCTCGATGGCGGCCAACACCCGTCCGGGCGGGTCGAGGAGCGCCGCCAACACGTCGGGCAGCGACATGTCGGGGCACAACACGTCGAGCAGTAGCAACGAAAGTTCCACCGCCGCACAGAAGGCCCCAGACAATCACGGGGCATGTGTTTCCGGTCTGGCCAACAACCACTCTCGCTCGGGCGAAGCCCACGGCGACGCCGTGTCGGCAGCTGCCCGGAGCAACTGCGGCAAGCCATCCTCGGCCACCAACAAGGGTACGACCTCAAGCAACCAGAGCTCGAGCAACCAGAGCTCCAACGATCACACCACCAAGCACCCCACACGATGAAAGATCTTCCCGCCGAAGGTGAATACATAGGTAGCAGGAGTTGACTGGCGACATGTCCCCTGGAGATCTGCACGACACCCTGATCGAGGGCCGGCCCCCAGTCTCGCCTCGCGCAGAGACCGGGTCCTTCGACGATACGGCGTCTCTCCCAGAGGTGCCTCCGACCCCACCCGCAGAGCATCCGCTTCTCTCGCGGGTTGGGCGGTTCCTCGAGCCCCGGTGGTGGTTCTCAACTGGAGCACGGCTTATCGCTCTCTTGACGGCGGGCCGTTGGGCTTCGCGGATAGGCGCGCTCGGGCGGCAGCTGCTGAGCGCCCGGCGGTGGCGCTGGGTTGCTGCCACGCTGCTCGGTCTGTCTCTACTTCTTGCATTGGTCCTCGGCTTGTCCGGACAGGATCACCGGAGAGCGGCATCCTCGGCCGGACAGATCGCTGCGCCCCCTGTTACCGCTCCTCCCACGACCGCCGCTCCGCCAACGCCGGCCGCCCGATCGAGCAGCCCCCCGCCGTCTCCCCAGCCTGGTCTCACGGCACCCCCGGCAGCCGTCGGCTCACCCGCCCCGACCCCATCCTGCTTCGGCGGTCACGACCAGCCGACGAGCGAAGAACGATCGCTTCGTCATCCGCACCAGCACGGCGCTGCTTGCCGAGCGCAAAAGCACCCCGGTCATATGGAGCAGTAGCGGGAAACGATTCTGACGACCGTGCGGAGCGACGAGTTCGCGCTCCCTGGTTGCGAGGGTCGGAGGACGGATCTCCTCTGGAACGGGCAGGCCTCTGACCTGCGGAGCGAATGCTGCGCGGAGGGAGTGGGATTCGAACCCACGGGGACTTGCATCCCAAGGCTTTTCAAGAGCCTCGCATTCGGCCGCTCTGCCATCCCTCCCGAGAGCCGAGAATCAGCGTACCGGGCCGATCTGGCCGCGCAGGGATGCGATCCACGCATCGGCTGACCGCCACGCCGCCTCGGCGTCGCGACGTCGGGCGGGCCCGTGCTCGCCTGCGGCGGGATAGGAGCCGAGGAACTTCACCCCGGCCAGCTGGGCGTGGAGATCGCGCAGGCAGTCGGCCACGACCTCGTCGTCGACGTGGCCCTCCAGGTCGATGATGAAGCAGTAGTCGCCCAGCGCCCGCTTCGTCGGCCGCGACTCGAGCTTGGTGAGGTTGAGATTGCGCGCCGCGAACTGGCCCAGGATGGCGTGCAGGTTCCCAGGGCGGTCGGCTTGCTGGTAGCACACGATGCTCGTGCGGTCATGGCCGGTGGGCGCGGGGATGCCCGAACGGGCGACGAGGACGAAACGGGTCTGGTTGTCCTGATGGTCCTCCACGTCGGAGGCCAGCACCTCCAGGCCGTAGAGCTTGGCCGCGAGAGCAGGCGCCAGCGCCGCGGTGGTCGCTGACCCGCCCTCTCCCAGCTGGCGGGCGGCGTCGGCGGTGGAGTTCGCCGCCTGCACCTCGGCACCCGGAAGCACCTGGGCCAGAAACCCGCGGCACTGCGCCGAGGCGTGGGGAAAGGAGACGACACGCGTGATGTCGCTGGTCCGGGTGCCCGGTCGCGCCACCAGGTTGAGATGGACGTCGAGCACGATCTCCCGCTGTATGAGGAGGTCGGTCTCGAACACCAGGGTGTCGAGCGTGGCGGTGACGGTGCCCTCGATCGAGTTCTCGATGGGGACGAACCCGAGGTCGACCTCTCCCGATTGCGTGGCCGTCAGCACGTCCAGCAGCGCCCCCACCGGCATCAGCTCGAACTGGGCGAGGTCGGCCTGGCTCAGCAGAGCCTCCTCGGTGAACGTCCCCGGTGGGCCGAGGAACGCGACCCGGGTCACCGGCCGGGGGCCCGGCTGGAACGAGCGTGGGCCCGGGAGGCCGGGCTGACGCCGGAGTGAGCAGAGCGGTGCACTCCCGGGCAGGATAGTGACGACCACTCATGGACGAGAACGCGATTCGCCAGCTCCTCGACGATGTCCGGTCGGGATCCCTCGGTCCCGACGACGCCGTGGCCCGGCTACGACGCCTGCCGTTCGCCGACATCGGCTTCGCCCGGGTGGACCACCATCGCCCGCTGCGTCAGGGTCTGCTCGAGGCGGTCTACGGCCCGGGCAAGACCCCCGATCAGTGCGCGGCCATCGTCGCTGAGCTGCTCTCCGAGCCAGCTGGGCACCCCGTGCTGCTGACGAGAGCAGACCCGGAGCAGGCCGCGGCCGCCATGGACCGCAACCCCGGCGGCAGGCGAACCACAACCGGCGAGGCTGGCGGTCTGGAGGCTGGGCGGGCCGGCCACGAGCTGAGCCTCGTCGCCTGGCGCCCCACACCAGAGCGTCCCGGCCGGGTGCTCGTGGTCACCGCCGGCACGGCGGATCTCCCGGTGGCCGAGGAGTGCGACGCGACGCTCGCCGCCCTCGGGCTTCGTCCCGAGCTGCTGACTGACTGCGGTGTGGCCGGGATCCACCGTCTCCTCGCCAGCGCTGACGATCTCGGCCAAGCCGACGCCGTGATCGTCGTGGCCGGGATGGAGGGCGCGCTGGCGAGCCTGGTGGCCGGTGTGACCGCAGCGCCGGTGGTGGCCGTGCCGACCAGCACCGGCTACGGAGCCGCCTTCGAGGGCATCGCCGCCCTGCTCGCCATGCTCTCCTCGTGCGCCGCCGGGGTGACCGTCGTGGGCATCGACAACGGTTTCGGCGCCGCCTGCGCCGTCAGTCGCCTTCTCGGATGAGCAACGACTCGGGGCCGGCGCCCGACACCGACATCAGCGGAGTTCCGGTGCCGGCTCCCTCCGCCACCGCGTGGTTCCACTGCTTCGCCGGTATCGCGGGCGACATGGCGCTGGGCAGCCTCCTCGACGCCGGTGCCGATCTGGACGAGGTCGTGGACATGGTCAGGCGGCTGCCGCTCGGTGGTTGGGCGCTCGAGGCCGAGCCCGTCCTGCGAGGAGGGATCGCGGCCACCCGCGCTGTCGTGCGGGTGACGGAGGACAGCGTCGTCCGAACTCACTCGCACATCGTCGGGCTCATCGAGGAGGCCCGACTGCCCGAGCGCGCCCGGCGCCGCTCGCTGGCCGCCTTCGACGCCCTGGCCCGGGCCGAGGGCGCCCTCCACCGCCGTCCCCCCTCGCAGGTCCACTTCCACGAGGTCGGCGGCCACGACGCCGTCGTCGACATCGTGGGCACGAGCGCTGCGCTCGAGATACTGGGGGTCGACCTCGTCACCGCGAGCGCGGTGGCGACAGGGACCGGCGTGGTGCGCACCGCCCACGGGATCCTCCCCAATCCGGCACCGGCGGTGGTCGAGCTTCTGCGCGGCGTGCCGACCCAGGGGCGGGACATCAACGTGGAGCTGACCACGCCCTCCGGCGCCGCCATCCTGACGGCCACCGCCAGCGCCTACGGACCCCTCCCGACGATGACGATCACGGCGACGGGCTTCGGGGCCGGCCAGCGCGACCTCGACCAGCTCCCCAACTGCACCCAGGTCGTCCTCGGCACCCCCCTGGAGTCCGGCGCCTCGGTGCCGGGGCAGCCGGTGTCCCTGCTCGAGGTCAACGTCGACGACGCGACCGGTGAGGCACTCGCTCACGCCGTGGGTGCCCTCATGGCGGCGGGTGCTCACGACGCCTGGGTCACGCCCGTGATCATGAAGAAGGGTCGCCCCGGACACACGGTGAGCGTCCTCGCGGACACCGCCCTGGCGGCCTCGCTGTCGGAGATCCTCCGGGTCGAGACCGGCTCCCTGGGTGTCCGGGGCCAGGTCCTCGAGCGCTGGCCGGCCAGTCGATCCCTCCAGGAGGTCGACGTCGAGGGCGTGCCGGTGCGGGTCAAGGTCAGCCCCGGACGGATCAAGGTCGAGCACGACGACGCCGCCCGCGCCGCGCGGCGCACAGGGCTCCCGTTGCGCGAGGTCGTGTCGCGCGCCGAGGAGGCCTGGCGTCAGCGCACGTGGCCCGGACCCGACGACGAGGCCGGCTAGCAGCCGCTACGCGAACGTCCGGACGAGTTCGAGGACCGCTGCGGCGTCCGGCCCCTCGGCGACGAGGGCCGAGGCGGAGGCCTCGAGGCGCTGGCCGGCCACCAGACAGAAATCCAGGGCCGGTCCCGTTACGGTCGTCGGCGCATCCGCATCCTCACCAAAGCTCCAGCTGTCTCCGTCGGGCGCGGTGAGTCTCAGCGCCACCGGCCCGAGCAACGTGCGGTCGGGGTCTCCGGAGACCGGACCCACCGTGACGGTGAGGACGTACAGCGTGCGCGGCCCGAGCGACAAGCCGCCGAGGTCGAGGGCCTGACGCTGGCCGGGCTCGAGGTTGACGACCGTGCGCGCCGACTGTGGCTGGCCGCCCGACACTGTGGCCACCACCGGTACCTCGTGCTCGGTCGCGTTGCCGGTGTTGGCGACCACCACGCTGACCGTGAGCTGCCGGGCCAGGCCCAGCACGGCGATCGTGCCCTGGTAGGACGTGGGCGACGGCTGGGTGGACACCAGCACGAGGCCGACGTCGTGGCGCAGGGCCAGGGAAGGCGAGAGCCTCAGCCCGAGGACGAAAAGGACCAGGGACCCCCGCTCCCAGTCAGCGGGGTTCACCACCCAGCGGTACTGCGGAACGCTGATCGAGGCCGCCTGTGATCGTGACAACGCCCGCAAGAACCTCCCGTAGAGGCCGTCAGCCGCGACGAGCTGCTGGCCCGCGTGGGACAGAAGGCCCACTGCCTGATCGGCCGACCCCCCCGACAACGAGGCCCGGAGCCCGTCGCGAAGCGACGCCGTCCCCTGGGCCCGCGTGTTCATCGCCTGCTCGAGGAGGCTGCCGGCGGATCCGAGGGATCCTGGTGGCGAGACCGGAGCCACCTGCCGTTGCACGCCGGCCGCCGCGCCCACCAGGTCGTTCACCCGCTGGACGAGCGTCAGGCGGTCGAGCGACCGGGCGTTGGCCCGGATGTCGCGCACCACGGCGCCCTGCTGGGCGGACAGCTGCAGTTGGGGACGCACGATGTCGAGGTACGACTGCTGGTCGGAGCTCGAGTCGGACCCCGGCAGGGCGAGCACCACGATCACCAGCACCGCCACCACCAACCCGGCGATGACCAACACGGGCGGGCGACGGCGGCGGAAGGCCATCGGCGCTGACCCTAGCCCTCGTCAGAGACCAGGAATGAGGCAGCGGCACGGCGAAGGACCTGCAGGGACCTGAAACGAGCCGATCGGGTCAGGTGGGTGGGCGAGGGGGGACTTGAACCCCCACGTCCTTGCGGACACAGGAACCTGAATCCTGCGCGTCTGCCAATTCCGCCACTCGCCCGGAGTGAAGCGGAGGTCACCTTAGTCCACCCTCCGACCAGGAAGGATGGCCCGAACTGGGTACCCTGGAGAGACATCCGCCCGGACCTCGGGGCGTCGAGGTCCCTCTTCACCGGCCCAGGACGCGGGTAGGTAGGCTGACTCGAGCATGGGACTCCAGCAGTTTGAGCAGCGACTCGAGCGCCTCGTCGAGGGAGCGTTCGCCAAGGCCTTTCGCAGCGGCTTGCAGCCGGTCGAGATCGCTCGCCGCCTGACCCGCGAGATGGACCTCCAGCGCTCCGTCGGCCCCCGTGGCGTGATCGCTCCCAACGAGTTCCAGGTGGCCCTGGCACCCGCCGATCTCGACCGGTTCGAGTCCTTCGCCGACGCCCTCGCCCGTGAGCTCGCCGACGCCGTGCGCGAGCACGCCCGCACCGAGCGCTACAACTTCATGGGCCCGGTCGAGGTGGCGCTGAAGCCGGACAACGCGCTCAACCCCGGCGCCTGCCTGGTCACCAGCGAGGTGAAGGGCGGTCCCGGCGGTGGTCCCCAGGCCGGCGTGGTGCTCCCCGACGGGCGCACCGTCCCGATGGACGAGGGTCCACTCGTGATCGGGCGCCTGCCCGAGTGCGCCATCGTCGTGGAGGACGCGAACGTCAGCCGACGCCACGCCGAGCTGCGCCGGGACGGGCCGGACGTCGTCGTGGTGGACCTGGGATCGACCAACGGCACCCGCGTCAACGGCGCCCAGGTGCGGACCAGACGGCTGAACGACGGCGACGAGATCACCGTGGGCAGGACGAGCCTCCGATTCGAGGTCCGGTAGTGCCGCCCGTCCCGCCCGACCCCGACGGACGGGTGTAGCGCCCGTGTCGGACTCGCTGCTCACCATCCTCAAGTTCTTCCTGATCGCGCTGTTGTGGCTGTTCTTCCTGCGCGTCCTTCGAGCCGTGTGGTCCGAGCTCAAGCGGCCGCCGGTCGTGACCGTGGTCGACGAGCCACCGCTGTCACGGCGGACCCGGCGGAGGGACCGCCAGGAGGCCCCCGCTCCCCCGCCCGGGCCGATGCCGCCGGACGGACGACGGCGCAACGGACAGGTGATGCGGCTCAGAGTGCTGGAGCCCGCCGAGGGGCGGGGGCGGATCTTCGACCTCGGTGACGAGGTGACGGTGGGTCGTGCGTCCGGCTGTGGGGTCGCGCTGAACGACGCCTTCACCTCCCAGCTCCACGCCCGGGTGTTCCGTCGCAACGGCGAGACCTGGATCGAGGACCTGGGCTCGACCAACGGGACCTTCGTCAACGCCAAGAAGCTCGGCTCGCCCGTACCGCTGCACCCCGGTGACCGGCTCCAGGTCGGGCGCACGGTCCTGGAGGTCGGTGCGTGATCCGCCTGCGGTCGAGCTCGGCCACCGACGTCGGCATGGTGCGCACGACGAACCAGGACCGGGCCTTCGAGGGCGACGGGCTCTACGCCGTGGCCGACGGCATGGGTGGCCACGTCGGCGGGGAGACAGCGGCCCAGACCGCGATCGAGGCGTTCCAGACGACCTTCGCCGGACACCCGTCGGCTGACGGCCTGGCCGACGCCGTTCGCCAGGCCAACCACGCGGTGTGGGAGCGGGCACGGGCGCAGGCCGATCTGCGGGGCATGGGGACGACGCTCACGGCGCTGGCGCTGGTCACCGTCGACGGCCGGCAGGACCTGACGGTGGTGAACGTCGGCGACTCCCGCGCCTATCTGTACCAGGAGGGTGTGCTCAGCCAGCTGACGGCCGACCACAGCCTCGTGGAGGAGATGGTGCGCAGCGGCGAGCTCAGCGCCGAGGAAGCCGCCGTCCATCCACAGCGCCACATCCTCACCCGCGCGCTCGGGATCGAGCCCGACGTCGAGGTGGACGTCTCGCACGTAGCTCCGCATGCAGGCGACCGGATCCTGCTCTGCAGTGACGGGCTGATCAACGAGCTCGGCAACGACGAGATCGCGTCGGTCCTCGGCGGGCACACCGATCCCGAGGACGCCGCCCATGCCCTCGTCGCCCAGGCCCGTGACGCCGGGGGCAGCGACAACATCACCGTGGTGGTCGTCGACATCATCGACGACGGCGACGGGCCCGGAGGCGGCGGCGACCTCGTGGCCAGCGCCGTGGGAGCGACCGCGTCGCATGCCGCCGCGACCGAAGCTGCCGGGGCGGCCGCCGACGGCGGAGAGCCGGGAGCCCGGGACGATCCCAACCCGACGCCCACCCACGACTCGGTCGTGGTGGTCGCCGGACCGGTGGGCGACGCCACCGAGGTCCGCCCGCCCGGAGCAAGGGTGAGGGTCCGTGGCCGGTCGCCGCGTGTCACGCTCGGGGTCGTGGCCTTCCTCGCCGTGCTGCTCATGATCCTGGGTGGTATCGCCGCCGCCGTCTGGTGGTTCGGCGAGCGCTCCTACTTCGTGGGCCTCCAGGGCAACCAGGTGGCCATCTTCAAGGGGCGGCCCGGAGGGCTGCTGTGGATCCAGCCCTCGCTCAACCAGCGGACCAACCTCGTCACCTGCACGACCCCCGGCGCAGCCCCGCAGTTGACGGTCCTCCCGGCACGGGTTCCCGACCTCAGGTCCGGCAAGGAGGAGCCCACCCTGGGCGCCGCCCGGCAGTACGTCGCCAACCTGACCCAGGAGGCCAGTTCGGTGCCGGCCGGGTCTCCTGTGGCGGCTTGCGGTGCGGCGCCCCCACCGACGACCGCGCCCGCTCCGCCGCCCACGGCGCCGAAGCCGTGACCCCGGTCCGGGTCGGGGATCAGCCCGCGGAGCCGAGCCCCTGATGGATCGTCAGATCCGGTTACTGGGAATCGCGCTCCTGGTGCTGTTCGCCGTGCTGTTCCTCCAGCTGAACAACCTCCAGGTGCTCCAGGCGAACAAGCTCTCCAACGCCTCCGGCAACATCCGCAAGGTGCTCGACGACTTCAGCCGGCCCCGGGGCGTCATCCAGACCGCCGACGGGGTGGTGGTCGCCAGGTCCGTTCCCGCCAACGACATCTACAAGTTCCAGCGCCAGTACCCCGAAGGGCCCCTGTTCTCGCAGATCACGGGCTATTTCTCGTTCGTCTACGGATCCAGCGGGGTAGAGCAGACCTACACCTCGCAGCTGGCCGGGCGCACCGTGCCCCTCCAGCATCTGAGCGATCTGCTCACCACGAGGACCCGGACCGAGGACGTCACCCTCACCATCTCGAATCAACTGCAGCAGGTCGCAGCCAACTCCCTCGGCCAGCGAGCCGGGTCGGTCGTCGTCCTCAACCCGACCAACGGCAACATCCTCGCCATGTACAGCACACCCACCTTCGATCCGAACCCCCTCTCCTCCCACGACCAGAACGTCCAGCGCACCGCCTGGAACCTGTACCAGGCCGACCCCAACCAGCCGATGCTCGCCCGCACCTACCGGCGGGGCTACGCCCCCGGGTCGACGTTCAAGGTCGTCACCGCCTCGGCCAGCCTGGAACGTGACCCGACACTGGCCACCAAGAACTACCCCCAGGAGACCTCGATCCCGCTGCCGCAGACGAACAAGACCCTGTCCAACTTCGGCCACGAGACCTGCGGTGGGACGCTTCCGGACCTGCTGAAGTTCTCGTGCGACACGGGCTTCGCGCAGATGGGCCTCGACCTCGGGCCCGACAACCTGTCGGCGCAGGCGATGGCGTTCGGCTTCGACAAGAAGCCGCCGCTCGACATCGCGGCCGTCGCCTCGACGTTCCCGCCCGCCTCGTCCTTCGCCCGGAACCAGCCCGGGCTCGCCTACTCCGCCATCGGCCAGCAGGACGTCTCGGCCACGACGCTGCAGATGGGGCTCGTCGCAGCGGGCATCGCCAACGGCGGGATCATCGTGACGCCGCACGTGATGAACGAGATCCGTGACAACGAGGGACGACAGGTGCAGTCGTTCGGGGCCAAGCCGTGGCAGCAGGCGACGTCCCAGGCCACCGCGGGCACCGTGCGCGACGACATGGTCGGCGTGGTCAACGGCGGCACGGCCACCGCCGTCGCACTGCCCAACGTGCAGGTGGCGGCGAAGACCGGCACGGCCCAGACCAGCACGGGATCGGGTAACAACAACTGGCTCATCGGCTTCGCCCCCGCCGACAACCCCAAGGTCGCCGTCGCCGTCGTCGTTCCCGCCCAGAACGGGCTCGGGTCGGACACCACCGGCGCCCAGATCGCAGGGCCGATCTTCAAGTCGGTGATGCAGGCCGCGCTGGCATTACCTCAGAGCGGCGGGACCCAGGGCGGCGGCGCTGCTGGCACGCCAGGGACGACACCGGGAACGACGACCTCGACGACCACGACGACGACGCCGTGACCTCGCAGTCGCCGCCCATCTACAGCGAGCGCTACGAGCTCGTCCGCCGGATCGCCCGCGGCGGCATGGCCGAGGTCTTCCTGGCCCACGACCTGCTGCTGGACCGGCCCGTCGCCCTCAAGGTCCTCTTCCCCGAGCTCTCCGTGGACCCCTCGTTCGTGGAGCGCTTCCGCAGGGAGGCCCAGGCGGCCGCCAACCTGAGCCACCCCAACATCGTGTCGGTCTTCGACTGGGGAGAGGCCGACGGTACCTACTACATCGTGATGGAGTACGTGGACGGCCGGCCGCTGTCGAGCATCATCCACAACGAGGGCCGGCTGTCCGTCGGTTGGGCCGCCGCCATCGGCGCCGAGGTCGCCGCCGCCCTCGCCTTCGCCCATCGCCACGGCGTCGTCCACCGCGACGTGAAGCCCGGCAACGTCCTCCTCTCCGACGACGGTCAGGTCAAGGTCGCCGACTTCGGGATCGCCCGCGCCGCCAACACCGAGGGCGACCTCACCCAGACGGGCGCCGTGATGGGCACCGCGACGTACTTCTCACCCGAGCAGGCCCAGGGCGACACGGTCGATGCACGCAGCGACGTCTACTCCCTGGGGGTCGTGCTGTACGAGATGGTCACCGGGCGCCCGCCCTTCGTCGGTGAGAACCCACTGGCCGTGGCGTACAAGCACGTGCGCGAGATACCGCCGATGCCGCGCCAGTTCGACCCGGCCATCCCACCCGCCTTCGACGCCATCGTGATGCAGGCGATGGCCAAGATGCCGCACGACCGGTACATGAGCGCCGACGAGATGCGCGCCGACCTCGTGCGGTTCCAGCAGGGACAGACGGTCATGGCCTTCCCCCCGACGATGGCGGCCACGCGGTTGCAGGACGGCACCATGGCGGGACCGCCGACCGGGCGCACCACTGTCATCTCACCGACCGGGGTTCCGCCCGGAGCCCGGCGCAGGAGACGCAAGGGCCGCTACGTCGCCGTGCTGGCGTTGCTGCTGGCCGCGCTGGGCGTCGTCCTCTTCCTCCTGCTCCGGTCCACCGGATCGGCGGCCGCCTTCACCGTCCCGAACGTCGTCCTCCAGCAGGTGGGCCCGGCCACCCAGACGCTGCAGAACGACGGGCTCAAGGTGGCGACCCAGGACGTCCAGCCTGCGTTCGGCTTCGGCCCGGGCTCGGTGCTCGACCAGTCGCCGAAGCCGCCCGCCAAGGTGTCGAAGGGCGACACCGTGACCCTGAAGGTGGTGGCCGCCCCCGCCCAGGTCACGGTGCCCGACGTGACCGGCGAGGACGTCACCACGGCCACCAACACCCTCCAGCAGGCGGGCTTCACGGTCAGCCAGCAGGCGCGCCAGTCGAACCAGGCCGCCGGGACGGTCATCGACCAGAGCCCGTCGGGCAACAGCCAGGCGGCCCAGGGCTCGAAGGTGACGCTCACCGTCTCGAGCGGACCGGCCCAGGTCACCGTGCCCGACGTGGTGGGTGAGGACCAGGCCACTGCGGCCAACCGGCTAGGCAGCGCCGGGCTCACTCTCGGGAGTGTCTCGAACCAGCCCTCGGCGAGCGTGCCCAGCGGCAACGTCATCAGCACCAGCCCGTCGCCAGGGACCAAGGTGAACCCGGGGTCGACGGTCAACCTGGTCGTGTCCAGCGGTCAGCCCCAGCCCCAGACCCAGGTGCCCAACGTGGTGGGCCAGCCTCAGGGCCAGGCCCGCTCGACGCTCACGGCGGCCGGCTACGGCGTATCGGCCCAGCCCCAGGCGGTGAGCGATCCGAGCCAGAACGGCATCGTGCTGAGCGAGAACCCACCCGCCGGCACGCCGGCCAACCAGGGCACCACGGTCACGATCGTCGTCGGCAAGTTCGTGCCCGGCGGCGGGACGACCACGACGACCTCGAGCCCGGTCCCCTAGATGGCCGCCTCCCGGCTGCCGGGGCGGCGCAAGGCCAAGCCCGGGCGCACGACCGAGCGCAAGTCCGGGCGCTACACCCCGCCGATCCCGCGGGCCAAGAAGGTCAGCCCGAGGTGGGTGCCAGTGCTGCTGCTGGCCTGCCTGATCGTGGGCGTGATCGTGGTGGTGATCAACTACCTGGGCGTGCTGCCCGGGGGGGCGTCCAACTGGTACCTGCTGCTGGGGCTGGGGCTCATCGCCGCCGGGTTCGTCACCGCGACCCAGTACCGCTGAGCCGGACGCTGGGCGAAAATGGTGGCCTCGTCCCCAACCCGTCCCGCGCCCGGTTCCAGGCGCCTACTTACACGGGTGTGATCTTTCCCACAGACTTGTCCACAGTCTGTGGATGAGGGGTCCTAGCCGAGCCGCTCGACGATCATGGCGTTGGCCATGCCGCCGCCCTCGCACATCGTCTGGAGGCCGTAGCGACCACCGGTCCGGTCGAGCTCGTTGACCAGCGTGGCCAGGAGCTTGGCGCCCGAGCACCCCAGCGGATGGCCGAGGGCGATGGCGCCGCCGTTGACGTTGACCCGGTCCATGTCCGGGTGGTGCTCCTTCTCCCAGGCCAGGACCACGGACGCGAAGGCCTCGTTGATCTCGACCAGGTCGATGTCGGCGAGGCGCATCTTGGCCCGCTCGAGCACCTTCGAGGTGGCCGGGATCGGACCGGTGAGCATGGTGACCGGGTCCACGCCGGCCAGGGCGAACGAGTGGAACCGGGCCCGAGGGCGCAGGCCGAGGCTGGTGGCACGCTCCTCGCTCATGATGAGGGCGGCGGCGGCGCCGTCGGTGATCTGTGACGAGTTGCCGGCGGTGACCTTGCCGTCGTCCTTCTTGAAGGCCGGCTTGAGCTGGGCGAGCGTCTCCACGGTGGTGTCGGGTCGGATGCCCTCGTCGGTGTCGACGATCTCGTCGGTCTCGTTGCCGTCGTCGTCCTTCACCTTCACCGGGACGATCTCGCGCTGGAAGCGGCCCTCGGCGGTCGCCCGGGCGGCCCGCTGCTGGCTGGTGGCGCCGAAGCGGTCGAGATCCTCCCGGGAGAGCCCCCACTTGTCGGCGATGAGCTCGGCCGAGATCCCCTGGGGAACCAGTCCTCCGACTGAGGCGTAGCGGGCCATCATCCTGGGCCCGAAGGGCGCACCCAGCCCGGGGACGACGGACGCCCCCATCGGCGTCCGCGTCATGCACTCGACGCCGGCCGCGACCACGACGTCGTACGCCCCGGCCATGACCCCCTGCGCGGCGAAGTGGGCGGACTGCTGGGACGAGCCGCACTGGCGGTCGACACTGGTGGAGCACACCGACTCCGGGAAGCCGGCGGCGAGCACGGCGTTCCGCCCGACGTTGAGCCCCTGCTCTCCGACCTGCATGACGCAGCCCATCACCACGTCGTCGATCACCTCCGGATCGAGGTCGTTGCGCTCGACCAGGGCTCGCAAGGTCTCCGCGGCCAGGTCGACGGGATGCCAGCCCCGGAGCTTGCCGTTCCGCTTCCCACCCGCGGTGCGGACGGCATCGACGATGACAGCGCTGGGCATGACACGCTCCTCTGTTCGTACTGGCGATCTCGTTCTGGCGATCCGGCCCCACACTAGACCGGACGGTCAAGGTCACCGGCCGGCCCCGGCACGTTCCCCCGGTTCCAGATCTGGTCGAAAATCAGCCGGGCTGGCTCGCCCGCGTCCACCGGTGGTCGTGTCGTAACACCCCGGCGCTACCGTTGGCGCCCGTGAGGAACATGGATCGTTGGCTGGGGGACGGCGGGATGGCCGTCATCGGAGCCGTTGGCGGCCGCTTCGAGGAGTACGGCGCCGACGGAGAGGGGGGCGGATGGGCGGCCGCCGCCTGGGAGCCCACCGGTCTCGCCTGCAACCCGCACGGGATCGTGCAGGCCGGCGTGCACTCGGTCCTGCTCGACGCGGCGATGAACTTCGCCGTCAACGCGGGGCTGGACGGGCGCGACCGGAGCCAGGCCACCCTGGAGATGAAGACCGAGACCATGCGGGCCGCTCGGGTCGGAGAGAAGCTGGGCGTGCGGGGCGAGGTGGTGCGCATGGGCCGGCAGGTCGCCTACGTGGAAGCCACGGTGCGGGACGCCGACGGCCGGCTCGTGAGCCGCTCCACGGGCACGTTCCTCCTCCACCGGGAGGAGTAGCCCGTGGCGAGCCCGGAGCGCCGGGACGGGGCCCCGCCAGAGGCGACGACGCCGCCAGCGGTACGGGAGGCGGCCGGGCTCCTGGCCTTGGTGGAAGCCTCGCCCGGCCCGTGGTCACAGGTAGCCGACGCCGTCGAGGCCGCGGGCACCACCGCCGCCCTCGTGAGCACCCGGTCCGATGTCGCGGACTCGGCCCAGCGCTGGCTGGCTGTGCTCGGCCGGCTCTTCACCGACGATCCCGAGCTCGGGGTGGTCACGGTGCTCGACGACGACTACCCGACCAACCTGGCCCAGGTGTTCAACCGCCCGCCGCTCCTGTTCGTTCGGGGGACCCTGGTACCTGGCGATGAGCGCTCTGTGGCCATCGTCGGTACCCGGCAGCCCTCCGACGCCGGGCGGCGGACCGCTCGGGATCTCGCCACGGGGCTGGCCGAGGCGGGCGTGACGGTCGTGTCCGGTCTGGCCCGAGGCCTCGACACCGATGCCCACGTCGCTGCCCTGGCCGCGGGGGGACGGACGATCGCCGTGCTGGGCAGCGGGATCCGGCGCGTCTACCCACCCGAGAACGCCGACCTCGCCCGGATGATCGGTCGTTCCGGGGCGGTGGTGTCACAGTTTCCGCCCGACGCCGCGCCCTCGCGTACGTCCTTTCCCCACCGCAATGTCGTCACCAGCGGGATCGCCCTGGCCACGCTGGTGGTTGAGGCGGCGGCGACCAGTGGCGCCCGGATGCAGGCCCGCCTGGCGGGCGAGCACGGGCGGCCCGTCTTCCTCGTCGACTCCCTGGCCCGGTCCGAGGCCTGGGCGTCGACCCTCGCCGACCAGGGCGGAGCGACGGTCGTCGGTGGCGTGCGGGACCTGCTGCCCGCGCTCGACCGGCTCGCGCAGGAGCGGGGCCCCGACCCGGGAAGACTCGGGTCCTCCAGGCAGCTCCGCCTCCTGTAGCTCGCGCCCGGCGTCCGATGCCGAGCGTGCACGAGGTCAGCGAGCCCCTGGCCGGGCTGTGCAGGCCGGTGCCCGCCCCGGGACCCGGCGTGTGCGTCGTCTGCCGGGGCTGCGCCCGCCCGGAGTTCTCGACCTGCTACAGCTGCGCCCGCGTGACCGCGCAGGTGCGCCGGCCCTGCCACCGGGTGGTGCCGCTGAGCCTGTACGCGATTCCCGGAGGCCTGCACGCGACCCTCCGGGGCTACAAGGACGGCGAGAGCGGTGCTGACCGACGCCGGTACGCCGCCCTCGTCGTGTCCCTGCTGGCTCGGTTCCTGTTCGACCACGGCGACTGCCTTCGCAGCTGCCGGGCCGGGGGGTGGGACTTCATCACGACGGTGCCGTCGACCAACCGGGATGGTCCCCACCCGCTCGCCAGCGCCCTGCGCCTGGTGCCGTGGCTGGCGGCGCAACACCAGGAGACCCTGGTGCGCGGAACGGCAGCGATGGCGCACAACGTCGCCAGCGACGACGGGTTCGTCGTCCGTTCGGGCGTTCGGGGCGCCCGCGTGCTGGTGGTGGACGACACCTTCACGACGGGCGCTCGTGTCCAGAGCGCGGCCTCCGCCCTGCAGCTGGCCGGCGCCCGGGTTGTCGCCGCGGTGCCAATCGGGCGCGTGGTCGATCCGTGCTGCGGCGAGCAGGCGCCGTTCGACTTCGGTCGGTGCTGTCTCGAACCGCGAGCGCGCCGTCAGGAGGTGAGCTGAGCCTGGGAGACCTGCACGACGTTGGTCGGACTGAGCCTCGTGAACCACACGAGCACGTGTGAGCCGGAGCGGCCGTGCAGCGCGACGACGGACCGGCTCGGCGCGTTGGTGACGCTCGCCACTGGCTGGCCCCAGCCCGCCAGCTGGGACGGGGACGAGTCGCCGACGTAGACGTTGGCGTTGTAACCGGGCGTCGGGCTCGTGAGCACCAGGTCCTGCAACCGATGGCTCTGGTCCGTCGTGAGCACGAAGCCCACTCCCGACTTCAACCCTCCGAACTCGCGGCCCGAGTAGAACTCGGTGTGCCAGGTCGTGTTGAGGTTGCCGTCGGTGAGATGGCCGAGATCGGAGTCGTCCTCGACGCCGTCACCGGGAGGCGGATCGAACGCCGTGGCGCGGGCCACGACCAGCGGCGTACCGTGCGCGCCGGCGGTGCCCTGGGAGCTGGCGGGCGCGCCTCCTGAGCTCGAGCTGTTCAGGTGCGTGACGAGGATGGCCGCGACCACGGCCGCGGTGACGGCTATGACGAGGGCGACGAGCGGGACCAGGCGCCGCCTCGGCCTGCTACCGGACGGCGGCGGCGGAGCCACCGGGGGGGCGGGAGGGCGCTCGAACGCCTCCGTCGACCTGGGGAACGACCCGTCGCCGGGTGGCTTCTCTCGCCATCCCTCCTCCCCCGTGTCGAGCCGGCCCCGATCGGTCGGCGTCGTACCGATGACACCCGTCGGCGCCCACGGCTGTGACCGCTCCTGCTCCGTCGGCGCGTGCGTGGCGCGTTGATCGGCACCGATGGGAACCGGCGGGGCCCAGCCGCGGTCGACCGGACCACGATCGGTCACCGGAGGTGCGGCGCCGCTCGCCGACGCGGGATCGGGCCCGGTCCACGCCGGACCACGTGTCAGCGCGTCGCGGAGGTGGTCGGCCGTGGCGAAGCGCTGGTCGGGTGACTTGGCCAGGGCCGTGAGCACGACGCCCTCGAGCCAGGGTGGTACCAGAGGCGACAAGCTCCTCGGCGGAGGAGGATCGGCCCGCAGGTGCTGGAGGGCGAGGGCCAGCTCGTTGTCCGCCTGGAAGGGCGGACGTCCGCAGATCATCTCGTACAGCACCACGCCGAGCGAGTAGATGTCGCTTCTGCGATCCGGGAGCCCTCCATCGACCTGCTCGGGGGCCAGGTAACGCGCCGTACCCAGCGCCGTCCCCGTCTGGGTCATGTCGTCGCCGAGGGCGGCCTTGGCGATCCCGAAGTCGGCCACCTTCACCATGCCGTCCTGACCGATGAGGATGTTGGCCGGCTTGATGTCACGGTGGACCACGCCCTGCCGATGGGCGTACTCGAGCGCGCTCGCCACCTGACCCGTGATGCTCACCGCCCGGTCGACGGGCATGGCGCGGTCGGGGACGAAGAGCTGCCGGAGGCTCGGGCCGTCGACCCGCTCCATCACGATGAAGTTGTCTTCGTCGTCGGTGCCGGTGTCGAAGATGGACACGATGTTGGGATGGCTGAGGCGCGCCGCGGCGACGGCCTCGCGGCGAAAGCGCCGGCGGAACGACTCCTGCCGGCCCAGGTGAGCATGGGGGAGCTTGACGGCGACGCGGCGCGCCAAGAGGACGTCGTGTCCCTCCCAGACCTCTGCCATCCCACCTCTGGCGATGAACTCGACCAGGCGGTAGCGGCCGGCGAGGACACGGGAGCGCCAGGGGCGCTCCGCGTCGGCGCGCTCGCTCACCGGACCAAGCTAGCCGCCGGACGCCATGCGCAAGACATCAACCCGGGCTGTCGGGAACGTGCAGGGCCGGCGGTGGCAGGTCGTCCATGGTGCAGCCCGAGACGTCCTCGGCACACGTCTCGCACTCGAGCTCCAGCGTGGCGTGAGCGATGCGGAAGCCCTCGGCGACCGCCCGTCTGACCTCGACCCCGGTGGCCTGCGCCTCCTCCAGCG
>VAWP01000085.1:21133-28579 GCA_005888295.1 Actinomycetota bacterium
CACCTGTGCCATGACCCGTTCGAGGTCCCCCACGTCGAGACCGGGCGGAGCCGACTCGAGCAGGACGTCGGTGGTCGAACGGAGCAAACCGACTGCTCCCCACGCGATCAACGCGGCGATCCCCAGCCCCACGGCCGGGTCCAGCCACGCGAACCGGCCGGTCACGAGGATCACCGACCCGGCGACGACCACACCGAGCGAGGCGAGAGCGTCGCCGCCCATGTGGAGAACGGCGGAGCGAACGGTGAAGGTGTCGCCGCTGCGCCTGTCCCAGAGGACGAGGGCAGCGAGAGCGTCGACCAGCAGGGCCACCGACGCCACCACGACCATGGGCGCGCCGTGCACCTGCTGGGGACTGAAGAACCGGTGAATGCTCTCGGCGACCACCAGCACGGTGATGACGCAGATGGCTCCGGCGTTGGCCTGGGCCGCCAACACGGTCGAGCGGTGGAAGCCGAAGGAACGCTCCGGGGTAGCAGGCTTTGCGGCCAGGCGCACCGCCATCAGGGACAAGCCCAGACCGGCCCCGTCGACCAGGTTGTGGCCGGCGTCGGCCAGCAACCCCACCGAGTGCGCTCCGAACCCCGCGACGGCCTGCGCAGCGACGATCCCCATGTTCAGGAGCAGGGCGACCGCCAGGCGGGTCCGGAGGGTCACGATCCCAGGGTAAAGGAGTCGACGACCTGGCGGGACGGGCCGGCGGGCTGGCACCCCGCCACAACCGCCCCGCCACATCCGCCACGGCGCGGCCAGACTGGGGATGGTGACCTCGATCGCCAACGAGATCCTGTCCCTGCACGGCCCCCTCGTCTACGGGCTCGTCGCCGCCCTGGCCTTCGGAGAGGCGGCGGTGCTTCTGGGCTTCGTGCTGCCTGGCGAGACGGCGGTGATCCTCGGCGGCGTCATCGCATCCCAGGGCAACGTCAACATCGTGGTGATGATCGTCGTGGCCACGGTCGCGGCGATCGCCGGAGACTCGGTCGGTTACGAGGTCGGACGGCTGCTCGGGCCCCGGCTGCTTGCGGTCCGGCCCCTCCGGCGTCGCCACGCCGGCGTGGAGAAGGCCCGCGACTTCATCAGGCGGTGGGGGGCATGGGCAGTCGTGCTCGGCCGGCTCACGGCGTTCCTCCGGGCCGTGGTCCCCGGCCTCGCCGGCATGGGAGGCATGCACTACCCACGGTTCCTCATGGCCAACGCCCTCGGCGGCGTCCTGTGGGCCACGGGCTTCACGCTGCTCGGCTACTTCCTCGGCAGCACCTACAAGAGGGTCCTGTCCGTGTCCAGCTGGGCGGCGGCCGGGTTCGTCGCCGTCGTTGTGGTGGTGCTCGTCGGACTGCGGATCCGCGCCCGCGTCCGCGAACGCCGGACGGAGACGGAGACCGGGTCGGAGGACGAGCTTCTCGACTGACGCCGCCCGGATAGGGCACGATTGCGGGTCGTGAAGCTGCACCGATCTCGACTCATGGGCGGAATCGGCGGTGGTGTCATCCTGGCCCTGCTGTTGGCCGCCTGCACGAGCGGCTCCTCGCAGAGCTCGTCCACGTCGACGTCGAGGTCAACCGCGAGCACGGGCGCGAGCGCGGCCAACCCGAGCGCCCAGGCCCTCCAGAGCTCGTACATCGACGTGGTCAACAAGGTGCGCCCCTCCGTCGTGGAGATCACGACCGACACCGGCCTCGGCTCCGGGGTCGTCTACGACACCAAGGGCAACATCGTGACCAACGACCACGTGGTCAGGGGCGCCACGAGCTTCGAGGTGACGCTCACCAACGGCCAGAAGCTGCCCGCCAAGCTGGTGGGAGAGTTCGTCCCCGACGACCTCGCCATGGTCAACGTCAGCGGGGCGAACGGCCTCACCCCGGCCACCTTCGCCGACTCGAGCAAGGTCCAGGTGGGAGAGATCACCCTCGCCATCGGCAACCCGCTCGGCCTGGCGAGCAGCGTGACCAACGGGATCGTCAGCTTCAACGGCCGCACGGTCAGCGAGGACCGGCAGGTCACCCTGGCGAACACCATCCAGACCAGCGCGCCGATCAACCCCGGGAACAGCGGCGGCGCCCTGGCGGACCTAGACGCCAGCGTCATCGGCATCCCGACCTTGGCGGCGACCGACCAGCAGAGCGGGGGCGCGGCGGCTGGGATCGGCTTCGCCATACCGAGCAACACCGTGAAGCTCATCGCCGGACAGCTGGCGTCCCAGGGCAAGGTCACCAACTCGGGGCGGGCGGCGCTCGGCATCACGGCGGCACCGGGTTTCAACAGCTCCGGGCAGCCAGCCGGTGTCATCGTGGTGCAGGTCCAGCCGGGTGGTGCGGCCGACAAGGCCGGGATCAAGGCCGGGGACGTGATAACCGCCATCAACGGACAGCAGACGCCGAGGTCCCTCAACGACGTCCTCGCCGGACTCAAGCCCGGAGACCAGGCCAAGGTCACGGTCCAACAAGCCGGCGGTGGCCAGAAGACCGTGACGGTCACCCTCGGCCAGCTGCCTGGCTGAGGTCCTGCGCTAGGACGCCAGGGTCCGGCAGGTCGGCGATGTCGGCACCGCCGACTTGTCCGGAAAGGTGCGCAGCACGTGGTCGGCCAGGTGCACGGTGACGCCGAACCAGTAGTTCTCGTTCTTGAAGTGGTGCAGCCGGTGGGCCCGCCAGACGTAGCGGTAGAGCGCCGACCGTGGACGGTACGGCGAGTGGATCAGGAAGTGCGTCCACTCGTACACGAGCGTGAGGGCCAGCGCGATGACCCCCGCCGTCAGGGACCGCTCGGCGCTGCGGAAGGCGAGCCCCAGCACCAGCCCGCCGCCGACCAGCATGCCGAAGAGGGTCGGTAGCGGGATGAAGATGAGCGGGACGTCCCGGGGATCGAGATGGTGCAGGCGGTGCTTGCGCGAGATGTAGGGATCGACGGTCCGACCGGCGACGGCGCGGGGCTTGAAGTGCAGGATGAAGACGTGGATCAGCCACTCGGTGAAGGGCTGGGCGGCGACGAACGCGGCCACGATGACCAGGTCCCACCAGTGCCAGCGCCACAGGGCGACGCGCGCCGCGGTCACCACGAGCAGCGCGCCGGCGATGATGCGCGGACCTGGGTACTGGGCGAACACCCGAGCCCAGCCGGCCAACCCACCACCGACGTCGGTGGCCGGGAAGCGGGTGGTAGCGACCATGCCTGTCGTCCCCAATCTCGGCAGCGGCGCCGCTGCCTCCTCCAGCGCTCGTTCTCAGGGTAGCTGACCAGGCTGGTTGCCCTCCACCGGACCACTAGCCTGCGGGCTCGGGCCATGGACGACGTAGACGACGTACGGGTCTCGACGATCGAGCTCTTCTTCGACCTCGTGTTCGTCTTCACGATCACGCAGCTCACCGCGCTGCTGGTGGCCGAGCCCACGGGCGCCGGTGTCGGCCGGGTGGTGCTCATCTTCGGCAACGTCTGGTGGATGTACGGCGGGTACGCGTGGCTCACCAACGCCGTTCCGCCGCGCGAGCCCGTGCTCAAGCTGCTGATGCTCGTGGGCATGGCCGGCTTTCTCGTGACCGCTCTGGCCATCCCGCACGCCTTCGGCTCCTCGGGCGTGGCCTTCGGGATCGGGTACCTCGTTGTGACCTTCGTGCACACCGGTCTCTTTCTGCGTTCGAGCGAAGAGAGCGCGGTGCGGGCGATGTTCCGCCTGGGCCCGTACAACGCGGTGACTGCGGCGATGCTGCTCGCCGCCGGGTTCGTCCACGGCTCCGCCCGCTGGACGCTGTGGGTGGCGGCCTTCGTGCTGCACTGGTCGTCGCCTGCGGTGACGGCGGCGATGCTGCTCGCCGCCGGCTTCGTGCACGGCCCCGCCCGTTGGGCGCTGTGGGTCGCCGCCTTCGTGCTGCACTGGTCGTCCCCCGCCGTGACCGCCGTCGGGGGGTTCCGGATCCGCGCCGGGCACTTCGTCGAGCGCCACGGGCTCATCGTGTTGATCGCGCTCGGCGAGTCGGTGGTCGCCGTGGGCCTCGGCGCGCAGGGCGACCACGAGCTGACGGCCGGGCTGGTGCTGACCGCGGTGCTCGGCCTCGCTCTCGCCGCCGCGCTGTGGTGGCTCTACTTCGACAGCGAGGACACCCGGGCCGAGCGGGCCCTCGACGAGGCACCCCAGGCTCGCAACCCGTGGCTCGCCCTGTTCGCGTTCGGGTACGTCTTCCTTCCCGTCCTCGGCGGGATCATCGTGCTCGCCGCCGGGGTGCGTCGGGGCATCGTCAGCTACGACCATCCGGCGACCGCGGCAACGGCGTGGTTCCTCGCCGCCGGCACCGCCGCCTACGTGCTCGGGCTGGTGCTGCTGCGGTACTTCCTGCGCACCGGCTCCGTCGTGCCGCGGCTGTGCATGGCGGTGGCCGTTCCGCTCACCGTCGTGGTCGGCCTCGAAGTCTCACCCGAGGCCCAGATGGCGGCGATCACGGTGCTCCTGGCCGCGGGAATCGTGCTCGAGGGCCGTCGTGCGGTCGACCATTCACCCGCATGACTGCTGTACGGTGCGACGATGGCGAGACAACGACGTCACAGCACGTCAACGTCGGGATTTGGTGTCTCCCGACGGGAGGCGCACGACTCGTCCGCGTTCTACGAGCGGTTCACCGCTCCGGTCCTCTCAGCCGATTCCGGCGTTTCGGAACGGCGGGCCATCGACGACGTGTTCTGCCACGACGCCCGGAGCATGCCCGAGGTCGACGACGCCTCGGTCGCGCTCGTCGTCACGTCGCCGCCCTACTTCGCCGGGAAGGAGTACGAGGCGGCGCTGGGCCAGGGCGGCATCCCGACGACCTACGCCGACTACCTGAAGATGCTGGAGGAGGTTTTCGCCGAGTGCGTGCGCAAGCTCGAGCCGGGTGGACGCCTGGCGGTCAACGTCGCCAACCTCGGCCGCCGGCCGTTCCGGTCCCTCGCCGGCGACGTGGCCTGGATACTGCAGGACCGGCTGCGGCTCCTCCTGCGGGGCGAGGTCGTGTGGGTGAAGGCGCGCGGCTCGACCGGCTCGTGCGCGTGGGGATCGTTCCAGCGCCCCGGCAACCCGGTGCTGCGCGATCTGACCGAGCGCGTCGTCGTGGCCAGCAAGGGGCGCTTCGACCGGGCGCTGTCCGCCCGTCAGCGGTCGGAGACGGGGCTCCCGTCCGACGCCTCGATCTCCCGGGACGAGTTCATGGAGGCGACGACCGACGTCTGGGAGATCCCCGCCGAGAGCGCGACACGCGTCGGTCACCCGGCGCCCTTCCCGGTCGAGCTGCCCGAACGGCTGATCGAGCTCTTCACCTACCGCGGCGACCTGGTGCTCGACCCTTTCGTGGGGTCGGGCACGACCGCCGTAGCCGCCCTGCGGACGGAGCGGCACTTCGCCGGCTACGACACCGACGAGAGCTACGTGGCGCAGTCGACGCGACGGCTGGAGGCCGAGCGGCAGCGCCTCGACGAGGCGGAGCCTCCTCGGGTGGTGGTGCCCGGCCGGGCGGTCGGTCCCGACGGGGTGGACGACCTCGCCCGGGCCCTACGTGAGGGCCTGGCGGCGCGCGACGTGGCCCGGGTCGCGCTGGACCAGTGCGGGTTCGTGGGGATCGACGAGGACGTGTCGTTTCCCGAAGGGGTCGACGTCAGCTTCGTGGCGCGTGATCGGGGAGGACGGCCCTGGCGCTTCGACGTCGCGGGGGGCTTCACCTCGAACCGGCCCGGCCTGCGGCGGGCGGAGGTGCTGTGGAAGGCGCTGGGCAAGGCGGCGGTCCTCGCCTCGGCCCGGCCTGACGTGGGCCTCGTGCTTCTCACGGCCGACGTGCCGGCCGGCGGGAGCGCAGGCGACTCGTCGTTGCGGGCCGTGCTCGGTCATGACAAGCCGATCCGCGACGTCATCGTGCTGACCAGTGCGGAGGACCTGCGTCGGCTGCGCGAGCTGGCGCAGGGCTAGCCGCGCGTCGGGACGACCCTCGACACCCCGAGGACGACGGCCCCGATACCCACCGCAACGATGACGAGCGGAATGAAGTCGCCGCTGCGCAGGCCGATGATCTCGAGATTGTCCAGGAACAATGCCACGCCCAGCACCAGGAAGATGCAGCCTGCGAAGAGCGGCAGCGGTTGTGCGTGACTAGGGGAGCTTGCCAACCTGCACCTCCGCTGTGCCGACACCGACTCTCAGGTTGACCTTGGCCAGGGCAGGGGCGTTCCCCGGCGCGAGCGGGTAATCGAGCCCGACCCCGTTCCGGTTCACGCCCACGACCGACACCCGACCCTCCCCGACCGTGATGCCGCCCTGGAGGAGCGCTCCCGGGGGCAACACGACAACAAGGCGACCGACCCCGATGCTCGCCTGCACCTGCTGGACCTGCTGCGGGGGACCAGGAGCGGGTCGGTAGTGCCTGAGATCGATCGTCAGGGTGCCGCCCGTCTGTCGGAACGGCGTGGTGACATCCTGTGGCGCCAGGGGAGTCACCGTGTTGAAGCGCACGCCGCCCTGCAGCGGGACATCGGCGCGCCAGACGCCCAGCAGCACGACAGCGAGGAGCACGCCCGCCACGAGGAGGCCTCGCCTGCTGCCGGCGCGACGGCTGCCGATGATCAGGACGAGGCCGAGCCCGGCCAGGATCGCGTCGAGGAGCCCACGCCAGGCGATCTGGGTTCCGCCCAGGAGGAGCAGGCCGAAGACGATGAGGGCGATACCGGCGATGAGCGGACCGAGATGCAGGCGCTCGGCGACGCCTGCGAACCGTTCGCTCGGGGTCGGCCGACGCGTCGGCGCCCCCACCGGCTCCGCCCGCGTTGCGTCGCCGTTCCCGGCGGCCCGGTCCTTCGGTGCTTGGGCCGCGCCCGTTGGAGGTCGCTCGTCCTCTCTCGCAGCAGCCGCCGTCCGGCCGGAAGGGGCTCCCCTGTCGGTGGAGCCGGCCGATGTGGGCTTGGAGCTCGTCATCTCGCATCCTCGCCACGCGGCTTGGGGGTGCACGGTCGTGCCCGTTGCTGCCCGACCGTTGAGCCACGTTGATGACTCTCGTCGCTAGTTCGTATTCGACATATCCGCCCGGACACCCTTCGCCGCCGGAGGGTCCCCCATGCGGTCCACCCGATTTGTCGTGTTTGTACCCAAACGAAGGAGATCGCGCACTCTGCGCAGCAAGTGAGATCTCACGGGCACGCCCTCGCTAACTTATGGGCGCTAGACGCGAACGGAGTGGTCGAGTCCGTGACCCCCCGACCACTCCGTTGCTATTACCTGCCGCCGCAGGCATGCCCACGGTGACACTCCCAGATTACCCCTTCTAGCAGGAAAAGGGGCACGGGGGGTCCCCCACTTGCGGGGTGGGGGCGACCCCCGGCCTTCCGCCCGGGCCGTCAGGTCACCGGGAGGGCGCTGCCGGCCACCCACTTGTCCCAGGGGGTGTTCCAGTCGATGGTGCCGCTGTCGCCCAGCTCGGGGGGCCTCGGGGAGTTGACGAT
>VAWP01000086.1 GCA_005888295.1 Actinomycetota bacterium
GTCGACGAGCCGGTCGTCGACCGGCCCGCTCGTGATGCGGTTGTAGGCAGCGACGAGGTACTCCGACGCTGCCCGCAGTGCCGCGGTCACAGTGGTGCCAACGGCAGCCGTGACCCCACGTGGCCAGAGCAGCGCGCTCATTACCAGTGCGACGGTCAAGCCGACGCTCACGGTGAGCAGGCGATGGCTAGCGGTGAGGAAGTGCGTCGGGTCGAAGAGCTCGTAGAGCACGATCACGAACAACGTGAACGACGCCTGTGAGGCGACGACTGACCGGGCGCCGGGGGCCCAAGCCGCGAGGAAGGCGAGAATGGGCAACAGCGCCCACGTGGCGGCGTCGCTGTCCTCGATGAGCGCGACCAAACCGATCCCGAGCGCAAACCCGATCATGGTTCCGGCGAACGCGCGGGCGATGACCTTCTGCGTCGCGCGGGCGTCGAGACGCAATACGCTCACGACGCCCAACACGACCCAGAACCCGTGCTCCAGGTCGACGAGGTCGGCGATGAAGACGCCGAGACCGACCGCGATCCCCGTTCGCAGGCTGTTGCGCAGCCACGGTGAGTCGATGTGAAGCTGCGCTCTGAGCGCATCGCCGAGTCCGCGGCGGTGTTCCCGGAGCGCAGCGCCGCCGTACGTGGCGACGGCTTTCGGGTCGGGTGGGGCACCCACCGCGCCTCGGACGTCCGTGGCGATCAGCTGCGTCTGGAGTGCGATGATCCGTACTCTGAAGCTGTCATGGAGCGTCCTCGCGACGGCGTCGCTCTGGCCGCGTCCGAGCCCTTCGCTCGCGTAGGCCTCGGTGCTCGTAGTGTGTTGCTCGCGTGCCGCGTTGAGCGCCGACGGTACCGGTGGGTCGGCGCCCGATCGCATTGCCCGGACGCACGCTGCGAGCATCTGCTCGCACGTCGCCAGCAGCGACCGGTCGATCGAGCTCGCGCCGCGCTCGGTCGCTTCGGCGACCCACGCGAGGAAGGTCTTCAGGCGGTCTATGCCGTCGACGACCAGCATGAGGGACCGGTCGCGCGACGTCGCGGTGCCGGGTCGCAACAGGTAACCGTCGTACGCGGCATCAACCTCCGCGGCGGCGGCCTCGAAGGCCTTGGCGGCGGCGCTCGGGTTGTCGCCGTCGGTCTCCATCGATTCGGGCCAGAGGGCGCGGATCAGCGCGGCGGCAGCCTCGAGCGCTCCGGCCACCCGGAGGCGGAGGTTGCTCCGGGCATATCGCGGCCACAAGAGCATCGCTGCGGCGATCGCCAGCGCGGATCCCGTCGACCAGCCGACCAGCTCGTTCGGGATCTCGGAGATGGCGGGCGTGGCCGTCAAGGCGATGACGAGCGGCATCAGGAGTGCGAGGCCCGCGGCGGCGACATATCCACGCAGCACTCCGGCGTACGTCAGTGCGAAGGCGCCGAGCGCGCCAACCAGCACGCTCGTCCAGCCCCAGTAGGCAGCGAGCGATCCGATCACGAGCATCACGAGCCCGGCGAGCGCAGTCAGCAGGTATGCCGCGAACCGGTGGGGCATCGGCCCACTGAAGTCGGCGAAGAGGAGCAGCGCAAAGACCGCGAAGGCGGCCTCCAGCGCCCCACTTCGGCGATCGAGGCCGATCTCGACGACCCAGTAGGCGACGGGCAGCACGATCGCGATGCGGACCGCCCGCCGCAGGTTCGCTCGCTCAGGATCACCCACGTCCCGACATTGTCCCAAACAAACGCGTCGGGGCGCAGGAAGGGTGTGTGCGCGATCGCCCGGCCGCTGCGCTTGTGCCTAGCATGACGCGAGCGGCCGTACCGGCGAGAGCCCGACGTGTGAGCGTGCGGAACGAATGGCCTCGATGCGCAGGATCGGATCAGAAGACTCCAAGACCCGCTCGGCCCTGCTCGACGCCGCCCAGGCACTGATGCTCGAGGAGGGCTACGCGGCGGTGACGTCCCGCCGGGTTGCCGCTCGCGCCGATCTCAAGCCGCAGCTGGTCCACTACTACTTCCGGACGATGGACGACCTGTTCCTCGCCCTGTTCCGGAGGGGCGCCGAGCGCAACCTCCAGCGACAGGAGCGGGCGCTGGCGTCGCCGCGACCGCTGCGAGCCCTGTGGGCGTTCAGCACCGAGCAGGCGGGAACAGCGCTGACGATGGAGTTCACCGCCCTCGCCAACCACCGGAAGGCGATTCGGGAGGAGATCGCCAGCTACGCCGAGCGGTTCCGCCGGCATCAGGCCGAGGCGCTACCGCCCATCCTCGAGAACTACGGGATCGACACTGACGCGCTCCCGCCGCTCGCCCTCCTCGTGTTGATGACCAGTGTCTCGCAGGTCCTGATCCTGGAGGACGCCCTGGGTGTCACCGCCGGCCACGACGAGACCATTGCCGTCGTCGAGCGCTTCCTCTCCCGGTACGAGGGCGACGCCTGAGCGATCCTCAGATCGGAGTGAACTCGATGTGCAGCTCGCTCAGGCCCCGAAGCACCCAGGTCGGCTCGTAGCGGAAGACTCGGGCCGCCGGAGGCCCGTGGTGCTCCTCCGAGATGCGGATGTCCGCCATCCGGTCGAGTATGCGCTCGAGGCTGATCCGCCCCTCGGCGCGCGCCAGCGGGCCACCCGGGCAGGAATGCGGGCCCCGCCCGAAGGCGATGTGCGCCTGGGCGTTCGGGCGGTCGATGCGGCATTCCGCAGGGCGCTCGAACTGGCGCGGATCTCGGTTGGCGGCGCCGTTCATGAGCACGACCGGGGCGCCCGCGGCGATGTCGACGCCCCCCACGGTCGTGGTCCGGCGGGCGAGCCGGAAGTCGGCCTTCACGGGGCTCTCGATGCGGAGCATCTCCTCGACGAAGTTGGGGATGAGCTCGTGGAGCTCCCGCAGCTGGTCCTGGAGGTCCGGGTTCTCCGCCAGGTACCGCAATGCCGAGGCGAGCAAGCGGGCCGTCGTCTCCTGACCGGCGGCGAACAGGAACGTCGCCGTTCGCACCACGGAGATCACGTCGGGGGTGCTGCCATCCGGGTACGTGGCCAGGGCCAGGTCGGTGAGCACGTCCTTGCGGGGCTCGCGCCGCCGCTCCTCGATGTACCTCCCGAACCACTCGTCGAGCCACGCCAGCGGGTTGGTCCCCGGCGTGCCTTTCTCGCCGGCGCCGATCTTGCCGGGCGACAGGCTCAGCCCGAATCCTTCCCGAAACTCCTCGTGCTCGGTCTCCGGAACCCCGAGGAGGTCGGCGACGACGAGCATGGCGAAGGGCTGCGCGTAGGAGCTGATGAACTCGCCGTGGCCGCCGGCGATGAGCTCGTCGAGCTGCCGGTCGGCCAGCCGCCACATGAACGCCTCGTTGTCCTTCAGCCGCTTCGGGGTGATCAGCCGCATGAGGAGCGCCCGCTCCCGGGTGTGAGCCGGGGGGTCCATGGTGACCATGTGCTCGTGCATGGGCAGCTGGTCCCGGTAGCGATCGACGATGTCGCTGACGTCGTCGCCCTCGAGGGGGACCGGGAACGTCGCGAACGGGCCGACCACCGAGTTGCACGACGAGAACGTGTCGATGTCTCGGTACACCTCCGACGCGTCGTCGTAGCCGGTCACCGCCACCACACCGCGGTGGGGAAGCGGCAGCACCGGGCACGTCGAGCGCAACTGGTCGAAGTAGGGATACGGATCCTGGACGAGCGACTCGTCGCTGAAGAAGTCGATGGTCTCCCAGTCCGTCAACGCCGGTCTCCTTCCCGACCGGGCTGGCCGGCGCCAACCGTCAGACGTCTGTGCACCCGCCCAGCAAAGTCTGAGCACTTGCTTAGCAGGGAGGGACGAGCGTGGTCAACAGGCGTGGGCGTGAGGTGGCCCGTTTCGGCCAAGACCGATCAGCGCGCCCCCGGGGAGGCCGCGGGGCGGGCCTCGAGACCCTCCACGAGCTGGTCCACGATGCGCCTGACCGATTGCTCGTCGACCGGCTCACCCAGGATCAGCAGCCGCTGGAAGACGATGCCCACGGGTGCGTCGAGCGCCAGGTCGACGTCCAGATCCGGACGCAGCTCCCCTCGCACCATCCCCTCCCGGAGGATCTCTTCCAGCACGGCGCGACGGGGCGCGACCAGGTCCCTCCTGAAGGCCTCGGCCAGCTCCTGGTTGCGGCTGATCTCGGCCAGTAGCGGCGCCACCAGTCGGCCGTCGGGGCCGCTCATGGCCGCGATCAGGGCGACGAGGAACTCGGTGAGGTCGCCGCGCACGCTCCCCGTCCGGGGCGTCGGCATCTGCTCGATGGCGCGCGCGTCCAGAGCCTCGATGATGAGGGGGGTCTTCGAGCGCCAACGGCGGTAGACGGTGGCCTTGCCCACGCCGGCTCGCGTGGCCACCGCCTCGATCGTGGTGGCTCCGAAGCCCACCTCGCCCAGCAGCTCGATGGTGGCGTCCAGGATGGCCCGGTGGGCAGAAGCGCTCCGGGGACGCCCAGGGCTTCTCCGCTCCATCGAGGACGCGACGCTCGTGGTCACCCGCGCACCCCCGTCGCAGTGGGCAGCGACGCGGTCGTCGAGCCGTCCCCGTCCGGTGCGAGCTCCGCCTGTTCTGCCTGCTCTGTCGGGCGACCCTCATTCGAGCCTGCGTCGGGATCGGTGCCGGCCCGCGCCGGCAGGAAGGCGACCACCACGAGGATTCCCAGCACGGCAAAGCCGCAAGCCACGCCCATGGCCATGTGCATGCCGTGCACGAAGCCGTGATCGGCGGCGCCCGCCAGGGCCTGCCCCAAGGTGCCGCCGGCCCGATGGGCCACCTCCAGGGCGCCGCCCACCGAGCTGCGGATGATCTGGGCAACCCACGCGGGCACGGCGTGGCCGGCCATCACCGCGTCCACCGAGGACCGGTAGCCGGCCGAGAGCACGCTGCCGATGATGGCCACCCCGAGGGCGCCGCCGACCTGCAGGAGGGTGCTGTTCATGGCCGAGCCAGCCCCCGCCTGCGCCCGTGGGAGGCTGCCCATGATCGACTCGGTGGTGGGGGCCATGGTGAGACCGAACCCGAGGCCGAGGATGGCGAGCGGACCCAGGACCCCGCCGACGAAGGTGGCGTTGGCCGAGGCCGTCGCCAGCCAGGCCAGACCGCCGGCGATCATGAGGAGCCCGGTGCTCACCACGGCCTTGGTGCCCAGCCGCCGCACGAGGGGGGTGGAGGCAGGCCCGGCGATCAGGAGCAGGAGGGCCAGAGGGATGAAGGCGACACCCGTGCCCAGGGCCGAGTAGCAGAGCACGAACTGCAGGTACTGGGTGAGGACGAAGAGCGTCCCGTAGAGCCCCAGCACGACGAGCGCGATCGCCCCGCCTGCGGCGCTGAAGCGGCGGTTGCGAAAGAAGCGCAGATGGATCATGGGATGGTCCGTGTGCAGCTCCCAGGCGAGGAACAGGCCGAGGATGACCAGACCGACCGAGACACCGACGAGCACCCGGTCGGAGTGCCAGCCCGTCGTCGGCGCCTCGATGATGCCCCACAGCAGCACGGCGAGGCCGACGGTGGAGAGGAAGGCACCGACGAGGTCGAGGCGGGGCGCGGCGGGATCGGCGGAGTTGGGCACCAACAGGGCTGCGGCGATCATCCCGACGACGATCACCGGCACGTTGATGAGGAACACCGAGCCCCACCAGAAGTGCTGGAGCAGCAGGCCGCCGGCGATGGGACCCACGGCGATGCCGACGCCTGCTACACCGGCCCATATCCCGATGGCCTTCTCCCTCTCGTGGGGCTCGACGAAGACGTTGGTGAGGATCGAGAGCGTCGCCGGCATGACCAGCGCTCCCCCGACCCCCATGAGCGCCCGCGTGACCACGAGGATCTCCGGCGACCAGGCGAAGGCCGAGAAGGCCGATCCTGCGCAGAAGACGCCCAGTCCCACGAGCATGACCCACTTGCGCCCGAAGCGGTCGCCCAGGCTGCCGGCGGTGAGCAGCAGCCCTGCGAACACCACCGTGTAGGAGTCGATGATCCACTGCAGCTGGCTGAAGGACGCGTGCAGGTCCCGGACGAGGGTCGGGAGGGCGACGTTCAGGATCGTGTTGTCCAGCCCGATCATGGCCAGGCTCACGCACAGCACGGCCAGGACCCACCACCGCCGCCTGGACGGATGGGGCCCGTCCAGGGGGAGGGCTGCGAGCGGGCGCTCGAGAGCGACGGGGCTGGTCACGGCGGTCGTCCTTTCCCAGCGAATACGAAACGAGCCTAACTCGTATTATTTACCACACCGGGGGCGCCGCCATGCGCGGATCTGGCCGTGACATCGGTCGCAGGCGGCGTCCCCTCGGCCCCGCGGTCGGCGGCGATCAGGCGGGCGGGGCCATCGGGGCACCGGTGCGGTTCCAGATCTGGTCGAAACAGGCCCCGTGGCCAGCCAGCCCGGCGCCCACGCTCGACCGGATGCGGACCAGGACAAGATCGACAGTACGTTGTCCGCCATGCGATTCGGGATCGATGTTGCGCAACAACGCATGCCGTGGGATGAGATCGTCAGCCGGGTGCAGTTCGCCGAGGGACTCGGCTTCGACGGAGCCTGGGGTTTCGATCATTTCCAACCCATGTACGGCGAGGGCCCCGGTGAAGCCTTCGACGGCATGACGACCCTGGCCGCGCTCGCCGGTCAGACCTCGACGATCCGGCTCGGGCTGCTCGTCACAGGCGTCACGTACCGACATCCGTCGGTCTTCGCCGCCCAGGCCGTCACGGTCGATCACGCGTCTCACGGGCGATTGGAGCTCTCCCTCGGCGCCGCATGGTTCGACCCGGAGCACCACGCCCTGGGCATCCCGTTTCCTCCGGCGTCCGAACGGTTCGACCTCCTCGAGGACGCGCTCGAGGTGGTCACGCGATTGACGACCGGCGAGCGGGTGTCCTACACGGGGAAGCTCGTGTCGCTCGACAACGCGCAGCTGCGACCGCTTCCCGTCCAGAGGCCCCATCCTCCGCTGTGGATCGGAGGCAACGGTCCGCGCCGCACACTGCCGCTGGTCGCTCGCTACGCCGACGTGTGGCACAGCTTCGGGACGCCGAACTCACTCCGGGAGTCCAGCCACCGGGTCGACGAGCTCGCCGCCGCCGCAGGCCGAGATCCCTCGCAGATCCTGCGGGCGGGGTCGCTGTCGCTCTCGGACGACTCGGACACGGTGCGCCGCTACATCACCAAATGGATGGACAGCGGATGGGACTACCTCGTGTGCGGTTGGCCGGAGGAAGGGCGCGGTCGGGTGGAGGAGTTCGCGGCCGACATCGTGCCGGAGTTCGCCTGAGGACCGCTCTTTCGAGCCACCGAGCGTGGGCGCTATAGTGTGGACCGATCGGTACAACCTGCCGGGCGCGGCCGAGAGGAGGACGGGGTGACCGACTACGAGGCGACGGACTTCTTCAAGGACCAGTCGGTCGTCGACGACCCGTACCCGTACTTCGACTGGCTGCGCTCGCGGTGTCCGGTGCAGGCCGAGCCGTACCACGGCGTGACGATGGTGACGGGGTACGAAGAGGCCCGCTCGGTCTACACCGACCCCGAGAGGTTCTCGTCGGCCACGTCGGTGACCGGGCCCTTTCCGGGGTTCCCGGTGCCGCTCGAGGGAGACGACATCAGCGACATCATCGAGCAGTACCGGGACCAGCTGCCCTTCAGCGACCAGCTGCCGACCTTCGACCCCCCGCAGCACACGGCGCACCGTGCGCTCCTCATGCGGCTCATCACGCCGAAGCGCCTGCGCGAGAACGAAGCGTTCATGTGGCGTCTGGCAGACCGCCAGCTCGACGAGTTCCTCGCCAAGGGCGAGTGCGAGTTCGTGCGGGAGTTCGCCGGTCCGTTCGCGCTCCTGGTCATCGCCGAGCTGTTGGGCGTCCCGGAGTCCGCCCACGAGACGTTCCGGCAGGAGCTCCAGGGCGAGCGACGCGACGGGGTGGCCGTGGGCAGCACTCGCGAGGAGATGGCGCACAGCCCGCTCGAGTTCCTGTACGACCGGTTCACGGCGTACGTGGAGGACCGCCGGCGCGAGCCCCGCGACGACGTGCTCACCGGCCTGGCGACGGCCACGTTCCCCGACGGCAGCCTGCCCGACGCACAGGACGTCGTGCGGATCGCCGCCAATCTCTTCGGCGCTGGCCAGGAGACGACGGTGCGCCTCCTCGCCTATGCGCTACAGGTCCTCGCCGAGGACCCGGACCTCCAGGCGCTCCTGCGCAAGGAGCGCGACCGCATACCGAACTTCGTCGAGGAGGCGCTGCGCATGGAGAGCCCGGTCAAGGGCGACTTTCGCCTGGCCCGGGTCCCGACCGACGTGTGCGGCGTCGAGATCGGGGCCGGAACGACCGTCATGGTGCTCAACGGCGCAGCCAACCGCGATGGCGCCGTGTTCGAGGATCCGAACCGGTTCCAGCCCGACCGGGCCAACGCCCGCCACCACCTCGCCTTCGGCCTCGGCATCCACGTCTGCCCCGGTGCACCGCTCGCCAGAGCCGAGGCTCGGGTGAGCCTCGAGCGCATCCTCGACCGGACACGGGACATCAGGATCTCCGAGCGCCACCACGGCCCTCCCGGTGCCCGCCGCTTCAGGTACGCCCCGACGTTCATCCTGCGTGGCCTCACCAATCTCCATCTGGAGTTCACCCCCGTCGACTGACGGCAGGCTCACGGGGCTGGCGGGGTCCGGCGTTGCTTCAGAGATCGATATCGACGACGGGCCTGTCGAGGGGGTTGAGGTTGATCGACTCCAGGGCCGGGAGCAGCCGCTCGTAGGGCAGGCCGGCGACGAAGCCGTCGACGGTCCGTTCGAAGTTGGAGATGTGGCCCTCGGCCCGCTCGGACAGGCGCATGTACTGGAAGCCCCTGGCGTGCAGGCCCCGCTGCTGCCTCGGCAGGTTGGAGAAGTCCTGAGTGGGGATCGGCGGCCACCGTGGATCGTCGCACTCCCATGGTTCGGGCGGCGTGGGCTTCTCCGGCTCGCGGCCCTCCGGGAACCGGGCGAGCGACCAGATCTCCATCAGCGTCTCCTCCGGTCCCAGCGGACGGAAGCGGTACGAGGAGGCGGCGCTGTACATCGGCAGCACGAAGTAGTGCGGGAAGCAGTACCCCATCGGCTCGTTGATGCCTTGCGCCTCGAGATCGTTGAGGTCGGGCACGTCACTTCCCGCCGCCCGGTGCCAGCTCACGACGGCGTCGTTGAGCTGGCGCTGCCAGATCGACATCGCCAGCGTCGGGTCGGCGGGCAGCTCGATGTCGCGCAGACCCTCGGCGATCCGCACGTCGTTGGCGTGGACCATCCCGTCCATGCCCTCGCTCATCGTACGCAGGTAGTGGATCTCCGCGTCGATCAACGTACGCGGGTCGATCGCCCGACCGTCGCGCGGGGGATACCTCCCCGGAATGACGAGCTGAGGATGCGTCTCCACCACGTGGTACATCTCGACGAACGCTTCCTCGGCGAGCTTCCAGTTGACGGGTAGACGGCACGCGTACCACCGCTCGGTTCGCAGCGACTCCACCTTCCACGCGTCCTGGATGGTGGCGAACGGCTCGATGCAGGGCCGCAGCGGCGGGGCGTCGTCGTCGAGGTTGATCCACGCGCACCCGCCCCACACCTCGCACCGCACCGGCGTGAGATTGATGTCCTCCGGCTGCAGGTTGTGCTCGGCGAAGGTCCGCGCCTGCGGGACGAAGGTGTTCCGGCCGTCGGGGCCGTAGCACCACCCGTGGAACGGGCAGGTGAACCCGCTTTCGCACGTCCCCCGACCCTCCACGATCCTGACGCCACGATGGCGGCAGGCGTTCTGGAACGCCCTCACCCCCATGTCATCGGTGCGCAGCACCACGATCGACTGATCGAGGACCTCGTACTCGACGAAATCGCGCCGCTGTGGGATCTCCTCCAGCCGGCACGCCATCTGCCAGACCCGAGGCCACAGCAGCTCGACCTCCATCTGGTAGAAGTCCGGGTCGAAATAGCGCTCCTTGCGAACCCGGTCCGGGAGCTCGATCGCATACGGCACCGGGAGTGCCGACCAGTTCTGGCCCACGATCGCCACGTAGGGGGCCCTTTCCCTCTCGGAGTGCCGTGTCGGGGGATCAGTATACTAACCGGTCGGTACAATTCACATCCGCCACACTGCGGGAGTCACGGTCACAGTGGAGAAGAACGTCAGCGACGAGGGCCCGCGTCGGCTCGCTGGGGACGTCGACGTGCTGGTCGTCGGCGCCGGCATCACCGGCATCTACCAGCTGTACCGGGCCCGCGACGCAGGCTTCTCCGTCACGCTGCTCGAGGCAGGTGGCGGCGTCGGGGGAACCTGGTACTGGAACCGCTACCCCGGTGCACGGTTCGACTCCGAGAGCTACACCTACGCCTACCTGTTCTCGAAGGAGTTGTTCGACGAGTGGGAGTGGCAGGAGCACTTCGCCCAACAACCGGAGACCGAGCGCTACCTCAACCACGTGGTCGACCGGTTCGACCTCCGGCGCGACATCAGGTTCGGGGCCAAGGTCACCTCGGCTGTCTACGACGAGACGTCGGGCACCTGGACCGTGCTCGTGAGCGACGGTACCGAGCTCCGGACGCAGTTCCTCGTCGCCGCGACCGGCGTCTTCTCGGTGCCCTACTTCCCGGAGGTGCCAGGGCGCGAGGACTTTCGAGGTGAGTCCTACCACACCGCGCTGTGGCCGCCGACGCCTGTCGACTTCGCGGGCAAGCACGTCGGCGTCGTCGGGACCGGGTCGAGCGGCGTCCAGCTCATCCCGGTCATCGCCGACGACGTTGCCTCCCTGACGGTGTACCAACGCACCCCCAACTGGTGCACACCCCTCAACAACTCGCCGATCACGCCCGAGGAGCAGGCGCGACTCAGGGCTGACTTCGAGGCGATACGGGAGACGCTGAACACGTCTCCCAGTGGGTTCCTCCACCGCCCCCACGATCGCGCCACCTTCGACGACTCGCGGGAGGAGCGGTGGGCGTTCTTCGAGAAGATGTGGCAGAGCCCGGGTTTCGCCAAGCTCGTCAGCCATTACACCGACCTGCTGGTCGATCGGGCCGCGAACGCCGAGTGGTGCGAGTTCATCGCCGGCAAGATCCGAGGGCTCGTGAAGGATCCCGAGACGGCGGAGAAACTGATCCCCAAGGACCAGCGCTTCGCCGAGAAGCGACCGCCGTTCGTGACCGGCTACTACGAGGTGTTCAACAGGCCGAACGTCTCGCTCGTCGGTCTCGAGCAGACGCCGCTCGTACGGGTGACCGACAGCGGGATCGAGACCACCGAAGGCCTCCGGGAGCTCGACATCATCGTGTGGGCGGCCGGCTTCGACTTCGGCACCGGAGCGCTCACGCGCATGGGCATCCGCGGCCGACAGGGACTGGCGCTCGAGGACCACTGGGCGGATGGTCCGAGCACGTTCCTGGGCGTCCAGAGCGCCGGCTTCCCGAACTTCTTCTTCCCCGGCGGTCCGCACGCCGCGACCGGCAACAATCCGCGCTACAACGGCGACCAGGTGGATTTCATCACCGACACGCTGATCTACGCCCGCGAGCACGGCTACGACACCATCGAGGCGGACCCCGCGGCCGAAGCAGAGTGGACCAGCATGATCGACAAGGGCGCCGCCATGTCGCCCTTCGGGGAGCGCAGCTACTTCTTCGGCGCCAACATCCCCGGGAAGCCTCGCCGTTACCTCCTCAACTCGGGTGGCCGGCCGAAGCTCTTCAAGGAGATCGCCAGGGTCGTCGAGAACGACTACAAGGCCTTCAGGCTGACGCGTTCGTCGAACCCCAGAGGTACCGCCGCCTGAGCTGTCGGCCGACCGATGTCAGACGGTCGCGACCGGCGTAGCGGGAGAGCCGACCGCTCCGGGGAGCCGCAGCGGAGGCGCAGTGAGCAGGAACCGGCTCCGGTCGTGCTCGCGCAGCCACGCCGCCAGCTCGTGCAGGTACCACAGCTCTCCCAGGGGGACACCAAGCCGAAAGAGGCAGAGGTGGTGGATCGGGAGGAACGAGTGACGGCTCTGGTCGCGATCCCTGCCCACGAGCCCTTCGACCGCGTAGTTGTCCGCCACCAACGCCGAGATCTGCGACTCGGTGATCCACCGCAGCAACGACTCGTCCCGGGCGTCGAGGTAGCTGCACATGGCGTGGACCTTCACGGGATCCGGGTCGCGGTGCCAGTCGAGCAACTGGGTCGCGAAGCCCGTGTGCAGCAGGAGGATGTCACCCGGCTCGACGACGACGTCGTCCGCCGCCATGACCTCCTCGAGCGTCGTGAGGTCGACCCCACGCCAGTCGTGGCCGAGGTGGTGGGCCAGGTCGACGAGGACGCCCCGCCCCTGCACGCCCTGGTAGGCCATGTGCTCCAACCCGAGGTGGTGGGCGAAGCAGCGGTGCCTGCCGCCGTCCCCCGCGGCATCGGGCTTCGGCCCGACGAGATCGACCCCGGCGCGGTACCCGTTGTAGTAGACGGGCTCCTCGACCCCGTCGCCGTCGGCGTCGAACTCGGCGCCCACGTGGGCGAGCGAGTCCCATTGCGTCGAGTACTGCAGCGAGAGGGTCACCACGTCGTCGGCCCACACGTCGACGTACCGTGAATGGCCCTCGTTCATCTGGCTCATGTGGACGTTGTAGAAGGTGGCAGGGTTACCCTGCATGTCCTCGGTCGGCGCCAGGACGGGCGGGTACCGCCTCTGGTTCAGGGCTGTTCCACCGGGGTAGTCGAGCGGCAGGCTCAGGCAGAAGCTGATGCCGGCCTCGACCTCGCGCACGCCCTGCAGGACCTTCTCGGGGGTGAGCAGGTTGACGCGCCCCAGCTCGTCGTCCTCGCCCCAGTCGCCCCACGTCGAGCCCGGCGGACGCTGCACCCACCGCTTCGTCACGGTCCGTTCTCCTTCCGACGTCGGCCGTCCACGGGCCGGCTGTCGACCTTGCCTGTACCGACCGGTTGGTCTAACCTCGCCGGCGAGGGGCAGACTAGCCGCGCCCAGCCGTTGTCGTTCACGAACGGGACATCGAGTCCAGCGCAGGAAGGTCACGACGATGAGCGAGAAGGAAGTTGTCGTCTCCGCCGACGGACACATCCTCGAGCCGACGGACCTGTTCGTCACCCGCCTTCCCCGGCACCTGAGGGACCGGGCCGTCTGGGAGGACGACTTCGAGATCGAGCCGCTCGTCGACGGACGATCTCCCGGTACCGCCAGACGAGCGGGCGGATGCCGGAGGGCGATCCCGATCGGATCCTGGAGGACCTGGACCTCGACGGGGTCGACGCGGGGGTGATGCATCCGAACCTGTCGCTGTTCGGGCTCTACTCCGACGATCACGAGCTGTCGATGGCACACGCCCGCGTCTACAACGACTACATCATCGAGCGCTTCACGCCGTACTTCTCGCGGCTGGCACCGACCGCTCCCGTGCCCATCACCGACGTCGACGACGCCGTCGCCGAGATCGAACGCGTCGCCGCCGCCGGGTTCCGCGGGATCCTCCTGCCGGCTATCCCGCCCCAGCCGTACCACTCGGCCGACTTCGAGCCGGTCTGGGCGGCCGCCCAGCACAACGGGGTACACGTGTTCTTCCACTGCGCGACCGGCGGGGTGAAGGTCAAGGACCCGGACTCCTCGACGCTCCGGACCGTCATGCAGATGGCCGACCAGGTGAACCGCCCGATGGACGGCAAGCTCGCGTCGCAGCG
>VAWP01000087.1:0-1141 GCA_005888295.1 Actinomycetota bacterium
AAGGTCGCCCACGAGCCGTCCGTCCGCTGTTGGGAGCGGATCCACCTCGCGGTGGACGTCGTCTCGGCGTCCCTCCGTATGCCGAGGAACTGGCGCATCAGGAGGTCTTCGGCCTCCATCGTGACGTTGGTGGCGAGCTCGCCCTTCCACCAGCCGTCGGGGTGTTGCTCGGCCAGAAGGCGGCGCACGGCACGGTCCCGCGCCCGCTCGGCGAGCGCGAGGTGCTCGGGCGCGGTCGCGGCCGACGTCGTCGCCACCGTCACACCTCCCGCTCGGCGACGAAGCGCGCCAGCTCGACGAGCCGGTCCCGAACGGCATCGGGGACAGCGACCTCCTCCAGGCACTCGAGCGCACCCGCAAGCTGCCGCACCGCCTCGTCCTCGGCCACCTGCCTGCCTCCGCAGGCCTCGATCAACGCCGTCATCCGGACGACCGTCTCCTCGTCGCCGACGCCGTCGACCAACGCACGCCGAAGCTCGTCAGCCTCCGCACAGCCCGAGCGGAGGGCGACGACGATGGGCAGGGCCCGTCACCTCGGAGCGGCCCCAGACGCCGAGGAGGTCGTCGACCATCTGGAAGGCCAGGCCCAGACGGCATCCGAACCGGGTGAGTGCTGTGACCGGGCGTGGCCCGGCACCGGCGAGCACGGCGCCAATCGACGCCGAGCAACCGAGGAGCGCGCCGGTCTTGGCCCCCGCCATCGAGAGGTACTGAGGGACGGTGGTGTCCAGCCGGCGCTCGAGGGCGAGGTCCTGGCCCTGGCCGGCGATCATGGCGCCGGTCGCCTTGGCCAGGGCGAGCGCCGCTCGCCGCCGTTCGTCTCCGGGCCGCTCGACGAGCACCTCGTGGGCCAGGGCCAGGAGGGCGTCTCCGGCGCAGATGGCCTGGCCCACCCCGAACCGGGCCCACGCCGCCGGGCGGTGGCGCCGCTCGCGGTCCCCGTCCATCACGTCGTCGTGCAGCAGCGAGAAGTTGTGGACCAGCTCCACGGCGACGGCTCCCGGCACGGCCACCACCGGGGGTGATCCCACAGCCTCGGCGGACAGCAGGGCCAGGGTCGCCCTGAGCGCCTTCCCTCCGCCGGCGCCGGGCACCGGGTGGCCGTTCCCGTCGAGCCACCCGAGGTGGTGCTCGACGACGG
>VAWP01000087.1:1234-84992 GCA_005888295.1 Actinomycetota bacterium
AGCCCGACGGCCGCCAGCGCAGCAGCCGCCGCCGCCTGACCGCTGCGGGCGGCTCCTTCCATCGTGGCCGGCCACCCGGTGTCGGTCCACGCGCCGCCGAGGAACAGGCGCTCGACGCCCGTGCGGGTGCCGGGCCGCAACCGGGCCGTGCCCGGTAGCGCTCGGAACGTCGCTGTTGGCTCACGGGTGACGAAGAACCGCTCGATGCGGGCGGTGGCAGCCGCCGGGAACAGGCGCTCGAGCTCGGCGCTGAACACGGACCGAAGGTCCTCGGTCGGCATGGCGACGTAGTCGTCGGCGCCCGACAACGAGACGGCAAGGTACTGACGACCGGCAGGTAGCTCCCGGCCCGAGGCCGCCGTGCGGTCGAACACGAACTGGACGGGCGTACCGACGCCCGCGGCGAACGGGAGCCTCATGACGGGCCGGTCGTACACGACGTGGACGTTGACGATCGGCGAGGTCCCCAGCCGCCGGAGGCCGGCCCGATCGACGCCGGCGGCCGATGGCAGCAGCGCGGCGGCCTCGTCGTGCGGCACGGCCAGTATGACCGCGTCGGCGTCGAGATGACCGCCCGCGATGGTGACGCCGACGGCACCCTTGTCGTCCAGGTCGAGTCGCCGGACGCGCTCGCGCACGAGGACCTCGGCCCCGGCGTCGACGAGGGCCCGCCCGGCCGGCTCGGCGTGCAGCCGGTCGAGCGGCACCCGGCTGAAGCCGATGTCGGCCGCCGAGGCGTCGGTGAAGAAGCCGGTGCGGAACATCGTCGCCGCCAGCTCTAGCGATGCCGCGGCCGCGTCCACGTTGAGCGTGGGCAGGGCGATCAGGTTCCAGAAGCGCTGCACCGCTTGCTCCGACTGACCGTGCGACACCAGCCAACCGGCGAGGGTCTGGGCGTCCAGGTCTCGACGACCAGGCGCGAGCCGAGCGAGTCGGAGCGCGCCGTACCCGACCCGTAGACGGTCCGACGGCCCGAGATGGCCGTACCGGGCCACGCTGGGTCCCAGCTGGAACGGCGCCGGTAGCCCGGACCGTCTCAGCCAGTGCGTCCTGCCACCCGGAGCGACCACCGGCACCGCCATGCGCCGCTGCAGATCGACGAGCCCGTCGACACCGATCCTGGCCAGGAATCCGCGGTACGCCGTGCACGCCCGCAGGAAGACGTGCTGACCGTTGTCGACCGACAGGCCCTGCCGAAGTGCGGTCCAGGTGGCGCCGCCCAGCCGGCCACGAGCCTCGAGCATCGTCACCCGCGCTCCACCGTCCGCACACGCCAGCGCGGCGGTCATGCCGGCGATACCGCCTCCGACCACGATCACGCGCCGACGGCTCACGGACCACCGCCCGCCAAGCTGGAGAACGCGACCCACGCCTTCTCCCACGGCGGCAGCGACACGCGACCGACCGACACCGCGTGAGGGTCACGGTCGATGCGGGCCAGGACCCGGCGATAGATCCCTGCCATGGCGGCCGTGCACGCCCGGGAACGGCGATCGAGCAGCGGGAGCAGCTCGAGGCCGCGGGAGAACCACTCGTTCGCCCGCTCCACCTCGCAGCCGACGAGGCCGCGCAGGTCGCCGGCCACGTCTGCGCAGAACGGGGAGGCGCCTCGTGGCCAGCCAAACCGTTCGAGGTCGTCGGCCGGGAGGTACACGCGGCATCTCTGCGTCCTCTTTCACATCCCGGAGGATGTTGGTGAGCTGAAGGGCGACGCCCAACGCGTCCGCGCGCGGCTCGGCAGCCTCGAGATCGGCAGCCCCGAACACGGCGAGCGAGAGGCGACCGACGGCGCCGGCGACGCGCCGGCAGTACACCAGGAGCTCGGCGAAGGTCTCGTACCGCGTGCCCACGACGTCCATCTCCACGCCGTCGACCAGGTCGCGAAGTGCGAGCAGGGGAACCGGGAAGCGAGACACCGTGTCACCGAGGGCGACCAACACGGGATCCGCCGCGGGTCGGCCGAGGTCGTCCAGGTCCTTGCGCACCTGGGCCAAGCGGGCCGTCTTCTCGTGCGGGGGCAGGGGCCCGTCGGCCACGTCGTCGACGCGCCTCGAGAAGGCGTAGATCGCCGACAACGCCGCCCGCTTGGACGGTGGAAGGAGGCGGATGCCGTACGAGAAATTGCGCGCCTCGCGGTTGGTCACCGCCTGACAGTGACGATAGGCGGCGGCGGTGTTCATGGACGGCCTGCTCCGACGCGAACGGCCGACGGTTGCCCGGTCCGTCTCCCGCTGCTGGCCAGAACCCTCACCAATCGGCGCGCCGCGCGTCTTCGCCGTGGACGTCCCGGTGCGCGGGAAGGGCTGCGCAACCCCTGCTCCACGCCGTCGAGCGCGGCCTGGCCGCCCGCGACGAACGCAGCCACACCCAGGCGCAGACGCCCGCCGAGGCTCCCCACCAGGGGCGATCCGTCGTCCAGCAGCGTCCGGGCCCGCTGCACCTCGAACCCGAGCAGCGCCCGAGCCTCCGGGCCGAACGGCGGCGATCGGAAGTCCTCCTCGCTGCAGCCGAACCAGAACAGGTCTTCCTGGGGCAGGTAGACGCGGCCCCGTTCGAGGTCCTCCGAGACGTCCTGGAGGTGCTCGGCCACCTGGAGCCCCGTGCATACCGAGTCCGACCATCGCAGGCGCTCGGGCGTCGCCGCCCCCAGGACCTCCAGGACGAGACGACCCACGGGGTTGGCGGACAGCGCGCAGTACTCCATGAGGGCGTCGATGGTCTCGTACCGGTCCACGAGCTGGTCACGCCGGTTGGCCTCGACGAGCTGGCGGAACGGCTCCGGGGAGAGCCGCAGCTGCCGCACGGTGACGGCGAGCCGGCGCATCACCGGGTGCTCGGGCGTACCCGTCCAGGCACGATCGATCTCCTCGTCGAGCCAGGCCAGGAGGGCCAACCGGTCACCCTGCACCTCGTCTCCGATGTCGTCGGCCAGGCGGGCGAACCCGTACACCGCCATCAGGTGCGCCCGAGCCCAGCGAGGCAGGACGAGCGGCGCCACCGGGAAGTTCTCGCCACCTGCCCTGGCCATGATCTCGCCGTCGCTCGGGACCACGCCGAGACTGTAGCAGGTATGGGTGACTACCCAGTCATACCTACATCACACCAGCCAGACCCCCCGGAGCGATCGCCTCGTCGCCGAGCAGGCTGCGGAGGCACGCGAGCAGGGCGCGATCGACGACGACCGCACCCGCCTCGTCGGTCTCGAGACCGGGTTCCACCCGATGACCGACCGCAGCACGCAAAGCGGAGAAGGTCCGGCGCGCCACCCGCGCGTGACCGGGACGACGCTGCGCGGCCAGGGCAACCAGGTCGAGCAGGAGCGGAAGGTGCCGGGCCAGGGCGTTGGTGAGCACCACCACCGCGTCGTCGAGCCCGATACCAGGCTCGGCCTCGGCGGAGAACGTCCGCGCCACCTCGTCGCCAGCCGCCGAGGCCGCCGCGAAGAAGAGATCCTCTTTCGAGCGATAGTGCCGGTAGAACGATCCCTTGGCCACCTTTGCCGCCCGGCACACGTCATCGACGCGCACCTCGGCGAACCCGTGCCGCTCAAAGGCGGACATCCCGGCCCGCAGGAGCCGGGCCGAGGGCAGCTGGCGGCCGCGCTCTCGGAGATGGACCTCCACGGTCTCGTCCCACATCTCGGGGTGGAACGCCTGCTCCCCCGGGATCCGGAGCAGCTCGGGAAGCAGACGTCGGATCTGCGACAGCGGAAGCTGGCGACGCTCCTGCAACAGGCGGATCAAGCGGATGGCCTGCTCGTGCCGCGAGTCGTAGAGATACCTGTTGGCGGCGACCCGGTGCGGGCGGGGCAGCAGGCCGAGGTCGAGGTAGTGGCGGACCGTGGCGGGGGTCGTCCCGGTCCGCTCGACCAGCTCCCCCATCGTGTAGCGCTCCCGGGTGATCATCGCCCCTCGCCCCCGCGAGCGGCCGCTTGCGCAAGCTGCGGAGTGCGGCGGCTCCTGGGTAGGGTGAGCCACCCCATGCACGACATCGCGCTCGTCGCAGACTCCAGCGCCTGCTTGCCACCTGGGCTCGCCCACGCGCTCGGCATCCGCGTCCTTCCCATCACCGTCCATCTGCCCGACGCCGACTTCCTCGACGGAGTCGACCGACTGGCGAGCGGCGTCTACCGCGCGCTCGAACGCGACGAGCCCGTCAAGTCGAGCCCCCCGTCGGTCGTAGAGTACTTCGCGGCCATCGAGGAGATCGGTGCCCGGTCGGTCATCGTGGTCACCCCGGCGGCCGAGTTCACCACGATGTACCGCAATGCCCGCCTGGCGGCGGAGATGGCCGGTCCCCACGTGACCGTCGTCGACTCCCGTACCGCTGCGGCCGGTCACGGGCTGGTCGTGCTCACCGGTGCCGAGGCGGCGTCGGCCGGAGCCTCGCCAGCGGAGACGGTCAGCGCCATGGAGCAGGCGTCGGCGCGGGTCGATCTGGTGGCTTCGCTCGAGAGCCTCGGGCCCATCCGCCGCAGCGGTCGAGTCCCGTCTGTCGCCCTCGACGTCGCCGGCCGACTCGGCGTCCGCCCCGTGTTCCGCATGCGGTTCGGCGCCGTGCATCCGCTCGCCAGCCCGAGGGACACCGGAGCGGCCTTGGCCCGGATCCAGCGCGAGTGGGCGACAGGCGGCGGCCCCGCGTCGGATCGCTCGGCGATCTTCCATGCCGACTGTCGCGACCTGGCCGAGAGCTTGGAGCGGCGCCTCGGCCGGGTCGACCACGTGGTCGAGCTGAGCGCGGCAATGGGGATCCACACCGGGCGTCGTGTGGTCGGCGCGGCGTGGTTGCAACCGGAGGCTCACCGAGCCTGAGCGTCCGCTCCCGTACCATCGGTCCATGGAGATCGTCGCGGTCATCGAGATACCAAAGGGCTCGCGCAACAAGTACGAGGCCGACCACGACACCGGGGTCATCTGGCTCGACCGGCTGCTCTTCACGGCAACGCAGTACCCGGCCGACTACGGCTACGTTCCGGACACCCTGGCGGACGACGGCGATCCGATCGACGTCCTCGTCCTCGGCGACGAGCCCACCTTCCCCGGCTGTCACATCCGCGCCCGGCCGGTCGGCGCCTTCCAGATGAGCGACGAGAAGGGCCGGGACACAAAGGTGCTCAGCGTGCCGGCGACCGACCCGAGATGGCAGTCGGTGCACGACATCGGCGACCTGCCTCCGTTCCTGCTCGAGGAGATCTGGCACTTCTTCGACGTCTACAAGCAGATCGAGCCAGGCAAGGCGACGACGGTCCAGGGTTGGGAGGGCGCTGCGACAGCCGAGGAGGAGGTGGAGCAGGCGCGCCGCCGAGCCGCGTCGGCCTAGGAGGCTAGGAGGCCGCCCGACCGGGCGGCAGGTACTCGGCGCTGCTGAACCGCCCGCCCGCTCCTTCGAGCAACCAGGTCGATCCCTTCGCCCACCGCAGGTCGGGAGGCAGCTTGAGCCCGTCCCGGTCCCCGAGCGCCCAGAGGATCTCCGGTATGACGTCTCCGTGGCCACACGTGACCACGCTCTGATCCGACAGCGACCTCAGGAGGTGCAGGGCCGACGGTGTGTGGCCCTCGGCCAGCGCCTCGGTGCGTTCGACCGGCAGGCTCAGGGTCTCGGCCAGGGGCTCCACCGTCTGCACGCAGCGGGTGTAGGGGCTGGACAGGACCCGCTCGGGAGCGAGCGGCGCCAGCACGTCGACCAACAGGCGGGCCTGCTCTCGTCCCTTCTTGGTCAGCGGGCGGAGCCGGTCGTCGCCCTCCCACCGGTAGCGGTTGGAGGCTTTGGCGTGGCGCACAAGAAGGATCGTCATGACGTCGGGGCCGGCTCACCGGCGCCAATGCCAATCTAGAGCAGTAGGGTCCGACTCCGTGGGCGAGCGGCGCCGGTCGTGGTGGGGGTGGGGTTGGGAGGACCAGGCCCTTGACGACGCCCAGGTGCGTGCGCTGGCCAAGGCGCTGGCGGCCGCGTTGGCCCGAGACGACCTCGAGCCCGCGCCAGCGCCGCTGCTCGAACAGATCGAGCTACCCCCCTCCCGCGTCCGCGCCCCGGCATCTCTGGCCCCGATGTGCACCGACGCCTCCTACGACCGCGCCGCTCACACCTACGGCAAGTCCTTCCGCGACGTGGTGCGGGCGTTCCACGGCGAGCTCGAGCACCCGCCCGACGTCGTGGCCCACCCCCGCCGCGAGCAGGACGTCGCCGAGATCCTCGACTGGTGTGGAAGCGAGGGTCTGGCTGCGGTCCCCTACGGCGGCGGCTCCTCGGTCGTCGGGGGCATCGAGTGCGACCCCGGCGACACGTTCAGCGGGGTGGTGTCGATCGATCTCGGGCGGCTCGACAAGGTCGTCGAGATCGACCCCGTGTCCCGAGCGGCCCGGATCCAGGCCGGGACGCTCGGTCCGGCGCTGGAGGACCAGCTCCGGCCGCACGGCTACACGCTCCGCCACTTCCCACAGTCCTTCGAGCACAGCAGTCTCGGGGGCTGGCTGGCCACCAGGTCGGGCGGCCACTACGCCACCAACTACACCCACATCGACGATCTGGTGGAGTCGCTGCGAGCCGTGACCCCGGCCGGGGTGATCGAGACGCGCCGACTGCCGGGCTCGGGAGCGGGGCCCTCGCCCGACCGCCTCCTCCTTGGTTCGGAGGGCATCCTCGGCGTGATCACGGAGGCGTGGATGCGGATCCAGGACCGCCCCCGGTTCCGAGCTTCGGCGGGCGTGCGGTTCGAGTCGCCCGAGGCCGGCGTGGCCGCCGCCCGCGCCGTCGCCCAGGCCGGCCTGTTCCCCACGAACTGCCGGCTGCTCGATCAACAGGAAGCGGCCACGTCGGCGGGCGTCAGCGACGGCAGCGCCCTGCTCGTCCTCGGCTTCGAGTCCGCCGACCACCCTCTCGAGGCGTGGATCTCGCGGGCGGTCGAGTGCTGCGCCGACCACGGAGGATCGGTGCCGGACGGGATACGGGCGTCGTCGAGCGAGGGTGCTGCGGGCGCGTGGCGTTCGGCGTTCCTCCGGGCGCCCTACGGGCGCGACGCCATGGTCGCCCTCGGCTGCATCGCAGAGACCTTCGAGACGGCCGTCACCTGGGCTGGCTTCGATGCCCTGCACGCCGGCGTCGTCGAGACGGTCACCTCGGCGCTCGCACGGGTGTGCGGCGGCGGCACCGTGACCTGCCGCTTCACCCACGTGTACCCCGACGGCCCAGCGCCCTACTTCACGGTGCTGGCGCCCAGTCGCCACGGCGACCAGATCGCGCAGTGGCGGGAGGTCAAGGAGGCGGCCAGCGACGCCGTCCTCGCCCACGGGGGCACCATCACCCACCACCACGCCGTCGGACGCGACCACCGGGCGTGGTACGACCAGCAGCGACCGGAGCTCTTCGCCGCCGCCCTCCGAGCGGCGAAAGGGGTCCTCGATCCGGCGTGGATCCTCAATCCCGGGGTGCTGATTGACCGCTGACGTGCCCGACGAGACGGTCTCGCTCAAGGCCCGACGCGCCGCGTTGCTCGCCCAGCCGGGACTGACGGGCAGCGAGCTCTGTCGGGCCTACGCGGCCGAGGCCGACGACTGGCTGGCCCACCTGCTGCGCGGCGCGACGGAAGGACGCGACGACGGCCTGGCCCTGTTGGCCGCCGGCGGCTACGGACGGGGAGAGCTGGCGCCCGGCAGCGACCTCGACGTCATCCTCCTGCACAACGGGCGACGCGAGGTGGGGGCGATCGCCAACGCCCTCTGGTACCCCGTGTGGGACCAGGGCATCCACCTCGACCACAGCGTCCGCACTCCCAAGCAGGTGGTGGCGGTGGCCGAAGACGACCTGCGGGCGGCCCTCGGACTGCTCGACGCCCGCTTCGTCGCTGGCGACGCCGCCATCGCCGAGCCCATACGGGACCGGATCCACAAGCTCTGGCGAAAGCGCGCCGGCCGCTGGCTGCCGATCCTGGCCGCCGCCGTCACCGAGCGTCACGACAGCCACGGATCGGTCGCCTTCCTCCTCGAGCCCGACCTCAAGGAGGCGCACGGAGGATTGCGCGACGTGCATGCGTTGCGCGCCGCGGCCCTGGCCGCTCCCGTGCTCGACGAGATCGTGAGCAGCCCCCAGCTGGCCGCAGCCACCGACCTCCTGGTGACGGTGCGCGTCGAGCTCCACCGTCGCGCCGCCCGTCCGTCGGATCGCCTCCTGCTCCAGGACCAGGACGGCGTCGCCGCGGCCATGGACCTGGGGGACGCCGACGAGCTGATGGCCCGGGTCGCCGAGGCCGGGCGGGCGGTGGCGTGGGCGAGCGACGACGGGTGGCGTCGCATCGGGTCATGGCTCCGGGGCCCCAAGGGCCGCGGCGCCGGGGGCGATCGACCCATCGGCGACGGCCTCGCCCTCCGCGACGGCGAGGTCGCGCTGACCCCCGACGCCGACCCCGCGGGCGACCCGTCGCTGGCCCTCCGGGCGGCAGAGGCGTCGGCCCGGCTGGGCGTGCCGCTGACCAGAGCCGCGCTCGACCGGCTGGCCCGCGAGGCATCGGCCCCCGGTGACCCGTGGCCCGAGGGGGCCCGCCAGGCACTGATCGCCGTGCTCGGCTCCGGCGCTGCGGCGGTCCCCGCCATCGAGACCCTCGACCAGCACGGCATCCTCGTCCGGCTCCTGCCCGAGTGGGCGGCGGTGCGCAACAAGCCCCAGCGCAACGCCTACCACCGCTTCACCGTCGACCGGCACCTGCTCGAAGCCGCCGCTCAGGCGGCGCCCCTCGTCCGGCGGGTGACGCGACCGGACCTTCTGCTGATGGGCGCGTTCCTCCACGACATCGGCAAGGGCCACCCAGGTGACCACACCGAGGCGGGCATGGAGGTGGTTGCCTCGCTCGCCCCGCGGCTGGGCTTTTCTTCGGGAGACACCGAGACCCTCGTGGCCCTCGTTCGGCATCACCTCCTGCTCCCCGATACGGCGACGCGCCGGGACCTCGACGACCCCGAGACGATCCGCCTCGTCGCCGACGCCGTCGGAGACCGTTCGACCCTCCACCTGCTCGCTGCGCTCAGCGAGGCGGACGGGCTCGCCACGGGGCCCGCGGCCTGGGGGCCGTGGAAGGCGGGGCTCGTCTCCGCCCTGGTCCACCGGACCGAGCGCCGGCTGGCCGGCGAGGGGCCCGAGCCCCCACCCGCGCTCCCCTCGGCCGACCACCTCCGGCTCATGGCTGCCCGCCGGCTGGCCCTGGTCGCCGACGGCTCGACGGTGACCGTCGTGGCCCCCGACCGTCCCGGCCTGATGGCTGCCGTGGCCGGAACGCTCGCCCTCCACGGCCTCGACGTGCGCTCGGCGGTGGCCGGGTCCGACGAAGCCGGCATGGCCGTGGAGGTCCTGGAGGTCGACCCCACCCTCGGCCGGTCACCGGACTGGACTCGTGTCGAGCGTGATCTCGACTCGGTCCTCGCCGGGCGGCTGCCCCTCGACGCCCGCCTGGCCGAGCGGGCCCGCACGTACGGGCGCGCCCGCCGGCCCGCCGCCGGGAGACCCGCCCCGTTCGCGGTGCTCATCGACAACGAGGCGTCCGCCGTGGCCACCGTGGTGGAGATCCGGGCGCCGAACGCCATCGGCCTGCTCTACCGGATCACCAGGGCGCTCCTCGCCTGCGGCCTGGACATCACCTCGGCCCGGCTGAGCACGCTCGGCCACGAGGTCGTCGACGCCTTCTACGTCCGGCACCAGGACGGGACAAAGGTCACGGACAGATCGACGCTCGACCGGCTCCGCGCCGTCATGGCCACCAAGCTCGATCCCGACCAGCTGGCCGAGGATCAGCCCCGGTCCTCGCCTTAGCGGCGTCGGGTCTGCTGGCCGCCGGGAGGGGGGCCGGCCGGACCGGCGCCGCCCTGCTTCACGGCACCGGGTCGCCGGCGCGGGCCACCCCGACCGCTCTGGCGCTTCTGGCGATCCGCGGCACGTCGCATCTGGCGGCTCGCACCGCCCTGGGCGCCTTCGGTGAGGGCCGACTCGAGCATGGCCATCCGCCGGTCCTTGGGCACCTTGGACATGGCGATATCCAGCTCGGCCAGCTCTTTGGGCAGGGCGCGCTTCTTGCGCTTGGAGCGCTCGAGGAACTTCAGCATCCGCCGTACGTAGAGCCGGCGCAGGAAGGGCACGCGCACGATCCCTCGGGTGATCGTCGCTCGCACGCCCTTGGGTCGGTCACTGGCCATGTCACTCTTCTAGTCGATCCGCGAGACTGACGGACCTATGACGACCATTCCGGATCACCCGAGGATCCCCCCGCTCGGTCCTGCCGACCGCGACGAGGCGGCCCAGAGCCTGCTGGACGACATGGGCGCTCTCGGCGCCGACCTCAACATCTTCACCACGCTCGTCCGCCACCCCAAGCTGTTCCGCCGCTGGTCGCCCTTCGGCGGCACGCTGCTGCTGGCGGGCACCCTGCCAGCTCGCGACCGCGAGCTGCTGATCCTGCGCACGGCGTGGAACAACGGCTGCGAGTACGAGTGGGGACAGCACCTACGGATCGCCCGCGAGGCGGGCCTGGGCGACGAGATCGACCGAGTGGTCGACGGGCCGGCGGCACCGGGGCTGGCGCCCTTCGACGCCGCCCTCCTCCAGGCCGCCGACGAGCTCCACCGCGGCTCGGTCATCAGCGACGGCACCTGGGCCCGGCTGCGGGAGCGGTACGACGACCGTCAGCTCATCGAGGTGCCCATGCTGGTCGGCCACTACACCCTCCTCGCCTTCACCCTCAACTCGCTGGGCGTCCAGCGGGAACAGGGTGTCCCCGGCCTCCCCACCAGCCGGAATACCGTCACCTGACCCAGAGTTGTCAATAGGTGACTCAATATTTACTATGGTGATGTAGACAACTAGGAGGTGAGCTGGCCATGGCGATGGCGTTCGATCCCAATCGCTGGACGATCAAGACCCAGGAGGCCTTCCAGGCCGCCGTGGGGCTGGCGCGCGAGCGCAACAACGCCGAGGTCACACCCGACCACCTGCTGGCCGCCCTGGTGGGACAGTCCGAAGGCGTCGTGCTGCCCATCCTCCAGCGTGTGGGCGTGGCGCCCCTCACCGTGCGCAACCAGGTCGAGGAGGCGCTGTCCCGCCTGCCCCGGGCCTACGGCGGCGAGGCCCAGATGGGACGGGCCCTGCGGGAGGTCATGGAGGCGGCCGACGCCGCCCGGACCGAGCTGGGCGACGAGTACCTGTCCACCGAGCACCTGCTGCTCGCCATGGCCGACCGGCTGGGCACCACGAGGGACGCCCTGCTCTCGGCCCTGCGCGAGGTCCGGGGCAGCCACCGGGTCACCTCCCAGGAGCCCGAGGAGACCTACCAGGCCCTGGAGCGCTACGGCCGGGACCTGACCGAGGAGGCCCGCCGCCAGAAGCTCGACCCCGTGATCGGCCGCGACGAGGAGATCCGTCGGGTCATCCAGGTCCTCTCCCGGCGCACCAAGAACAACCCGGTGCTCATCGGCGAGCCCGGGGTGGGCAAGACCGCCATCGTCGAGGGGCTGGCTCGGCGCATCGTCGAAGGCGACGTTCCCGAGAGCCTGAAGAACAAGCGCCTCGTGGCGCTCGACCTGTCCTCGATGGTCGCCGGCGCCAAGTACCGGGGCGAGTTCGAGGAGCGGCTCAAGGCTGTCCTGAAGGAGATCGCCGACTCCGAGGGCGAGGTCATCACCTTCATCGACGAGCTGCACACCATCGTGGGCGCTGGCGCGGCCGAGGGGGCCATGGACGCCGGCAACATGATCAAGCCCATGCTGGCCCGGGGTGAGCTGAGAATGATCGGGGCCACGACCCTCGACGAGTACCGCAAGCGCATCGAGAAGGACGCCGCACTGGAGCGGCGGTTCCAGCCGGTCTACGTGGGCCAACCGACCGTCGAGGACACCATCGCCATCCTGCGCGGCCTGAAGGAGCGCTACGAGGTCCACCACGGCGTCCGCATCCAGGACGCCGCCCTCGTCGCCGCCGCGGTCCTCTCCGACCGCTATGTGACCGGGCGCTTCCTGCCCGACCAGGCCATCGACCTCGTCGACGAGGCGGCGTCGCGGCTCCGCATCGAGATCGACTCGATGCCAACGGAGATCGACGTCGTCGAGCGGCGCATGCGCCAGCTCGAGATCGAGCGGGTGGCGCTGGCCAAGGAGACGGACGATGCGTCCAAGGAGCGCCTGGCCCGACTGGACGAGGAGCTGGCCAATCTCTCCGAGCAGGTCGACGGCATGCGCGCCCACTGGGAGTCCGAGAAGGAGGCCATCGGCACGATCCGGGCCCTCAAGGAGGACCTCGAGGCCCGTCGGGCCGAGACCGAGCGCTTCGAGCGCGAGGGTGACCTGGCCCACGCGGCCGAGATCCGCTACGGCCAGCTGCCCGAGCTGGAGGCCCGCGTCGACGAGGCCACCAAGGCCCTGTCCGAGCTCCAGTCCCACCAGAAGATGCTCAAGGAGGAGGTCGACGAGGAAGACGTCGCCGAGGTCGTGAGCCGCTGGACCGGTGTGCCCGTGTCGCGGCTCATGGAGGGCGAGGTCGCCAAGCTCGTGCGCATGGAGGACGTCCTCCACCAGCGGGTGGTGGGCCAGGAGGAGGCCGTGTCGGTCGTGGCCAACGCCATCCGCCGATCACGCTCGGGCCTGTCGGACCCCAACCGGCCCATCGGCTCGTTCCTGTTCCTGGGTCCCACCGGGGTGGGCAAGACCGAGCTGGCCCGTACCCTGGCCGACTTCCTGTTCGACGACGAGCGGGCCATGGTCCGCATCGACATGGGCGAGTACCAGGAGAAGCACACGGTCGCCCGTCTGATCGGGGCGCCGCCCGGCTACGTCGGCTACGACGAAGGTGGCCAGCTGACCGAGGCCGTCCGTCGGCGTCCGTACGCGGTCGTGCTGCTGGACGAGATCGAGAAGGCGCACTCCGACGTGTTCAACGTGCTGCTCCAGGTACTCGACGACGGCCGGTTGACCGACGGACAGGGCCGCACGGTCGACTTCTCCAACGCCGTGCTGATCATGACCTCCAACCTGCAGGGACGACCGGAGGACTTCTTCAAGCCCGAGTTCATCAACCGGATCGACGAGATCGTGCGCTTCCGGGCCCTCACCGAGGCCGACATCGAGAAGATCGTGGACATCCAGCTCCGCCAGCTCGACCGCCGCCTGGCCGACCGCCGCCTCAGCCTGGAGGTGACCGAGCCGGCCCGTTCCTGGCTGGCCCGCCGGGGTTACGACCCCGTCTACGGGGCCCGGCCGCTCAAGCGGCTCATCCAGCGAGCGATCGGCGACCGTCTTGCCGTCGGCCTCCTCGAAGGTCGCTACAACGACCGGGAGTCGGTCGTGGTCGACGTCCAGGACGACGAGCTCGTGGTCTGGTGAGCCCGCCGGAGCCGGGTGCCGTTGGCAACGTCCGCGGGTTCCACATCTTGTCGAAATGGGCGTTGCCGGCAGCCGGCCCCACGACCACCGTCGACCTGATGTGGAACGCAAGTGATCACCGGGTCGGCGATACTCCGAGACCGTGAACCTCGCCTCGATCCTGGACGCGCCCGCCGTCGGTTGCCCGAAGCGGGCCGCGGTCGTCCTCGGCGACGACACCTGGACGTACGCCGACCTCGGCGAGGCGGTGGTCGCCAGCGCCGACCGCCTCGCCGCCGAGAGCGCCCGTCCCGGCGAGCGGGTGCCGGTCGTCGCCACCAGCCATCCGCTGACACTGGCTGCCATCCTGGCCGCCGCCCGGCTGGGCGCGGCCGGTGCCGCGCTCAACCCACAGCTCACCGCCGAGGAGCTGCGCCAGCTGGCGCAGCTGGCCGGACTGGCTGGAGTCGGCGTGAGCGACGGCCGTCACGCCGACGCACTGCGCACGGCGCTCGGCCCTCCTGGCACGGTGCTCACCGAGGCCGACCTGTCCCCGGGGGCGGCGGTCACGGCGCCCGAGCCCGTCGGTGACGGCGACGATGAGGCACTCGTGCTCTTCACCAGCGGGACCACGGGCCTGCCCAAAGCCGTTCCGATGTCGCATGCGACCCTCACGGGCCGGATCCGTTCGTGGTGCGGTCCCTTCGACGCCAAGGCCCCGCTCACCGTCCGCCTCATGTGCGTCCCGATGTTCCACGTCGGGGGCCTGCTCGGGCTGCTGATGAGCCTGTACTCGGGGCACACCACCGTCATCGAGCCCCGGTTCGACGCGGGTGAGTGGCTCGAGCTCGTCGAGCGCCACCGGGTGGACGCCGTCTTCCTGGTCCCGACGATGCTCGGGCGGATACTCGATCACCCCCGTTTCGCCCGGTCCGACCTGAGCTCGCTTCGCAGCGTCGCCTACGGCGCCGCACCTGCGCCCCCGGAGCTCGTCGTCCGGGCGACCGAGGCCATGCCCCACGTCGCCTTCTCGAACGTGTTCGGCCAGACCGAGACGCTCGGTGCCTACACCGCCCTGTCGGCCGACGACCACCGCCATCCCGTTCGCCGCACCTCGGTCGGCCGGGCCCTGCCCGGTGTCGAGCTGCGTGTCGTCGATCCCGGGTCGGGTGACGAGGTGCCCGAGGGGGAGCCCGGCGAGCTCTGGGTGCAGTCGGCCCACAACGTGCGCCCCGGTTGGCTGCGAACTGGCGACCTGGCCAGGCTGGACGCCGACGGGTACGTCTTCCCCGTCGGACGGCTCTCCGACACCATCAACCGGGGCGGCGAGAAGCTCGGGCCCGTCGAGGTGGAGACGGTGCTCCGCGCCCATCCCGCCGTCGCGGACGCCGCCGTCGCCGCCCTCCCCGACTCCGACCTGGGCGAGCGCGTGGGGGCTGCCGTGGTGGCGCGCGACACGGTCACCCCCGACGATCTGCGGGCCTACTGCGGCCAGCACCTGGCCCGGTTCAAGGTGCCCGACACACTCGTGCTGGTCGACCGGCTTCCGTACGACGACCTCGGCAAGGTGCGGCGCCGGGTGCTCGCCGCGTTGATCGCCGATCGGGCCGAGTCCCCCGAGAGGAGCCCGTGATGCTGTTCCTGCATGAGCTGCACAAGGTCAGGGGGGCCGAAGAGGATGCCTGCTCTGGTACCTCAACCAGGCGCACGGCGCCGGACCCTCCTACACCGTGATCACGATCACGGCCATCCGTGACGGCGCGGCGTGGGAACGGATGGCCCGGCGGGTGCAGGACGGGGACCTCACCGCCTTGGTCGCCGACCAGGACCGCATGCGACACACCGTCGACGCCAAGCTGCTCGTGCCGGTGCCGTGGTCGGACATGCAGGAGGTCGACCTGGCCGCGGTGCCCGCCGACGGTGCGACTCACGAGCTCAGCCTCTACATGGAGGACACGGGTTGGCCCTCGGCTCCCCTCGGGGAGTACGTGGAGTTCTGGGGCCGGACCTACTACCCGGCCATCATGGACCGGCCGCCCGGAGAGCGGCTGCTCGACATCCAGGCCAGCTTCCAGGTGGCCCACGGGGCCGGGCACCGGCCCGAGGCGATCCTGATGCAGAAGGTGGTGGACCACGACCGCCTTCTGGCCCTCCTGGCCCACGAGACCGCCCCGCAGTACCGGCGGCCCGGCACCTTCATGCACGACGCCCTCGCCTACCGCGACCAGTGGGAGAGCAGGCTGCTGCGCACGAGCAGCTGGTCCCCGCTCTACTGAGCGGGGATAGCGTTGGGTCCGGTTTGGACGACAACGACGAGCGTCGCCGGGCCCGGCACTCCATGGCGCTGCGCCCGCTAGCTATCGGTCTCACCCTCGCCATCCTGGTGGCGGGGGGTCTCGAGGCCCTGCGGCTGAGAAGCGGCAGCGACGCCCATCACCAGACGCTCCCCCCTGCGCAGCTCGTGCCCGCGACGACGGTGCCCGCGACCACGGCGCCGGTTCCCACCTCAGCCCCTCCACCTCCGTCCACCTCCGCTCCTCCCCCGGGGCCCCCGGCCCACCTGGGCCTTCCCGTCACGGCGGTCGGCGACTCACTGACGATCGACATGCAGCCGTACCTCGACCAGCTGGTGCCGGGCATCTCGGTGAACGGCGCCGTGAGCCGGCCCTGGAGCACCGGCGTGACGATCGTCGCCCAGCTGAACCTCGCCGGGCGTCTCGGTCCGGAGGTGGTGGTCGCCCTGGGAGCGAACGGCGGTGTGACGCCCGCACAGTTCGACGCCATGATGCGCGCCGTGGCCGGAGCCAAGCGCGTCGTGTTCGTCAACCTGCGCCTGCCGAGGCCATGGCAGGACGAGACCAACGCCACGCTGCGCGACGGCGTGGCCCGCTACCCGGGAGCCGTCCTGGCCGACTGGTACGCGCTGAGCACCAACCAGCCGTCGTGGTTCGCCCCTGATGGCGTCCACCTCGAAGCCGCCGGTGCCCGGGCCATGGCCGGCCTCGTCGCCGCCCACCTCTAGAGTCGCCGCTCGATGGACGGACCGCAGTTCCTCGGCCTCCAGCCGACCGACGACCCCAACCGCTGGAACCTCCCGGTGGTGCCCGCGGTACTGAGCGGTGGCGGCGCGCTCTTCGGCGGCTGCGGGCTGGCCGCGGCCATGGAGGCGATGGAGGCCACCACGGGCCGGCCGACGATCTGGGCGACGGCGCAGTACCTTTCGTTCGCCCGTCCTCCCGCGTCCGTGAGCATCGAAGTCGTGGCCATGGTCGAGGGCCACCAGACGAGCCAGGCCCGCGCTATCGGCAGGGTCGGCGACGAAGAGATCTTCACCGTCAACGCCGCCCTCGGCGTCCGCCCTTCGGAGCTCCAGGGGCAGTGGGCGGCTCGACCGCCCGTCCCGCCTCCCGAGGAATGCCCACCGCGGGTGCTCGAGGACCGGCACGCGGCCTCGATCATGCAGCGGCTCACCCTCCGCCTGGCCGACGCCCGACCCCTCGACGAGCTCGAGGGACCGAGCGCCGACGGCCGCTGCTCACTCTGGGCCCGCCTCGACGGGCTGGCGTCGAGCACCACGACGCTGGCGATCCTGGGGGACTTCGTGCCGTTCGGGATCAGCCAGGCACTCGGCCGATGGGCGGGCGGCACGAGCCTCGACAACACGATCCGCGTCGCCCGGCGCGTGCCGACCGAATGGGTGCACCTCGACATCCGCGTCCAGGCCGTGACCGACGGCTACGGCCACGGGCTCGTCCACCTCTGGGCCGAGGACGGCACCCTGCTCGGCACCGCCAGCCAGACGGCCGTGGTGCGACGCTGGCGGCCGTAGCGGGCGGTGAGGGAGTGACACCTCGGCTGGCCCCCAGTTCTACGAAATGGGGCCCAGCCCAGGTGTCACTCCCTCTAGATGCGGCCCCACGACCTGTCGGTGACGCCGGTCTCGTAGCACTCGTGGAGGTGGTCCAGCCACGCCACGCTGTCGTCCAGGCCGCCTGGGCGGTTACGCGCAAGCCACAGCTCGCGATGGTGCTCCATGAGGGGCGCGAGATCTGCAGCGAGCTCGGCGCGTTTGCGCGCAGGCACCGACGACAGCCATCCGTCTTGGTCGAGGCGCGCTCTGGCGTCTCGGCAGAGCAGGGCGACCAGCTCGGCTGCGGTACGCAGCTCGTCTTTGACGAGGTCGCCATCTGGTCGTCGCGGCCGAGCACGTCTCAGCTGCGCGATCGCCGTCGCCAATCGCTCCTCGACGCCCTGCAGGTCTTCGATGGTCATGCCGGCGCTGACCCCGCGGTCGAGCTGGAGCTGGGGGTAGTAAAGGTGGAGGACGAGGACCGAGACGTTGGGGAACTGCGGGGCGATGTCCCGATGGGCGTCGCCGAGGGCGAGGAGGGCGCCGCCCAGCTCGCCCGTGTGGTCGTCGAAGGCGTGGACATCGAGGGCGGCGGCGAGGTCGAGGTCGGCATTGGCATCGAGACACCACGACACGGCGGCGGCGTAGACGAACCCCGGCTCGCTCACCGGCAGGTACTGGAGATGGCCCATGTCGCCCCAATCGGTCGTGAGGAACCCACGGGAGCCGTTGGCGAGCCCCGCGTCGGCTGCCACCCGGCAGTTGCCCGTCATGTTCGTCACACGGCCGAGGATGCTGAGCCAGCTCGATGTGCCGGGGCACACCAAGTGCGGCACCCCCGCGTCCGTGAGCGCCGCCATGCGGTCGCCGAACGGATGCCAGTCCTCGTAGCCCCACTCGCACACCGTCACGCCGTCGGGGAGCTGGGCTCGCGCCTTCGGATGGTTGGCGAGGATGTCCCCCCATATCAGCATCTCGCGACCGTTCAGCTCGGGAACGCCCCGCAAGGTATGCACCCAGCCCACGTAGTCATCGAGCCGTTCAGGAAGCGGGAGCTCCCACGGCTCGTCCAGCCCGACCTGTACGCGCCCGCTGCTGAAGCAGGCCAGCAACTCGGCGAGCAGGTCGCGCACCAGTGCCAGCGATGCCGGCTTGGCCGGGTCGATCGTCGTCGGCGCGTGCAGATGGCCGCGAGCGTCGGGCCAGCCGTCGGGTGCGATGGCCATCTGCCGGTACCGTTCGTGGGCCAGCCACCGGCCCATGTGACCCAGGCAGTTCTGATTGGGGACGAGCTCGACGTGGCGGGCCCGGCAGAACTCGTCGAGCCGGGTCACCTCCTCGGCGGTGAGCGGGCTGGCGCGTCCCCAGACCTCCTCGTGGTCCCGGTAGGCGAAGGTGTGCTCGAAGTACAGCTGGACCTGGTTGACCTTCCAGGACGCAAGCCGGTCGATCAGTGTCTCAAGGGTGTGCATGGTCGGGACCTTGTCCCGGGAGATGTCGAGCATGACTCCCCGCACGGGAAAGTCTGGCCAGTCGCGGACCGTGCCGACGGGGAGCCGGTCGTCGTGCAGGCGAGCGAGCTGGTCGAGGGTCGCCCGACCGTAGAAGAGGCCGGCGTCGTCGCCGCCCCGGAGCTGGACGCCATCTGCGTCGATCCGCAGCTCGTAGCCCTGAGCGGGCAACGACCGGTGGAGGGTTGCGACCGGCGGGCGGGCGGACACGAGCGCGTCTCCGAGGTCGAGGTGGCGCGGCCGCGGGAGCAGGTTCACCGATCGTCCCCCAACTTCTTGCGGTACACGAAGAACACCCGGCTCACCGTGCCGCCGACTCGGGCGTAGGGGACGATGGGTCCGACCCACACGACCTCGGCGCGGTGGCGTCCGGCGGCCCGCATCCGGTGCAGGGCCCCCAGCACGAGCGGTTCTCCCGCGCCTTTGCCGACGAGGTCGTGGCGCACGGCGACCGGACCCAGCAGTCCCCGGCGGTTGACGTCATAGGCGCAGAAGCCGGTGATTCCCTCGTCGTCGTGGGACACGACGAGCGTGCCCTTGTCGAGGGCGCGCAGGGCCTCGGCCGCCCAGTTCGGCCAGTACGTCTCCAGCCAGCCGGCCATCTCCGCCCGGTCGCCGGCCTCGGCCAGATCCGTGCCGCCAGGATCCGGGTGTAGTGCGTCCAGGTCCACGGCCATGTTGAAGTTGGCCTCGGCCCGGTTGTAGTGGTGACGCTCGAGCAGGCTGAGCATCGCCGTCTGGGTCGTCTCCACGCCCGGAAAGAGGAAGTACGGAGCGTCCGCCCCGACCGTCACCGACTTCGTCCCGGCCAGATCGGCCTCGGCAGCTTCGATGAGCGCGTGCCCGTGTCCACGTCCGCGGACAGAGGGATCGACGACCAGGAGCCGCACGTAGCCCCCACCCTCGCCTTCCACGGTCGCCACGACTCCGACGTCGGGGTCGCCGCGCACCGTCGCCGGCTGGTCCGGCGCGAACAGCGCACCCTCCAGCTCGTCCGCCGCGGGAGGGTCCGACACGCCCCGCCGGCACAGCTCGGCGATGGCAGCCAGCTCCCCGGCGCCGAGCCGGTCGAGCGGCAGCGAGGTCACGCGTTCCTCCAGAGGCCGGCCACGATGTCGTCGAGGCGCGGCATCTGCTCGAGCATCGATGCCAGGAGCCGCACCTGCACCCGGCTCCGGTCGAGGTTCTGGCCGGGCCGGAACGTCCGGAAGTAGACGTCGCCGGCCAGATAGTCGGTGAGAAATCGCATCGCCTGTTCGTACACCAGCACGCCGCCGGCCAGCGAGAGCAGCGCCACCTCGGGCTGGCTGATCCACCCGGCGGCCTCCTGGTGGTAGCCCGTCAGCATCGCCCGGGCCCGGCCCAGGTCCATCCTCACGCGGTCGATGTCGGGCTCGTCCTCCCGAACGGGGCAGGCGGCGGTGCGGAGCAGGTCACCGACGTCCCAGAGGATCGGGCCCGGCATGATCGTGTCGAGGTCGGTGACGCAGATGGCTCGGCCGGAGTCGTCGTCGAAGAGGAGGTTGTCGACCTTGGCGTCGTTGTGGGCCACGCGGGTCGGGACGTCGGGCCCGGCCAGGCTCCGCCCAGCCTCTGTGAGATGACGGTTCTCGAGCACAAAGGCGACCTCGTCGGCCACGACCGCCGCCCGTCCAGCGGGGTCGACGCGCAGCACGCGTTCGAAGCTCGACAGCCGCTGCTCGGGGTGGTGAAACCCCGGGATCGTCTCGCTCAGCAACGCCGGGTCGAGGTCGACCAGCAGACGGTGGAGCTCTCCGAAGGCCCGGCCGGCCTCGAACGCCTGCGCGTCCGAGCCGAGGGTGGCCTCGCTGCGGGTCCGCTCCACGAACCACAGGCAGCGCCAGACGGCACCATCGGCCGCCCGCCACGAGAGCCGCCCGTCACGCGTCGGGACCAGTCTCACGACCCTGCGGTCGAGGTCCTCCTGACCTGCCGCTTCCAGCCGGCTCCGCAGGTGCGACGTCACGAGGGCGACGTTGGCCATCACCGACTCCGGATCCGGGAAGACCTCGGGGTTCAGCCGCTGGAGCAGATAGCGCACCGGTCCGACCACAGTGACCAGGTGCGTGGCGTTGATGTTCCCCTCGCCGTGGGGCACGATGCTCTCGACCGGCCCATCCAGGGCGAATCGGGCAGCGGCGACCGCCGGATCGGGCACCGTACCCGTGGTGGGGCCAGTTTGCACCGGGGCGAGGGTACCGTTCCCCAAACGGAGCGAGGGGATGCGTCTGTGGCATATCAACCGATCGAGAGCTACGGCGTCATCGGTGACATGCGCACCGCCGCCCTGGTGGGGACCAACGGGTCCATCGACTGGCTCTGCTTCCCCCACTTCGACTCGCCCAGCGTGTTCGCCGCCATCCTCGACGACGACAAGGGCGGACGCTTCGCCATCTCGCCCACGATCGAGGGCTTCCGGACCAAGCAGCTCTACTGGCCCGACTCCAACGTGCTCGTCACCCGGTTCCTGTCCGAGACCGGGGTCGCGCTGCAACCGCCGTTGCGTGGTCAGGCGGGTGACGAGCATCCGGGGCACCATGACCTTCCACATGGAGTGCACCCCAGCGTTCGACTTCGCGCGCGCCAGCCATGAGACCGAGGTGGGCGACGGAGGAGCGCGCTTCCGCTCCGACGGGCTCACCCTGGGACTGGGCAGCGACGTGCCGGTCAAGAGCCACGGGCGAGGGGTCGTCGCCGACTTCAGCCTCGACGAGGGCGACGAGGCCTCCTTCGTCCTGGGCGAGGCCGACGGGGAGGCAACGGGCGACCTCCGCCTCCCACCCACCCTGCAGAACGAGCTTCTGCAGGGCACGGTCGACTACTGGCACCACTGGCTGTCGCAGTGCACCTACCGGGGCCGGTGGCGCGAGATGGTCCATCGTTCCGCCCTGGCCCTCAAGCTCCTGACGTTCGACCCGACCGGCGCGATCGTCGCCGCCCCCACCTGCGCGCTGCCCGAGCAGCTCGGCGGCACGCGCAACTGGGACTATCGCTACACCTGGATCCGAGACGCCGCCTTCACCCTCTACGGGTTGCTGCGAATCGGCTTCACCGAGGAGGCGGCGCAGTTCATGACCTTCCTCGAGGCCCGGTGCCGGGAGCTCGATCCGGACGGGTCGCTGCAGATCATGTACGGGCTCGACGGCCGCCACCGCCTCGTCGAGGAGGAGCTCGACCACCTCGACGGCTACCGCGGATCCCGCCCCGTACGGGTGGGCAACGATGCCTACGACCAGCTCCAGCTCGACATCTACGGCGAGCTCATGGACTCGGTCTACCTGTACAACAAGTACGGATCGGCGATCTCCTACGACCTCTGGGTGTCGCTCCGGCGCCTGGTCAACTGGGTGTGCGACAACTGGCAGCGCGAGGACGAGGGAATCTGGGAGATGCGCGGCGGCCGCCGGCACTGCGTCTACTCGAAGCTCATGTGCTGGGTCGCCGTCGACCGGGGCCTGCGCCTGGCCGACAAGCGCTCCTTCCCCGCCGACCGCGACCGGTGGCTCCGGATACGCGACGAGATCTACGAGCAGATCATGGAGCGCGGTTGGAGCGACAAGCACCAGGCCTTCATGCAGTCGTACGACAGTGAGACCCTCGACGCCGCCAACCTGGTGATGCCCCTGGTGTTCTTCCTCTCCCCCAGCGACCCCAGGATGCTGAAGACCCTCGACGCCATCAACCGGGCGCCGGAGGACGGCGGGCTCGTCGCCAACAACCTCGTCTACCGCTACAACCTGCTGGCCAGTCCGGACGGCCTTCCCGGAGAGGAGGGCACGTTCAACATCTGCACCTTCTGGCTCGTGGAGGCCCTCACCCGTGCCGGCCGGGCCGATCGTTCCCGCCTGGAGGAGGCCAGGCTCATGTTCGAGCGCATGCTCGGGTACGCCAACCACGTCGGCCTGTTCGCCGAGCAGACCTCGATGTCGGGAGAGGCGCTGGGCAACTTTCCGCAGGCCTTCACCCACCTCGCCCTGATCAGCGCCGCCTTCAACCTGGACCGGGCCCTCGGGACCCGGGACTGAGGCCTGTCAACCCCGGACGAGCTCCCATCTCGCCGGCTCGCCGTTCACCTCTCGCAGGACGCCCCGTGACTCGAGTGCCCGGAGGTGAGCCATGGCCTCCCCCACCGCCGCCCGGCGCATGAAGCCCCCGATCCGGTCCCACGGCCGCGACCACGTCATCTGGGACGCGATGTCCCACGCCGAGGTCACGCCCCGCGTGACGGCGGCGATGACCTCGGCGAACCGCTGCTCGTGATGGGCCCGCAGCTCGGCCACCCTCTCCGGGAGCCCGACGAAACGGTGCTCGTGAGCGGGCAGCACCTCGTCGGTCGGAAAGGCGGCCACCCGGTCCAGCGAGCCGAGGTAGTCACCGAGCGGATCGGCCCCCGCCTGCGGGTGGAACGGGATGTTGGGAGTGATGCGGGGCAGCACGTGGTCGCCGGAGAGCATCAGCTGATAGCGCGGCTCGTGGAAGCACAGGTGCCCGGGTGAGTGGCCGGGGGTCCAGATGGCGAGGAGGTCCCACCCAGGCACCTCGGGCCTGGTGTCGTCCTCGATCAAGACGTCGGGCTCGACGGCGGTGACAAAGGGCAGGACGGGCATGGACGCCCGCTGCAACGACGACAGCTCCTCGGCCGGCGCGCCCACCCGACGCAGCATGGCCCCGACCCGCACCAGCAGATCCTCGGGCTCCTGGTAGCGGTCGTGGATCAGCTTGGCGTCGGCGGGGTGCAGTGCGACCCAGGCCCCCGACGCGTCCCTCACCCGGCCGGCCAACCCGTAGTGGTCGGGATGGATGTGGGTGACGAGCACCCCCCGCACCTCGGCCACCTCGGTCCCGGCATGCGACAGTCCGGCGGCCAGGGTCTCGAAGGCGTCGTCGGTGTTCCAGCCGGCGTCCACGATGTAGGGCCCGGCATCGGTCTCGAACACGTACACGAGCACGTAGCGCAGCGGGTTGTTCGGGATGGGGACGGGGACGCTCCAGATGCCCGGCCTGACCCGCTCGACGGGCGGGAGCGGCCCGACCGTGCGGGCGCTGACCGACACCACCGGCTCAGCCCGCCGTGACCAGGCCCCGAGCGCCCTCGACGATGTGACGGGCGGAGATGCCGGCCCAGTCCATCAGCTCGGCCGACGTGCCCGAGCCGGGGGTGCCCCGGACGGCCAGATGGGCGATGCGTGGGGGGTGAGGCTCGTTCGACAGCACCTCCATGACCGCGGCTCCGATACCGCCTTGCGGATAGTGGTCCTCGACGACGAGCAGACGACCCGAAGTGACCCGCGCCGCCTCGCGCAGTGTGTCCACGTCGACGGGCTTCACCGAGTAGAGGTCGATCACCCGCGCCCTGATCCCCGACTTCTCCAGCGTCGCGGCGGCCTCGATGCAGGCGTGCAACGTCACGCCGGCTCCGATGAGGGCGACCGAGTCGTCGTCGTGGCTGCGAACCACCTTTGACCCGCCGATCGCGAAGCGGTCGTCGGGACCGTAGAGGACGGGATAGCCGCCTCTGGTCGTGCGGATGTACACGATGCCCTCGGTGTCGGCCATGAGGCTCACGAGGTTCACCGCCGAGACGGGGTCGCTCGGGTAGAGCACCGTCGACCCGCTCACCGCCCGCATGGCGGCCAGGTCCTCGAGCGCCATCTGCGACGGTCCGTCGGCGCCGATCTCCGAGCCGGCGTGGGAACCGGACAGGCGGATGTTGGCTCGTGAGATCGCCGCCATCCTGATGAAGTCGTAGGCCCGCGACAGGAACGCAGCGAAGGTGGACGCGAAGGGCACGTACCCCCGGACGCTCATGCCGACCGCGGCCGCCACCATCTGCTGCTCGGCGATGAACATCTCGAAGAAACGATCGGGGTAGGCCTTCTTGAACTCGTCGGCGTGGGTCGAGTTGCTGACCTCGCCGTCGAGCGCCACGACCTCGGGGCGGGCGCCCAGGGCGACCAGGGCGTCGCCGTAGGCCTTGCGAGTCGCCACCTTGTCCGCCTTGTCGTAGCGGGGCAGCTCGACCGTCGCCTTCCCCGGACGGGCGATCGCGCTCCGGAGCCGCTCCGGGAGGGGTCCGTCGGACCGCAGGTCACGCTCGCCTCCGAGCTCGGCGATGGCCCGCTGGGCCATGTCCTCGGGGAGGGGCTTGCCGTGCCACCCCTCCTTGTCCTCGAGCTCGGAGAAGCCCTTGCCCTTGACCGTGCGAGCGATGATGACCGTCGGGCGGTCCGCGTCGCGGACGGCGGTGAGGGCCTCGTCGATCTCGGCGTCGTCGTGCCCGTCGATCTCCAGCGCGGCACAGCCGAAGGCCTCCACCCGGCGGCGGTAGGCGTCCAGCTCCCATCCGAACTCCGTCGGGCCTCGCTGCCCCAGCCGGTTGACATCGAACAGCGCCGTCAGGTTCGAGAGGCCGTAGTGGGCCGCCTTGTCGAGCGCCTCCCAGATGGAGCCCTCGGCCAGCTCGCTGTCGCCGCAGAGGACCCAGACGTGGAACGGCAGCTCGTCGAGGTAGCGCCCCGCCAGGGCGACACCGACTCCATCGGGCAGCCCCTGCCCGAGCGATCCCGTCGCCACGTCGACCCACGGCAGCTCGGGCGTCGGGTGTCCTTCCAGCTTGGACCCGAACTGACGGTAGGTCTCGACCAGCTCCTTGTCGCTGACGACACCCGCCGCCTTGAACATCGAGTAGAGCAGCGGCGACGCGTGGCCCTTGGAGAAGATGAGGTGGTCGTTGTTGTCAGCCTCGGGGTCGTTCCAGTCGTAGCGGAAGTGGCGGGACAGCAGCACGGCCATGAGATCAGCGGCGGACATGCTCGAGGTGGGGTGGCCCGACCCGGCGTGGGTGCTGCAGCGGATGGAGTCCACCCGCAGCTGCTGACCGAGCTCGGCCAGAAAGGCGAGCTGGTCGGTGTCGAGCTTGCCGCCGGTCGTCGTTCGAGCCATGTCGAGTCTCCCCGGGGGTCGGCGCCCGGCCCGTTCCAGGCGCTCCACCGCCAGGCTAGTCGGGCTCAGCCGCGGCGCACCCTGCCCCGAAGGGCAGCGAGGGCGAGGCCGATGCTGAGCACACCCACTGCAGCCACCGCCACGAGTGCCTGGAACAGGGCGGTGCCGTCCCAACCGCTCGAGGTCAGCGAGCGCAGCCCGGCCAGCAGGTAGGTGACGGGGTTGTAGGTGGCGATGGTGGACAGCCAACCGGACAGCGCCTGCTTGGGGACGAAGGTCGTCGTCAGGAAGGCGAGTGGGAAGAACAGCACGAAGCTGGAGTTCACCGCGGCGGGATTGCCCGTCTTGAGGGCGATTGCATACGGAAAGCCGGTGAAGACCAGCCCCCACAGGGCGGCGACGAGCACGAAGACGATGAGCCCCGCCACCCCGGTCACGAAGTTCACCCCGACGGCGAAGCCCACGATCAGCACGGGGATTGTCAGCGCCACCACGAGGGTGAAGTCCGCGACCATCAGGCCGAGCAGCAGGGCCAGGCGACGGACCGGTGTCACGCACAGCCGGTCGAAGTAGCCGCCCTGGATGTCGGTCACCAGCGACGAGGCCCGTGAGATGCCGGTGACGGCGAAGACGATGGCGACCGGCAACAGGAACGCCTTGAGGTCGATGCCCGCGGCCTGGCGGGTCACCTTCTGCAGCGAACCCAGGTTCACGGTGAAGAAGAACACCGGGACGATCAGGGCGGGGATCATCGACTCGGGGTCCCTGGGTATCTGGCGCAGGGCCCGGCCCGCCACCACGATCAGATCCCACAAGAAGCCCGTCTCGCGCCCATGGATGTCGTCTCCGGCCTCGGTGGCGGAACGGGTCGCCGTCCTGGCCGTCGTCACTGGCCCTCCTCCGCCTCGACGTGCTCGAGGTGCTCGATGTGGCCGCCGGTCAGCTCCAGGAACACGTCGTCGAGCGTGGGCGTGCGCAAGGTGAGGCTGTGCACCGTGAGCTGGTGGTGGTTGAGCGCCACGGCGACGGGCGTCATCGTCGCCGCGCCGTCTGGCGCCCGCAGCGTGACCTCCCCCTCGCGGACGGACACGTGATGGACGCCGGGCACCTCCCGCAGCGCCTCGGCGACCTGCCGGTCGGCGCCCTCGACCCGGGCGACGATGAGGTCGTCCCCAATGGAACGCTTCAGCTCGTCCGGCGTGCCCTCGGCCACGATGCGCCCGTCGGCGATGATGCCCACCCGGTCGGCCAGCTCGTCGGCCTCCTCGAGGTACTGGGTCGTCAGGAAGATCGTCGTGCCCCGCTCGACGTTCAGCTTGCGGACCTCCCGCCACACGGCGACGCGACTGGCCGGGTCGAGACCGGTGGTCGGCTCGTCCAGAAAGATGACCTCGGGGTTGTGCACCAGGGCGGCAGCCACGTCGAGCCGGCGCTTCATGCCGCCCGAGTAGGTCGCGACCCGCCGGTCGATCGCGTCGCCGATGTCGACCATTTGCAGCACGTCGTCGAGACGACGATCGATCTCCGAGGTGTGCAGGCCGTAGAGCCGACCCTGGAGCCGGAGGAGCTCCCGACCTGTCTGGCGGTCGTCGAGGGCCGCCTCCTGGAGGGCGACGCCGATCCGAAGGCGCACCGCCTGCGGTTCGGAGGCGACGTCGTAGCCCGCCACGCGCGCCGAGCCGGCCGTCGGCAGCAACAGGGTGCACAGCATCCGCACCAATGTCGACTTCCCGGCCCCGTTGGGTCCCAGGAAGCCGTAGATCTGTCCCTCGGGCACCGAGAGGTCGACCCCGGCGACGGCCAGGACCGAGTCGAAGCGGCGCTCGATCTTCTCGGCCAGGACGGCCGGCTCAGCCATCGGTCGGCGCCAGCTCCCCGGGTGACCTCACGTCTCCAGCCCGTCCAGGCGGGCCAGGATGCGGAGCATGACCTCGTCCGCTCCCCCGCCGATGGACAGCAGCCGGGAGTCCCTGAAGTAGCGCGACGTCCAGGTCTCCTCCATGTACCCGATGCCGCCGTGGTACTGGATGCACGTGTCGGCGACCCTTCGGATCAGTCGGCCCGTGGCCAGCTTGGCGATGGTCGCGTAGCGGGTCGTGTCCTCGCCCCGCATGTACGCCTCGGCGCAGGCGTAGTTGTAGTGCCGGGCCATGTCCAGCTCGGCGGCCAGCTCGGCCAGGGTGAACTGGATGTGCTGGTTGGCGAGCAGCGGACGGTCGAAGACCTCCCGGTGCTTCAGGTAGTCGGCGGTCCGCTCGAGTGCCCGCTCGGCACCCCCGACGGCCTGGTAGGCGGCGATCATCCGCTCGTTCTGGAACTGGGCCATCTGCTGTTGGAAGCCCTGCCCGATCTCTCCGATCGTGTTGGCGACCGGTACCCGCACGTCCTCGAACGAGAGCTCGGCGGTGTCCGACGACCAGTTGCCGAGCTTCTCGAGCTTGCGACTGACCGCAAAGCCCTCGACGTCGGTCGGGACGACGATCTGCGACATCCCCTGGTAGCCGCCGTCGCCCGATGTTCGCGCCAGCAGGCACAGCCAGTCGGCCTGGGCGCCGTTGGTGATGTACAACTTCGTCCCGTTGATCACCCACTCGTCGCCGTCGCGCACGGCCCGGGTGCGGAGCGCGGCGACGTCGGAGCCGGCGTCGGCCTCGGTGACCGCGATCGACGTCACCATGTGACCGCTGATGGCGGGGGCGAGGTAGCGCCGCTTCAGCTCGTCGGTCCCGAACCGATGGAGCGACGGCGTGGCCATGTTGGTCTGCACGCTGATCGCCATCGGCACTCCGCCGCAGCCGATGCGCCCCAGCTCCTCGCCGGCGACGACCGTGTAGGAGTGGTCGGCCCCCTGCCCGCCGTAGCTCGGGTCGTACTCCAGCCCGAGCAGACCGAGCGCTCCCAGCTTGGGGAACAGCTCGTGGGCGGGGAAGGCGCCCTCCCGCTCCCACTGGTCGACGTGGGGCTCGATCTCGTGCTCCACGAAATCCCGCACAGTCTTGCGGAACAGCTGGTGCTCTGCGGAGAAGTTCATGACGCCAGCTAGCGTGCCATGCTCGGTCCATGACCGACATTTCGATCACCCCGATCGGGCCGGGGCGCTTCTCGGTGCAGCTCCGCCAGGGCCGGACCTCGACCAGCCACCGGGTGACGGTCCCGCAGTCCGTCCTCGACGATCCGGAGCTCGGTGCTGTCGATCCGCAGGTGATCGTGCACGAGTCGATGGAGTTCCTGCTCGAGCGGGAGCCGCCGACGTCGATCCTGTCGGAGTTCTCTCTCGACGTGATCCCCCGGTACTTCCCCGACTACGACGCCGAGCTGCGTCGGCGACTGTCCCTCAGCGGGTGAACACGGCGAGGAAATCCCTGGAGGTGGGCCCGAGCCAGTGGGTGGGGGCCCTGTACCTGGTCTGGCGCTGCGAGGGGAACCGGAGCGTAGGTCGAGAAGCTCACCCACTGAGGGTTGATGTCGAGCTCCATGGCCCGGACGCAGCCGGCGGCCACCAGGACGTTGGCCAGCCCGGCCGGGTCGAGCGCCGGTCCGGCGGCGTAGATCAGGTTCCCGCCGGCATCGACACCGACGGCTGACCGCCACACGTTGCTGCCGCCGCCGAGGGTCGCCCCCCAGCTCGAGCCCAGGTTGGCGGGCGCGCCGCCGTCCACGAGGGGATGCAGGTTCTGCCGGACCGAGACCACGTCGGGCGTGAGGGTGACGTCCCGCCCCCAGACGCCAACCGTCGCCGAGCCGTCGGCGTGCATCACCAGTGACGCGTAGCCATCCTGGAGCGGCAGGGCCGCTCTCCCCGCCGTGTACCACCCGCCCGATCCGGTGCCGAGCCGGAACCCGGAGTTGAAGGCGGCCACCAGCTGCGGGGCGGGCTCACCCGTACCCGCGTAGAGGACCGTCTTCGTCAGCTTGGTGTTGATCCACGCCAGGCCCGTCGGCGCCGACCCGTTCCCCGGTCGGAGGGTGGTGGTGTACACGACCGGGACGGTCCCGTTCGGTCGGCCCTCCGGAGCCCACACGGCGACGCGACCGGCCGGGACCCAGTGGCCCTCGCCGGGAAGAGGAGCGCTCGCCAGGGGGTGGGCGTCTGCAGGCGGCGGAGGCGGAGGGGGCGGAGGAACCGTTGTCGTCGTCGAACCGCCGTGCTGGGCGGCCGCCGTTCGTGACGACCGCTCCGGTCCGGAGGAGCCCGACGTGGCCAGCACCGCCGAGACCACGGCCGCGGCGACGACCGCGGCCGCCACCGGAGCGAACCAGAGGCGCCCCAGCCGCCGCCGCGGGGAGGAGGGAGACTCCTTCCCGGAGCCGATCAGCACCATATCCGGGGAGTATTGTCACACTCCCGCTCCCGTGCGGCGCGTATCTCAGGCCGCCGGCGTCACCTCGGCCGCCTCGCCGGCCCTGGCGGGCTCCAGGGCAACGGCGAGCACGTCGGCCACGTCGTCCACCAGGTGGAACGACAGCCGCTGCCTGACCGCCTCGGGGACGTCGTCCAGGTCTCCCCCGTTGCGGGCGGGTAGGACGACCTCGGTGAGACCGGCACGGTGGGCGGCCAGCACCTTCTGCTTGACGCCGCCGATCGGCAGCACCTTGCCCTGGAGGGTGACCTCGCCGGTCATCCCCACGGTCGACCGGACCGCTCGCCCGGTCAGCAGGCTGGTCAGCGCGGTGGTCATGGTGACGCCCGCGGACGGGCCGTCCTTGGGAACGGCGCCCGCCGGCACGTGGACGTGGAAGCGGCGCTTGGTGGCCGCCTCGGTTGACACCTCGAGGTCATCGGCGTGCGAGCGCACGTACGACAGGGCGATCTCGGCCGACTCCTTCATCACGTCGCCGAGCTGGCCGGTCAGCACCAGCCCCTCGCCGTCCATCGAGGACGCCTCGATGAAGAGCACGTCTCCACCGGCGCCGGTGACGGCCAGTCCCGTGGCCACGCCCGGCACCGACGTGCGCTCGGCTGCCTCCGCGAAGAACCGCGGCCGGCCGAGGTAGGTGGCGACGTCGTCACCCTCGACGACGACCGGCGTCGAGGGGGAGTCGGACGCGATGGCCGTGGCGACCTTGCGCAGCAGCTTGCCCAGCTCGCGCTCCAGTCCGCGCACTCCCGCTTCCCGGGTGTAGTCGGACACGATGGCGCGCAGGGCGTCCTCGGTCACGGTGACGTCGTCGGCGACCAGGCCGTTTCGCTGCAGCTGGCGGGCCAGCAGATGGTCCCGACCGATGGCGACCTTCTCGTCCTCGGTGTAGCCGTCCAGGCGGACGAGCTCCATGCGGTCGAGGAGGGCGCCCGGGATCGTCTCCGAGACGTTGGCCGTGGCCAGGAACACCACGTCGGACAGGTCCAGGTCGACCTCCAGGTAGTGGTCGCGGAACGTGTGGTTCTGGGCCGGGTCGAGCACCTCGAGCAGGGCCGACGAGGGATCGCCGCGCCAGTCGGCGCCGAGCTTGTCGACCTCGTCCAGCAGCAGCACCGGGTTCATGGTCCCGGCCTCCCGGATGGCGCGCACGATGCGCCCGGCCGCGGCGCCGACGTACGTGCGGCGGTGGCCGCGGATCTCGGCCTCGTCGTGCACCCCACCCAGGGCGACGCGCACGAACTTGCGTCCCATCGCCCGGGCCACGGACTCGCCCAGCGAGGTCTTGCCCACGCCCGGTGGCCCGACCAGCGCCACGATGGCCCCGGCGCCCCGGCGGTCGTCCTGGCTCAGGCCGCGCTCGGTCCGGAGCTTGCGCACGGCCAGGTACTCGATGATGCGGTCCTTCACGTCGGACAGGCCGGTGTGATCGGCGTCGAGGACCTCTCTGGCCTCCTCGACGTCGAGCCGGTCCTCGGAACGGACCCCCCAGGGAACGTCGAGGACCGTGTCCAGCCACGTACGGATCCAGCCGCCCTCGGGGTTCTGCTCGCTGGTCCGCTCCAGGCGGTCGATCTCCTTCTCGATCGCCGTCCGCACGTCGGCGGGCAGATCGGCGGCCTCGACCTTGGCGCGGTACTCGGCCACCGGGCCCTCGGCGTCGCCGAGCTCGCCCAGCTCCTTGCGGATGGCCGCCAGCTGCTGACGCAGCAGGAACTCGCGCTGGGTGCGCTCCATCCCCTCGGCCACGTCCGTGCGGATCTGGTCCGCGACCTCATGCTCGGCCAGGGCGTCACGGGCCCAGCCCAGGACCTTGCGCACCCGCTCCTCGACGTCCAGGGTCTCCAGGACCTCGACGGCGCGGGCAACGGGCAGGTCGGTCCAGCCGCCGGCCACGGCGTCAGCCAGGGCACCCGGCTCGGTGGCGCTGGCGAGTGCCTCGGGCAGCCGCCTCGAGCGGCGGCGCTCGGCCAGGGCGCTCACGACGCCCCGCAGCTCGCGGGTCAGCTCGGCCAGGCGGCCGGTGGCGATCGTCGGGTCCTCGATGCGCTCGGCCTGGACCCACAGGCCAGGACCGCTGCCGGCCACCCCGGTGCCCACGACGGCGCGGGAGAGGCCTCGCAGCAGCACGGCCTGCTGCCCGTTGGGGAGCTGGCCGACCTCGTCGACACGGGCCACAGTCCCGACCTTGGCGTAGCGCCCCTCGGTGCGGGGGACCAGCAACAGGAGACCGTCGGCCGACGACGCGGCCTGGATCGCCTGCGTGGCCTCGTCCGTGTCGGGAGCGAGGGTCACCACCATCTGGGGCAGCACGACACCCACCTCGATGGGCAGGAGCGGAAGGCTGACGGTGTTGGGTTCGGTGGTCGGCATGGTGGACTCCTGTGGACTCCTCGGTTCGGAGTCTTACAACATTACAGGTGAGCATGTTCTTCCCCACCGTGTGAGCCCAGCCGGCACCGCCCGGCAGAGTCCGCGCGTTCCACATCTGGTCGAAATTGGCGTCGCCGTGCACCGGCGCCGTGCCCGGTTTCGACGCAATGTGGAACTGGTCAATGACCCCCAAGGGGCGCGTCGGGCCCGCCGTGCCGCCGGAGGTAGGGTCTGCGGCCGTGCCACGCCGGTCTGCTGCCGCCCTGGTGTGCGCCCTGGCCGCGGCAGCGGGCCTGCTCGCCGGCTGCTCCTCGGGCTCCTCCGGTGGGTCCACCGCCAGCGCCTTCCTCTCCGACTGGTCGAAGGGGAACCTCCAGTCGGCCGCCGGGCGCACGGGGGCCCCCGACCGGGCCGTCGCCGACCTCCAGCAGGTGACCAACGACCTCCAGGTGACCCACGCCGACCTGCGCCTGGGCACCGTGAGCGGGTCGCGGGCCGACTTCTCGGCTGCCCTCACCCTGGCGGGGCTGGGCGTATGGCGGTACCAGGGACACCTGGGGCTCCGCCAGACCAATGGCGGCCACTGGATCGTCGCCTGGGCGCCCTCTGACATCTACCCGGGCCTCGGGCCTGGCCAGCGGCTCGGACGGACGCGGACGCTGCCCCCGAGGGGCGCCATCCTCGACCGCACCGGGGCGCCCCTGGTGCTGCCGACCGCCGTCGTCACGGTTGGCATCGTTCCCGGCAGGCTCACCAACCCGGCGGCGGCGATCGCCGCCCTCCAGGCCACCACGGGCTCGGACCCCGCCCGGGTGCAGCAGCTCCTCGCCGGCGCCAAGCCCGACCAGTTCCTTCCGGTCATCACCCTGCGCCAGGCCGACTACGCCAAGGCCAAGCCGGTGCTCTTCCCGATCCCCGGGCTGTCGTTCCAGCAGAAGACCGAGAACCTCCCCCCCACTCCCACCTTCGGCCGGGCCGTGCTGGGCCAGCTCGGGCAGGCCACGGCCGACGCCCTGAAGCAGGCAGGGCCGGGGTTCGAGGCGTCGGACGACGTGGGGCTGTCCGGCCTCGAGCTGGCGTACCAGCGCCAGCTGGCCGGCGCCCCGTCCGGCTCCGTCAACCGGGCCAGCCCGTGCGCACCACGCTCGACCAACGCCTCCAGAACGCGGCCGAAGCCGCCCTGGCCTCCACGACGCACCCCGCCGCGCTCGTCGCCGTCCAGCCCTCCACGGGTCAGCTGCTGGCGGTCGCCAACGCTCCGGCCGACTCCTCGTTCGACCGGGCCCTCAGCGGGCAGTACCCGCCGGGGTCCTCGTTCAAGATCGTCACCACCACCGCCCTCATCCCGACCGGCGTGACGCCCGACACCCCGGCTGCCTGCCCGCCCAGCGTCACCGTGGGGGGCAGGACCTTCACCAACTTCGAGGGGGAGACCTCGGGCACCGTCCCCTTCTCCGTCGACTTCGCCCGGTCGTGCAACACGGCCTTCATCGGGCTGGCGTCCCGTCTCAATGCCGACCAGCTCCAGACGGCGGGCCGATCGCTCGGGATCGGCACGGGCTGGAAGCTGCCGCTGCCCGCCTTCACCGGGCAGATCCCGACCACCGCCGACCCGACCGAGCTGGCCGCCGACGCCATCGGCCAAGGCCGCGTCCTCGCCAGCCCAGTGGCCATGGCGCTGGCGGCGGGCGCTGTCGACGCCGGCACGTGGCGGCAGCCGGTCCTCGTCACCGATCCGGGCGCGCCGCCGCCGGCCCTGGCCCAGCCGGCGCCACCGCTGCCGGCCGGGGCGGCGGGGACGCTGGGCCAGCTCATGCGAGGGGTGGTCACGGGAGGTACGGGCACGGCGGCCAACGTGCCTGGCCCTCCCGTCTTCGGCAAGACGGGCACAGCTGAGTTCGGGTCGGCCCAGCCGCCGCAGACCCACGCCTGGTTCATCGGCTACCGCGGCGACGTCTCCTTCGCCGTGCTCGTCGAGGGCGGTGGGGTCGGCGGCGAGGTGGCCGCCCCCATCGCCGCCAACTTCCTCAAGGCGACGGGCTGAGGGTCATGGACCTCGAGGGGCGGGCGGCGCTCGTCACCGGTGGGTCGAGCGGGATCGGCGCCGCGGTGGTGCGGCGGCTGCAGCGGGCGGGCAGCCGGGTGGCGGTGCTCGACCTCCAGGCCGAGGACGGCGACGGCGATCTGGCGCTGGCGTGCGACGTGGCCGACGAGGAGCAGGTCGTCGACGCCGTTGCCCGCGCCCGCCGTGAGCTCGGCGGCCTGCAGGTCGCTGTCCTGGCGGCCGGGGTCGGCGGGATGTCGGCCATCGCGGACATGTCCAGCGCAGAGTGGGACAGAGTGCAGGGGGTCAACCTGCGGGGCACGTTCCTGTGCCTGCGGGAGACGGCGCGTTTCCTGCGCGACGCAGGCGAGGGAGGCGCCATCGTGGCCGTCACATCGGTCTCGGGCTTCCTCACCGACCGCCTGATGGGGCACTACAGCGTGTCGAAGGCGGGCGTGGCGGCCCTCGTCCGGGTGGCGGCCAGGGAGCTCGGGCCCCTCCGCATCCGCGTCAACGCGGTGGCACCGGGCACCACGGACACGCCGATGTTCGACGCCGCCCGACGCCTGCCCGGCTACGAAGAACAGGTCGCGGCGCGCACGCCCCTGGGCGGGCTCGGATCACCGGGCGCGGTGGCCGACGCCGTGGTCGCCCTCGCCGGGCTCGACTGGGTGACCGGTCAGATCGTGGCCGCCGACGGGGGCGTCTCCCTCTGGAGCCCCATCGACCCGGCCGAGCGGCTCCCCCCGTAGCGGGCCGGGCGGGACGAGCCCCGTTAGCGTTAGCGCTTCAGCACCACGACCGAGGCGTTGGCGCCTCTGCCCACGGTGTGGGCCAACCCCGTCCTCGCCCCCGGCACCTGCCTGGGCCCGGCGTCACCGCGTAGCTGCAACGTGAGCTCGACGACCTGGCCCAGGGCCGACGCGCCCAGCGGCTCGCCCTTCGACAGCAGGCCACCGCTCGGGTTGGCCGGCAGCCGGCCGGTCATCTCCGTCGCCCCGTCCTCGACGGTCTTGCCTGCGTCACCCCGGGGACAGAGCCCGAGCTCCTCGTACGAGAGCAGCTATCCGAGGGACCCAGGCCCGCGGTCTCGTACGCCGACGTCGCAGCCAGGGTGGTGGGCGCCGGGATGCTGTCGTCCACCCGGCCCGACATCGGGGTCGCCTCGCTCAGCACGTTGCCCGGCAGGTGCGATCGCAGCACGGCGGCGGCGACCTTCACGGTGGGCTCGGAGCTGGCGACGGATCGTCGCAGCACGACCGCCGCCGCCCCCTCGTTCGGAGAGCAGAGCATCCACAGCCGCAGCGGCTCGCACACCACCCTCGACGCCAGCACGTCCGCAGCCGTCACCTCGCGACGCAGCATGGCTGCCGGGTTGCCCACCCCGTTGCGACGGTTCTTGACCACGACCCGAGCGAGATGGTCCAGGGTCACCCCGGACTCGTGCATCAGGCGCTGGGCGCGCAGGGCGAAGTACGACGGCGTCGCAGCCAGGCCGGCTTCCTCGCGCCACGGCTCGAAGAACGACGACCGGATGATGCCCTTGGGCATCTTCTCGATGCCGTAGACGAGGGCGGCGTCGTGCTGACCGGCCCGGATGGCGTCGGCGGCGAGGATCAGGGCGGCGGCGCCGCTCGCGCACCCGGCCTCGACGTCGAAGATGGGTGTGCCCGTCATGCCCAGGGCGTCCAGGACCTTGTGGCCCGCGGCCACCCCCCCGTAGGCGGTGCCACAGAACGCGGCCTGGAAGCCCCCGCGCCCCAGGCCCGCCTCGGCCAGGCTCGCCCGCACGGCGGCGACGCCCAGCTCGGTCACGGTCCTGCCCTCGAACCGTCCGAACGGGTGGATTCCGATGCCGGCGATCTCGACCTGGGTCGCCGTCATGTCTCGACGGGGCCGAACGAGTAGGTGACGACGGGCCGGCCGTCCTCGTCCTCGTGCAGGGGAACGATCTCCAGGCGCATGGTCTGGCCGCGCCGCAGGCGCGACGGCTCGGGCTCGCTGATGCGGGTGATCACCCTGATGCGCTCGGGCAGCTCCACCACGCCGAAGCCGAACGGTACCGCTCCTCGGTAACCGGGAGGCGGAGCCGTCACCGCCGTCCAGGCGAACAGCGTGCCCGTCTCCGACAGCGGAACCTCGGTCACCTCGTCGGCCGAGCAGTAGGGACACGTCGCGGTGCGAGGGAAGTGGTGCTCGCCGCAACGCGCGCACCGTCCGCCCAGCAGATGGCAGGAGCCGTCAGCCGCAACCGTGAACAGGCCCTCCCGTACCGCGACGTCGGCAGGGGAACCCTCGCTCACCTCACCCGGAACGCTCGTCGTGGCCTCCGAACTCCTTGCGCATGGCGGACAGAACCCTGTTGGCGAACTCGGCGTTGCCCCGCGAGCTGAACCGCTCGTAGAGCGCCGCGCTCAGCACGTGGGCGGGCACACCTTCGTCGATCGAGGCCATGATCGTCCAGCGGCCCTCTCCGGAGTCGGACACCCGGCCGCTGAAGCCGGACAGCTCCGGGTCAGCCTCGAGGGCGGCCGCGGTGAGGTCCAGCAGCCATGAGGCCACCACGCTCCCCCGGCGCCACACCTCGGCCACCTCGGTCGTGTCGATGTCGTACCGGTAGTAGTCGGGGTCACGCAGGGGGGTGGTCTCGGCGTCGGACACCTCCTTGCGGTTGCCGATGTCGGCGTTGCGCAGCACGTCGAGGCCTTCCGCGTAGGCGGCCATGATCCCGTACTCGATCCCGTTGTGGACCATCTTGACGAAATGGCCGGCGCCGTTGGGCCCGCAGTGGAGGTAGCCGTTCTCCGACGTCGAGTGCTCCCCCTTGCGCCCCGGCGTCCGCTCGATCGATCCCGCCCCCGGCGCGATCGTGGCGAAGATCGGGTCGAGGTGGCTGACGACCTCGTGCTCACCGCCGATCATCAGGCAGAACCCCCGCTCCAGCCCGAACACGCCGCCGCTCGTCCCGACATCGACGAAATGGATCCCCTTCGGCTCGAGCGCCCTGGCCCGGTCGATGTCGTCGCGGTAGTAGGAGTTGCCCCCGTCGATGATGATGTCACCCCGCTGCATCCTGCGGGCGAGATCGCTCACCGTCTGGCCGGTGAAGGCGGCTGGCACCATGACCCACGCCGCCCTGGGCACGGTGAGCTTGCCCACGAAGTCGTCCAGCGAGGTGGTGCCGATCGCGCCCTCGCCCGCCAGCTCGTTCACCGCCGCCTGGTTGACGTCGTACACCACGCACTCGTGGCCGTCCCGCATGAGCCTGCGCACGAGATTGGCTCCCATGCGACCGAGCCCGATCATTCCCAACTGCATGCGCCGATCCCTCCCTCTCCGTTGGTCGTCGCCGAGCCCGCCACGCCGGCCCGCCTCCTCAGAGGGTAGGGCGTTCCCAGAGCTTGATCCCCCCGAGAATGCCCGCCGCGTTGTCCACGATGGTGGCCTTGGGGCCCAGATCGGCGGTGACGTGCTTGGAGTTCCCGCCTCCGACGTACACCTGGTCGTAGAAGAACAGCGCGTCCAGGGTGTCGATGGCGAGCCTGACCCGCTTGTTCCACTTCTTGTTCCCGATCCGGCTGCGAGCCGCATTGCCGAGGTACTCGTTGTACGACTCGTTCTTGCGCAGCGGGTGGTGCGCCAGCTCCATGTGCGGCGTCAGCCGTCCGTGGAAGAACAGGCCGGTGCCGACACCGGTGCCCAGCGTCACCACCAGCTCGAGCCCCTTGCCCTTCACCACGGCCGCGCCCTGCAGGTCGGCGTCGTTGACGACCTTGGTCGGCTTGCCGAGGGCCGCATCGAGCGCGGAGGCGAGATCGAAGCTGCTCCACGCCTCGACGAGGTCGGGCACCGTCTCCGAGCCGGGGCCCGACACGGTCACGAAATGAGGAGCGGAGAGCACGTGGCCGTCGCGGACCATGCCGGGGAAGCCCACCGAGACCCGGTCGTACACGGGGAGAGGCTCGACGAGCAGGCGCAGGGTCTCGACCATCTTGGTGGGCGGGCACGGGTAGGACGTGTCCACGCGCACGCGGTCCACCTCCATGGCGCCGGACGGGTCCAGGACAGAAGCCTTGAGGCCGGTGCCGCCCACGTCGATGGCCAACGTCGCCTGCTTCCTGGCCGTGGATCTGGTGGCCCGCGCCCCGCCCGAGCCAGCGGCGGCCGATCTCCTGCCGGCCGTCCCTGGCGCGCGCTTGCCATCCGTCGTTCTGCTGGTGCTGCGGTGGGCCGTCATGCGGGACGCCTCCTGAGCTGACGAAGAGTGCTCTCAGCCATTGTGTCTCGCCTCCTCCGTCCATGTCGGCCGAAGTTCGCCAACGCCCAAAACGGACAAACGCCGAGCGCCGCTTATCTGTTGTTGGCCGTGATCGCGGCGGTGAGAGCGTCGGCGAAACGTTGGGTCCCTGCGGGGACAGCGAGGTGGACACCGTCGGGTGTTCGCAGGGGGACCGGCTTGTCGTCCGGTCCGACGACCGACGCCAGGTACGCGCCCTGGGCGTCGGAGAACGGCCTGACCTCGTCGACGAAGAACGCACGCCGAGCCGGTGAGCCCGGCGCCCGCAGACCCAGATAGATGACGTCCAGGGCGCGGAGCTTGGCTTCGTTCGCCGGCCTGGCCATCGGCGGCCCGAGCACCCAGTACACCTGGGCGTGGCCCGAGCTCAGGATGTCGGTGGCCTGCTGGGCCGCCGCCGCCCAGGCGGCGTAGAACTGGGGTGTGCCGTCGGCGATGCCGGGTCGGGTCCCGAACAAGCCGTAGTTGCCGACGAACTCCACCACGACGATGTCCGGCTGGTACCGGGCGACGAGCTGGCGCATCATGCCCAACCAGTCGAACGTGGTGTCGAGCAGCCCTGTCCCGGGGCCGGCGGCCACTTGGACCTGGTAGCCCTCGTGCTGGAGGTCGGCGGTCGCGGCGCCCGCCGACTGCCCCGTGATCGAGTCGCCGACGAGCAGCACCTTGCGATGGGCGGTCAGCACGATCACGGCGGCGCCCACGCCGAGCGCCAGCGCCACGACGGCGGCGAGCCCGGCCAGCGTCAGTCGCCTGCGCCTCGACGACTGCGGTGCGCTCACGCCGCGATCCACGAGCGCCCCTCCTACCCGGCTCTCCCGGCGACCAGTCGACGGCTACGGCGAGCCGTGCCCCCGGTCGACCTTCCCCGGCCCGGGCCGACCGTCTTCTCGGGCCGGCCTCCCGGGCCGACCGTCTCCTCGCGGGGCGCGGGACAGGCGCGCCACACGCTGGGGCCGGACGTAGCCTTCGGCCAGGTACCAGTCGGCCGACCGGCGGATGGCGTCGGCAGCCGGTCCGCTGGTGTAGCCCAGCTCCCGGCGGGCCCGCGAGTCGTCGAAGACCATCCTCGTGGTGGACATGCGCGCCGCCTCGAAGGGGACGGCGGGAGCTCGACGGAGGAGCCGACCCTGGACCAGCTCGCTGGCCCGCCCGACGGCGAGGGCCGCCGGGGCGGGGATCTTCCCTCGCGGCCTGGGCAGCCCCGTGTGCTCGGCCAGCACGCGCAGGACCTCGACCAGCTCCATGTTCTCGCCGCCGAGTACGTAGCTGCGTCCCGAGCCGCCCCGCTCGGCAGCCAGGATGTGGCCCTCCGCCACGTCGTCGACATCGACGACGTTGAGCGCGGTGTCGACGTAGGCGGGGATGCGCCCGTTCAGGAAGTCGACGACGAGCTGGCCGGTCGGCGTCGGGGCGCGATCACCTTGCCCGAGGGGGAACGTGGGATGGGTGATGACGACCGGTAGGCCGGCGGCGGCATGCCGGAGGGCCTCGTGCTCGGCCACGTACTTCGACCGCTTGTAACTGCCGAAGAGGTGCTCGATCTCGGTCACGTCATCCTCGTCGGCCGGTGTGCCGTCCGGGCGCAACCCGATGGTGCCCACCGTGCTCGTGTACACGACACCGCAGCGCGACGCGCCGGCCGCGGTGAGCACGTTGCGCGTGCCGCCCACGTTCACCTCGTAGAAGAGCCGACGCTGGCGCGCCCAGAAGCGGTAGAGGGCGGCGGTGTGGAACACCACCGCCACCCCGGCCAGCGCCCGGCCGACAGCGTCAGCGTCGCGAACATCGGCTTCCACGACCTCGACGTCGAGCTTCTCGATGTTGGTCCGGTCGATGGCGGGCTCGACCACGGCCCGCACGGCGCAGCCCCGGTCCAGCAGCGCCCTGGCGATGGCCGAGCCGATGAAGCCGGTGGCGCCGGTGACACAGACCTGGTCGGAACGGCCGAGAGGACGCCTGACGGGCTGGGCCACTCAGACCTTCTCTCGCTTGAGGGCGCTCTTGGCGACCGTGCGGCCGAAGTCCCACGCCAGCCCGGGATAGCGGTGGGCGTCGGCCACGACGTCCTCGAACCCGCCGACGAAGGCGTCCACGACCTCCGGGCCCGCCACGAGAGGCGGCAGGATCTTGAGGACGTTCATGTTGTCGCCGGCGACCTGGGTGAGGATGCGGTGGCGGTGGAGCATGGGCACCACGATCATCTGAGTGAAGAGCCCCGGTCGGAGGCGCTCCATCATCCGCCAACCCGATCGCAGCCTGAGCGACCGGGGCTCGCCGAACTCGATGCCGATCATGAGCCCCTTGCCCCGTACGGCTCGCACCAGCTCGAACTTGTCGACCATGGGCTCGAGGGCCGACATCAAGGCGTCGCCGGTCGTCCGGGCCTGCTCCACCAGCTTCTCGTCGTCGAGGACGCGCAGCGTGGCCAGCCCGGCGACCATGGCCAGGTCGTTCTCCCCGAAGGTCGAGCTGTGCACGACGGCCCGCTCCATGTGGTCGAAGACCCGGTCGAAGATCGCGGACCGGCACAGGAGGGCGCCGACCGGGACGTAGCCGCCCGAGAGGGCCTTGGACACGGTGATCATGTCGGGCTCGGCATCCCAGTGCTCCAGGGCGAGGAACCTGCCCGTCCGACCGATGCCCGTCTGCACCTCGTCGATGACGAGCAGGGCACCGTGGCGCGAGCACGCCTGGCGGGCGCCGGCCAGGTAGTCGTCGGGCGGCAGGTTCACCCCCTTGCCCTGGATCGGCTCGACGATGAAGGCAGCGACGTCGCCGCGCGCCAGCTCCGCCTCCAGGGCGTCGACGTCGCCGAACGGCACCTCGACGCAGCCGGGCAGCAAGGGACCGAACCCGGCGCGGAACTCGTCCCCGCCGTTCACCGACAGCGCGCCGTTCGTCAGCCCGTGGAAGGCGTGGTCGCAGTACACGATCCTCGTCCGGCCGGTGGCCCGGCGGGCGAACTTGATCGCGCCCTCCACGGCCTCGGCACCACTGTTGGTGAAGAAGCAGCGGTCGACCGCAGCCGGGACCCGCTCGAGCAACGCCTCGGCCAGCAGGCCCGGGAGCAGCGAGCAGTCCATCTGGACCAGATTGGCGAAGTCGGCGTCGAGGGCGTCGTGCAGCGCCTGCTTCACGACGGGATGACCGCGGCCCAGGGCGAAGACCCCGAAGCCGGCGAGCAGATCGAGGTAGCGGGCGCCGTCGCGGTCGAAGAGATAGCAGCCCTCGCCCCGCTCGTAGAAGCGGTCGAAGCCGATCGTGCGGAGCACCTTGACCATCTGCGGATTGAGGTGGGCCGAGTGCAGGCGGAAGCTCTCGCCCCGCCGCTCCGCCACCGTCGCCCGCAGGTCGAACGTCATCCGCAACCCTCCACTTCGAGCAAGACCGTCACCGGACCGTGGTTGACCAGCTCGACGTCCATCATGGCCCCGAAGGTGCCCGTTTCCACCCTCGCCCCCAGTTCGGCAAGGGCCTCGCCGAAGGCTGTCACCAGCGGTTCGGCCCGCTCCGCAGGAGCGGCCGCCGCCCACGAAGGCCGTCGTCCCCGTGTCGTGTCTGCGTACAGGGTGAACTGGCTGACCACGAGGACCGATCCGCCGACGTCAGCGAGCGAGCTGTCCATCTGCCCGTCCGCTCCTCCGAGGATACGCAGGTACCAGACCTTCTCCGCCAGCCGGCGGGCCGCGGCCCCGTCGTCGGTGTGGGTCACGCCGACCAGGACGCAGAGTCCCGGTCCGATCTCGCCCCTGACATCGCTGCCGACCACGACGCGGGCCCGGTGGACCCGCTGCACCAGCGCTCGCACGTCTCCTCCTCCACAGCGACGGTAGCGGTCCCGGCGCCCGTCACTCGTAGCGGAGGGATGCCGCCACCTCCAGCCGGGACGTCCGCCAAGCGGGAAGGGCGGCGGCGATCAGCACGACCAGCGTAACCAGCACGCCGTAGACGACCACCGTGCCGCCCGCCAGCCGGAACGGATCCTTGTAGCCGATGAAGATGGGGATGACCTCGTGGCTGGCCTCGTACTGACCGATCGCACCCAGGGCACCCAGGGCCACCCCGATGACGGCCACCACGGCGGCCTCGCTCATCACCATGCGGAACAGCTCGGAGGGCCGCATCCCGACGGCGGCGAGGAGCCCGAGCTCCCGGCGGCGCTGCGCCCCTACCAGTAGCAGCGTCGACAGCACGGCCACGAAGGCCACGAGCAGGAGCCCCCGTTGGAGGGCCCAGAACGGGGCCAGCTGGCTCCTCACGTCGGTTGAGACGCTGCTCGCCAGCTCGGTCGGCGTCTGCACCTGGAGATCCGGGTCCAGCTTGGCGGCGGTCACCTCGCGGGCCAGCTGATCGAGGGTCACACCCGGACCCGGTCGCAGGGCGACCTCTCCCGCCGGCTGGGGCCCGTAGAGGGCCGTGAGCATGGACATCGGCATGTTCACGACACCGCCGGCGAAGTCGCCGTTGAGCCACACGCCCTGCACCGGGACCCGGACGGTACCGGTCGGCGTGTCGAGGGCGAGCTGAGAACCGGCCCGGAGATGGAGCCGCCGGGCCAGGCCCACTCCCACCAGGACCTGTCCCCGGTCGAAGGCCGACAGGTCCTTGGTGCCGGACACGACGTCGAACGGCAGGTTCTGGTCGTCCTGGCCTTCGACGCCGATGAGACCGGAGCTGGTGTGGCCGCTCCCGACGACCGCCCCGCTCTCCAGGCCGGCCACACCCGGCAGATGTCGGAGAGAGGTGAGCACGGCTGGGGGGATCCGGGCGTCGATGTCCAAGGCGTTGTTCGGGGGGGTGGTCGAGACCCGGAGGCTCTGGTTCCGCGTCCGGGTGATCGCCGACGTGATGGCGTCGTGAATGGAAAGGTCGAAGCTGGCGACCACGAAGGCGATGGCGACGGCCGACCCGACGGCCACGGCCATGACGCTCGTCCGTCCCGGGTTTCTGACCAGGTTCGCCAGACCAAGCCCCACTGACGCGTTCCTCCCCCTCCACAGCCGGAGCACCCACAACGCCACGCCGGGAGCGGCCAAGGCGACGGCGAGGGCGAAGGCGGTGGACGTCCCGAGGAGGGCGACCGAGCCGAGGTGCGACTGCCAGGTGTACATCCCTCCGTGGAAGCCGGCCACCCAGGAGAGGGCCACACCCGCAAGGCCCAGGCCGAGGCAGAGCGCTCCCCGCCGCCAGCGAACCCGCGGGGCCGTCTCGTCCCTGAGGCCGCGGTTCGAGAGCTCGGCGGCGACGTCCATGCGCAGGGCGCGCCGGGCCGAGAACCAGGCCGCCGCCACGGCCAGCCCGACGCCGAGGGCCGCTCCGACCGCGAACGGCGCCGGCGTCACGTGCACCGTCACGGCGATACCGACCGTCCGACGCGTGAAGTCGGAGAGGCCGGCCGTCACGGGTCCGGCGAGGGCGACGCCGCCGACCGTGCCGAGCAGACCACCGGCCAGCCCCATGAGGCCTGCTTCCAGGTCCAGGCGGCGCTCCTCGAGGGAGATGGCAATGACGTCGTACACCAGGACGGCCCCGATGGCGAGGGCGAACAGCCCCATCAGTCCGAACAGCGGCACCAGCCCGCCCAGCACCACAGTTGCCGCCGGCGGTGGATCGGTCGAGCGCAGCACGCCGTTCCAGGGTCCGACAGCGGCCGACAGTCGCTGCTTCAACGTCTCCACATGCGTCCCGGCGGACGGCACGACGTAGACGACGTCGAGACGGTGCGACCGGCCGAACAACGCCTGCGATTGGGCCAGCGGCATCACCACGACCTGGCCGCCGACGACGGCGTCCAGCCGGCTGACCACCGGCGCGCCGCGAAGTGGGAGGCGCCCGTCGTCGGTCAGCAGGACACCGTCGGGGCCGAGCCTCCGCAGCAGGGCGGCAGAAAGGGTGGGTGGTCCGGTGGTCGTGCCGGTGGCCAGGGCGCTCCCCGCGCCACACGGCAACGAGGGAACCAGCGGCTGAGCCCGGCAGTCGATGCCCACTGCCAGCACGGGCTGGACCGAGCTGCCCGTCTGCCCCGTGACCGTGCGGGTGCCGCCGGGCGCGCCCGGGCCTGGGTCGGCCAGGGTCACCGCCTGCACCATCGGAACGGCCGCGCCCACGCCCGGAGTGCGCTCGACCGTGGAGAGGACGCTTTCGTCGAGGCCGCCCCGGGACGTCGCCCCGACGACGCGCAGGGGCGCGGGCCCGGCTACGTGCGACGCGAAATCGGCGAAGGAGCGCGACACGCTCGTGGTCGTCACGGCCACCGACACCACGAGGGCCACGCCGGCGGCAGCGGCCACCGCGCCCAGGACGGTCCGCACCGGCTGCCGTACCAGCCTGCGCAGGTTGAGCAGGAGGAACAGACGCATCAGCGCATCAGGACACGTTGCCGTCGCGCAGGTTCAGCACCCGCCCTGCCCGCCCGGCGGCGCGCTCGTCGTGGGTCGCCATGAGCAGGGCGGCCCCGACCTCGAGCACCTCGGTCACCAGGACGTCGAGCACCTCCTTGCCGGTCGCCGAGTCGAGGTTGCCGGTCGGCTCGTCGGCGAGGAGCAGGCGAGGACGGGCGACCAGCGCCCGGGCGATGGCGGCACGCTGCATCTCGCCCCCCGAGAGCTCTCCGGGCAGGTGGCGGGCCCGCTCCGAGAGCCCGACCTGGGCGATGGTGTCGGCCACGGCGCCATCTGCGCGCCGTCCGTCGAGGAGCAGCGGGAGCGCGACGTTCTCGGCCACCGTGAGCGTCGGGATGAGGTGGAAGAACTGGAAGACGAAGCCGATCTTCTTCCGCCGCAGCCGGGCCCGCTCGCCGACGCTCAGTCGCCCCAGGTCGCGGCCGTCGAACGTGACCAGACCGTCGTCGGGCTGGTCGATCCCGCCGGCCAGGTGCAGCAGGGTTGACTTGCCCGAGCCGCTGGGCCCGACCAGGCTGACGAACTCCCCCGCGTCGATCTCCAGCTCCACGCCGTCGAGGGCGACGACGTCCTCACGGCCCCGGCGGAACCGCTTGGAGACTCCGTCCAAGCGAAGCAGACCCATGGCAACCCCCAGCGCCCACCCCAGCGGTATGGCTGTGCCGGCAGGCTAGGGAGTGGCGGTACCGCCCGGCAACCTCATTCCCCCGTGTCGACGGCGACGTACTTCGTCGAGAGGTACTCCTCGATGCCCTCCCTGCCCCCCTCCCGCCCGAAGCCCGACTGCTTCACGCCCCCGAAGGGCGCGGCGGGATTCGACACCAGCCCCCGGTTGAGCCCGATCATCCCCACCTCGAGCCCCTCGACCACCCGGAGGGCGCGCTCGAGGTCCCGGGTGAACACGTAGGCGACCAGCCCGTACTCGGTGCCGTTGGCGCGTGCCACCCCCTCGTCCTCGGTGCCGAACGCGGTCACCGGGGCGACCGGACCGAACACCTCCTCGGAGAGGATCTTGGAGTCGTCGGGCACGGCCCCGATCACCGTGGGCTCGAAGAAGTAGCCGGCTCCTTCACGCCGCCCGCCGCCGGCGAGGACCTTGCCACCGCGGCCGACAGCGTCCTCCACCAGCTCGGTCACCTTGCTGCGCTGATCCTCGTCGATCAGAGGGCCGACGTCGGCCTCGGGCTCGGTCCCCCGGCCCATGCGCAGCGATCCCATCTTCGCCGCCAGCCCGGCGGCGAACTCCTCGGCGACCGCCTCGGCCACGAGGAACCGGTTGGCGGCCACGCAGGACTCTCCGATGTTGCGCATCTTGGCGATCACCGCACCTTCGATGGCGCGATCGAGATCGGCGTCCTCGAAGACGACGAACGGGGCGTTCCCCCCGAGCTCCATCGACATGCGCAACAGGTTCTGCGAGGCCTGCGCCATGAGGGTGCGACCCACCGGGGTGGACCCGGTGAAGGAGACCTTCCGCAGCCTGGGATCGGCCATCACGGCACCCGCCGTGCGGCTCGCCGACGTGCTCGGTATGACGTTGAGGACGCCGGCTGGGAGCCCGACCTCCTCCAGCACGCGGGCGAGGGCGAGCATGGAGAGAGGCGTGAGCTGGGCGGGCTTGAGGACCATCGTGCAGCCGGCCGCGATGGCGGGCCCGATCTTCCTGGTCCCCATGGCCAGCGGGAAGTTCCAGGGCGTGATGAGCAGGCAGGGGCCGACGGGGTGCTTCATCGTGAGCAGCCGTCCCGAGCCACCGGGCTCGCGCGACCAGCGGCCGTCGATACGCACCGCCTCCTCCGAGAACCACCGCAGGAACTCGGCCCCGTAGGTGATCTCGGTCCGGGACTCCGCCAGCGGCTTGCCCATCTCCAGCGTCATGAGCAGGGCGAGGTCGTCGCGGCGCTCGATCAGGAGCTGCCAGGCCCGCCGCAGGATCTCGCCACGCTCCCGGGGCGGATGGTCCGCCCACGCCGCCTGGGCCCGAGACGCGGCGTCGAGGGCGGCGAGAGCGTCCTCCTCGGTGGCGTCGGACACCCGACACAGCACCCGACCGGTGGCGGGGTCCTCGACGCCGAACGACGCCCCACTCGAGGCGTCCCGCCACTCGCCCCCGATCTGGAGCCGGGGGACCACGTTCTCGTCGATCACACGTTGTTCGTGGTCACTGGTCGTCATGCCGGTGACCTACCCCTTTTTGCCCCGACGCCAGCCGCCGCCCACCGTCGGGCGCGCCGCGAGGCTGCTCAGGAAGACCAGCTGCCCCGCTTGTTCACCACGTAGGGGCCGACCGTCACGCGGACCCGAGCCGACGGGTCGTCGTGCACCAGCTGGGCGGCCAGCTTCTGCACCGCCGGGTGCGCCCGGTCGACATAGGCCGAGGCTTCCTCCCGGGTCAGGGCGTGACCGGCGAGCCGGTCCGTCTCGACCTCGACCTCGGCCTGCACCATCAGCGTCACGGTCGGGGGCTTGGGAACCACCGCACCGTCGCCGCTCAGGACCCGCACGTCGTGACCGTCCCCCGTCGGCGCCGCCCCTGGCGCCGGCGCAGGCCGTTCGCCGAGGACCCTCACTGCCTGCTGCTGTTCCGCCATCAACTCTCCTCCGGCTGTCGTCCGTGTCCACGGAAATGAGACCTGGTTCCGTCGGCGCTGGTTGCGTCGCCCCGCTCGGGCCACCTCGCGACCGCCATCAACGCGGGCTCCAACCGAATTCCGCTGATGTGATCGGTGGCGAGCCGCCCTGCCTCCCGCCGAGCCCACCTTAGACGCCAGCCCCACGTGCTCCTCCTCCCGCCCTGTCACCAGGCTAGGCCCGAAACCGGCGATATGCACAGCGACGAGGCAAGAAATCCACAGGCAATCGCAGGGCAACTGGCCATCCCCGTCCGTACCGCCTGGGAGGGAGCCCGATACCCACCCCACATACCCTTTCCCCCCCGGCACGGAGGGCCTATCGTGTGGCGACCTATCGGCGCCTGGGAGGTCCCAGCGGACCGTGCGACATCACGAGGTGACGGCGCAGGCGGCACGAGTCCTGCCCCGCTTCCAGGTTGGTACCTGGGTCGAGGAGTCCAAGGCCATCGTCTTCGTGTGGGGCGAGGTCGACTGCGCCACGGCGCCGCGTCTGGCCGGAACCCTCGCCGACATGACCGAGCAGGGCCGGTTGAACCTGGTGGTCGATCTCAGCGGCGTGTACTTCATGGACTCGACGGGGCTGGCCGTCCTCGCCGTGGCCCACAAGCGGCTCCAGCAGGCCGGTGGCGGACTGGTACTGGCGGGACCGACCCCCGCCGTCCGCCGGTCCATCGACATCACCGGCCTCGACCAGATGATGCCGGTCACCGACGCCCTCCCGAAGGTCTCCTCGGCCCTCCTCGAGTCGACCCGCGCCCGCGATCGCGCCCCGGACGTCGACGAGGACGACGCACCGCAGGAAGCCTGATCCCGCTCCGTCGACGGGCTCAGTCGGACGCGTCGGTTGGTCGCGACATCGACTGCCGTCGCCACGACGCCCGGTGGTGAGCGACCTCGGCGTGGTGATCGATGCCGTGGCTGTCGGCGGGATCGACGTGCACCAGCGCCGACGTGAGCCTCGGCACCTCGTGCAGCAACGCGTGCCGAGCCTGTTCGGCGATCTCGTGGCCCTGGCTCACTGTGAGCTCCCCGCTCACCGTCACCTCGGCCTCGGCCCAGAGGGCGTGGCCGATCCAGCGCAGCCGGAGGTCGCCGACGCCCCGAACACCCGGCACGGCACCGAGCGCTGACGCGCAGCGGTCGACGAGCTCCGGCTCGACCGCGTCCATGAGGCGTCGGAACACGTCGCGTGCCGCGTCCCGGCCAACGAAGACGATGGCGGCCGTGATGACCAGACCGGCGATGGGGTCGGCCAGGCGGAACCCGGCGGCCACGCCTATGGCGCCAGCGAGCACGGCCAGGGAGGTCATGCCGTCGGTGCGGGCGTGGAGCCCGTCCGCGACCAGCGACGCCGAGCCGATGCGCCGGCCGACCCTGATGCGGTACTGGGCGACCCCCTCGTTCCCCAGGAACCCCAGCACGGCAGCGGCGGCGACGGCGCCCAGCAAGTGCACGTGCTGGGGATGCAGCAACCGGTTCACCGACTCGTAGCCGGCGGCCACCGACGAGGCGGCGATGGCCCCCACCACGGCGAGCCCGGCGAGGTCCTCGGCCCGTCCATAGCCGTACACGTAGCGGCGACTGGGAGGCCGCCGCCCGACCAGGAACGCCAGTCCGAGGGGCACCGCCGTCAACGAGTCGGCGAGGTTGTGCAGGGCATCCCCCAGTAGCGCGACGGACCCGCTGACGAGGAACACCGCGAGCTGGGCTGCCGCCGTCGCCGCCAGGCCCAGGAGGGAGATGCGCACGGCCCGCATGCCGTCGTGACTGCCCTGGAGGACCTGGTCGACCTCCCCGAGCGGACCGTGGGAGTGGGAATGGGAATGGGAATGGTGCACCACCCGTCGGCCGAAACGTCCGATCAATCCCCCCCGGGCGTGGCCGTGTTGCGAGTGGCGGCCGCCGTCGTGGCCATGCGCTGCCATGGCGGCATCAGGCTACTTGACCCGTCGCGTGCGGCTCGGCCACGCCATTGTTCGTGCGCGCCCTGGGTAAGTACGAGACATTCATCTATCCTGCCCTGATGGCTCCGCCCGGCTCGGCGCCGTGATCCGGGCGCGAGCTTCTTCCTCCGCTCCGGTACCGGGTCTGGTGACGCGTTGATCGGGTTGGGCGCCGTGCTCCGACCGGTCTCGGGCGTGCCCGGCGCCCTGCGTCCGGTGACGGACCTGGTGGGCCAGGCCGGCGCCGCCGGTGCCCGTCAGGTTGCCGCCGCGCGCCGCCAGCTCCACGGGCCCGGCCGGGCCCACCGGCGCAGCTGGGTCGGCAACGGCCGCGCCCACATCGAGGTGCGCGCCGTCCACCGTTCTGATGGACAGTCACTGGCGCGTCGGCTCGAGCGCGATCTCGAGGCGCTCGACGGCGTCGACTGGGCCAGGGTCAACGCCGCCCTCGGTCGGGTGATCGTCGCCTTCGACGACGACGCGGCCCCTCTCGACAGCCTGCTCGACACGGTCGACGCAGCAGAGGATGCCCACGAGGTCACCCAGGAGCGCTTTTCCCGCGACCGCCCGCCACTACCGGGCGACTCCGAGCCGCTGCTCCGCAACCTCGCCGCCCTCGGCGCCGACACGGTCGGGCTCGGCGTGAGCGTGTTCGGCCAGCTCCTCCGGGCGACACCGATCCCGGGCGAGCTGGCGTCGCTCATCGCCGTGGCCGACAGCCAGCCGAGGGTCCGCCATCTCCTCGAGCGGCGTATCGGCCACCCGGCCACCGACCTCGGGTTCGCCCTGGCCAGCGCCGTCGCCCAGGCCCTCGGTCAGGGTCCGCTGGGCCTCATCGTGGACATGGGTCACCGGGCGAACCTGGTGGGAGAGATCCGCTCCCGTCAGCGAGCGTGGGACGCCCGGGAGCCGGAGCTCGTCGCCCGCAACGGGCGCCGAGACGTCGAGCCGATCGAGACGACGGACCGACCCACTCCCGTACCCAGGGGTCCGGTCGAGCAGCATGCCGACCGGGCGTCCCTGGCCGCCTTCGGTGTGTTCGGGCTCTCACTGGCGGCGACGAAAGACCCTCGCAAGGCGGCCAACACGCTGATGGCGGCAGCGCCGAAGGCCGCCCGTCTCGGACGGGAGGCGTTCGCCGCCCAGCTGGGGCGTGACCTGGCCAGCCGCGACGTCCTCGTGCTCGACCCCACGGCGCTCCGTCGCCTCGACCGGGTCGACACGGTCGTCGTCGATCGCTCGGCCGTCCTGGACGGGGGGACTCTCGATCCCCTCGCCGACGCTTTCGTCGCCCGTGTGCGCGACGCCCGCTACAGCCTGGTCGTCGCCGGGGTCGACCGGCAGACTCGGCTCCGCCTCGGTGCCGATCGTTCCGTGCCGGGAGGTGCCGAGCTCGCCGGTTCCGTCCGCACCCTGCAGCGTGAGGGTCGGGTCGTCGCCTGTGTCTCGGCCACCGCGGACGGAGCCCTGCGGGCCGCGGACTGCGGGATCGGGCTGACGAGGGCCTCGTCACCTCCGCCGTGGGGCGCAGACCTGCTCTGTGGCCGCGGCCTCGAGCCGGCGTGTCGCGTGGTCGACGCCGCCGCTGCGGCGCGGCAGGCGAGCCGCCGGAGCGCCATGCTGGCCGCGGGCGGGTCGGCGATCGGCGGCGTCGGCGCCCTGATCGGGACCGGTCGGGGGGCGGCGCAGCGGGGCCTCCTGCCTGTCAACGCCGCCGCCCTGCTCGCCGAGGCGGCCGGCACCTGGTCGGCAGCGCAGGTGGGGCGGCAACCGCGCCCGGTGCCGACCAACCTGCCGGACTGGCACGCCATGGGTATCGAGGAGACCCTCACCGCGCTCGGCAGCTCCCGGTCCGGTCTGACCCAGGCGGCGGCGGCCAAGCGGGCCGCCACGTCCGACATGGCGGCGACGCCGGGGCCGTCGAACCTGGCCTCGGCCATCCTGGCCGAGCTGGCAAACCCCCTCACTCCCCTGCTCGCCCTCGGCGCCGGCTTGTCCGCGGCCGTCGGCTCGGTCCTCGACGCCGCGCTCGTGGGGGGCGTCGTGGCGATCAACTCGGCCATCAGCGCCGCCCAGCGGCTCCGGACCGAGCACTCGCTGGAGGAGCTCACCCGGGCGACGGCGATGAAGGCGACGGTGAGCCGAGGAGGAGATTTCGTCGAGATGCCGGCGGACCTGCTCGTCGTCGGCGATCTCGTGCGGGTCGTCGGGGGCGAGCTGGTCCCGGCCGACTGCCGGCTGCTCGATACGACGTGGTGCGAGGTCGACGAGTCCAGCCTCACCGGCGAGTCGCTGCCGGTGGCCAAGGACCCCGAGCCCGTTCCCGGTGCCGCCGTGGGCGAACGAAGCTCGATGCTGTACGCGGGCACCACGATCGTCGCGGGCGGCGCGCTCGCCGTCGTCGTGGCCACCGGGACGGCGACCGAGGCGGGCCGCAGCGTCGCCGGCGTCGGCGAGCCTCCGCCCAGTGGTGTCGAGGCCCGCCTCCACTCGCTGACCACGGCCACCTTGCCCGTCACGCTGCTCAGCGGCGCGCTCGTGGGCACCATGGGCTTCCTCCGACGCCGCCCCCTTCGTGAGTCGGTGGGTTCGGGCGTGAGCCTCATGGTCGCGGCCGTTCCGGAGGGGTTGCCGCTGCTTGCGACCGTGGCCCAGCAGTCGGCTGCCCACCGTCTCTCGCAGCACGAGGCCCTCGTTCGCAACCCACGCACCATCGAGGCCCTCGGCCGGGTCGACCTGCTCTGCTTCGACAAGACCGGCACCCTGACCGAGGGCCGCATCGGCCTGCAGCGCGTGTCCGACGGCATCGTCGACGAGGCCGTGGACGCCCTCGGACCCCGCCGGCGGGCGGTGCTGGCCGCGGCGCTGCGAGCCAGCCCGCCGTCGGAGGACGGCGAGGTGCTCACGCACGCCACCGATCAGGCAGTGGTCGACGGTGCGGCGGCGCTCGGCGTCACCCCCGGCGAGGGCCTGGGCGGCTGGGATGCGCGCGATGAGCTGGCGTTCGAGCCCGGCCGGGGCTTCCACGCCGTGCTGGGTCGGGGCCCGGACGAGTCCCGGATCGCCGTCAAGGGTGCGCCCGAGGCGGTCGTGGCGCGCTGCAACGGCTACCGCAGCCCGGACGGCGATCGTCGTCCGCTCGACCGTCGCGCTCGGAGGCGGCTCGACGCCGAGGTCGAGCGGCTGGCCCAGCAGGGCCTGCGGGTGCTCGCCGTCGCGGAGCGACCCTGGCGCGGTCCCGGCGAGATCGAGGAGGACGAGCTGGGCGACCTCGAGCTGCTCGGCTTCGTCGCCCTGGCCGACCTCGTTCGCTCGACCGCCGCTGCCGCCGTTCGCACCCTCCGTCGCGCCGGTGTCGAGGTCGCCATGATCACCGGGGACCATCCGAGCACCGCCGAAGCCATCGCCTCCGAGCTCGGCATCCTCAACGGCGGACGCGTCCTCACCGGGCCCGACCTCGAACGACTCGGCGAGGCAGAGCTGGACGGGGCCATCACCGACGTCACGGTCTTCGCGCGCGTGACGCCGGCCGACAAGGTGCGCATCGTCGAGGCCTTCCAGCGGGCCGGACGGGTGGTGGCCATGACGGGCGACGGCGCCAACGACGCCCCTGCCATCCGGCTCGCCGACGCGGGTGTCGCCCTGGGCCGGCGGGGCACGCCGGCCGCCCGCGCCGCGGCCGACCTGGTCGTCACCGACGACCGCATCGAGACGATCATCGACGCCATCGTCGAGGGACGGGCGATGTGGGGGTCGGTCCGGGACGCCCTGGCCATCCTCGTCGGAGGGAACCTGGGCGAGGTTGCCTTCACGCTCGCCGGCACGGCCATCGCCGGCCGCTCGCCCCTCAACGCCCGCCAGTTGCTGCTCGTCAACCTGCTCACCGACATGGTCCCGGCGATGGCCATCGCCCTCCCGCCTCCCGCGACGACGTCTCCCGAGGCCCTCCTGCACGAGGGGCCGGAAGCATCGCTCGGCGGCGCCCTGGCCCGGCAGATCGCCCTGCGGGCCGCCACGACGGCGGGTGGCGCCACCGCCGCCTGGATCGTCGCCAGCGGGACCGGCCGTCCCGCCCGGGCCAGGACCGTCGGCCTGGTCGCCGTCGTCGCCACCCAGATGGGACAGACGATCGTGGCCGGCCGGCGCAGCCCGGCGGTCGTCGCCTCGGCGCTGGCGTCGGCGGGGCTGCTCGTGCCGATCGTCCAGGTCCCTGCCATCAGTCGCTTCTTCGGGTGCACGCCCCTCGGACCGGTCGGATGGGCCACCGCCATCGGCTCGGCGTCGGCCGCCACCGGCGTGTCCATCGCCGTTCCGTGGGCCGCCTCGCGGCTTCCGGGCGCTCCCTCCCAGCCGGCATCGGGCACGCAGGGTGCCCGGTCGGACCGGGACCCTCGTCGCGACCAGTTCCCCCGCGTCGTCCGGCGAACATCGGGACTCGCTGTTTGATCGCTCACTGCCATGGGTAGTGGACGTGGCCGGGAACCAGTGCCCGCCAAGCTGGTTCCGGAGAGCGCCAGGATCCGCCGCCTGGATCGCTCCGCCAGCGGCGCCCGTTTGGGCGCCGTTGGTGTTTTTTGGGGCATGTTCGCCGCGAACCGTCGCCGGGCGCCGGTCGGACCAGGGCCTTTCGCTCGGCGTGTCCCCGTTAGGACCCGATCGTGACCAGATCGGCAAGGTCATCCGGTCCAGGACGACGCTCCCCGACAGGATCTGGCGGCGCAGCGCCTGGACCCAGTACGACCCCGACGAGCCGCGACAGCACAGCACCACGGTGGTCCCGTCGGCGAAGCGCACGCGCAGCGTCTCGGCCCGGTGCCCGGCACCGGTCGAGCAGACCTCGTGGACAGGCACGGCCGAGGTCCGCAACCTCGCCGCCGCTTCCGAGGCGCGCTCTCTCAGCTGGTCCAATACCTCGCTGTGAGCCTGGGCGAAGGCGGCCTCGAGCTCACGGCGGTCGTCGGGTGAGAACAGCGCCTCGAAGGACGTCGGCGACTCGGGCCGGACGATCGGCCCGCCGTTCACGCCGCTCACACCCATCTCGCCGTCACCGTCGCCGCGCGCTCGACGGCGGCGCGGTCGCTGGAGGCGACGGCCGGACGGCCACCTGGGCAGCAGGCCCGAGCAGGAGAAGGCGGTCAGCAGCCCGACCACCGCTGCCAGCACGACGATCCTGACGACGGCGCTCATCGGCGATCGAACTCCCCAGACCACTTCCACGACGACCCGATCATCGGTGCTTACCCCCCCGTCACCGACCACAATCCGCTCGGCCCCGGGACCCGGACCGTTGCTCACCGCGGTCGTCGGGTCAGACGACGCTCCCGCCCGACTCGACCCGGGAGCGCAGGAGCAGGGCGAGCCGCTCCCGGTGGAAGGCGGCGTCGCCGAAGCTCACCTGGTCGAGCTGGGCGCGCTTGAGAAAGAGGTGCAGGTCGTGCTCCCACGTGAAGCCGATGCCGCCGTGCACCTGCAGGCACGACGCCATCACCCGCGAGCTCGCATCCGAGCACCAGACCTTGGCCGTCGAAGCGGCGACGGCAGCGTCGGGATCGCCGGCCGAGATCGACCACGCCCCGTGGTACACGCTGGATCGCATGCCCTCGACGTCGACGAGCATGTCGGCGCAGCGATGCTTGATGGCCTGGAAGCTCCCGATGGGTCGGCCGAACTGGACGCGGTCCTTGGCGTGCTCGACAGCGAGCTCGAGGGCCCGACCGCCACCGCCGAGCATCTCGGCTCCGTGACCAACCGCCCCGCGGTCCATCATCGTCGCCACCGCCTCCGGTCCGCCCAACCGGACGGTCTCCAAGCTCCCCAGCTCGACCCAACCCAGCTCTCTCGTCAGGTCCATCGCGGGCTGGCGGGCGGGCCGACGATCCGGAGGGACCTCGGCACCGATCAGGGCAGCCGTGCCGTCGTCGTCCCTCACGCAGGCCAGGATCACGTCGGCTGACGGCGCGTAGAGGGCCGGCGCGCGCGGCTCCCACACCACGGCGCCGATCGCCTCGCCACTGACCAGCGGCTCGACCCACCGATCCGCCCAGGCCACCCCCGACGCCGAGGCGCGGGCGAGGGCGCCCACGGCCAGGAGGCTGGACAGGAACGGAGCCGGCGCCACATGGCGCCCGACCTCCTCGAGGAGCACGGCGGCCTCGACGGCCCCCATCCCGAGGCCCCCCTGAGCCTCGGGCACCTCGACGCCCATCCAGCCCTGGACGGCCATCGCCTTCCACAGCCCGTCGTCGAACCCGCCACCTCGATCGACGACCGCCCGGACCCGGAGGGCAGACGACAGGTCGTCGAGCAGCCCCCGGGCGGCCTGCCGAAGCGCGAGCTGATCGTCAGACAGCTCGAAGTCCATGGGCAGAGCATCGAGGCTCACGGACCGGGCCGTCAACGGGCCCCGCCCGGGGCGGCGGAGCCGCCAGGGACAGAGCCGCCCTCGCCTACCATCGGGCCTCAGTGGACCTATCGCCCACCCCCTCCGAGGAGGAGTTCCGCGCCGAGCTGCGCGGGTGGCTGCGCGACAACCTGCCCTGGGAGTACGGCACGGGGCTCCCGCCCCGCTTCGAGGACCTGGCCGAGGAGGTGGCGTTCCTGCGGGAGTGGCAGTCCCGCCTGGCCGCGGGCAGGTGGATCGGCGTGTCCTGGCCGCCCGAGTTCGGCGGGCGCGGCACCGGCCCGGCCGAGCACTACATCGTGCAGGAGGAGCTGGCGCGGGCCCGAGCGCCGGAACTTGTGGGCCGGATCGCGATCAACCTGGTGGGGCCCACACTGCTCGCCCACGGCACCCGTGACCAGCAGGAGCGCTGGCTGTCGCGCATCCTCCGGGCCGAGGAGCTGTGGTGCCAGCTCTTCAGCGAGCCCGGAGCGGGGAGCGACCTGGCATCGCTGTCGACGCGCGCCGAGCGCGCCGAAGGCGGCTGGGTGCTGAGCGGCGAGAAGGTCTGGACCTCCTACGCCCAGTTCGCCGACTGGGGTGTCTGCCTGGCTCGCACCGACCCCGCGGCACCAAAGCACCGGGGCATCTCCTACTTCGTCGTCGACATGCGGGCACCAGGCGTCGAGGTGCGACCGCTCGTGCAGCTGACCGGGGAGGCGGAGTTCAACCAGGTGTTCCTCGACGAGGTCTTCGTTCCTGAAGCTCAGCTCCTCGGCGAGGAGAACCGGGGTTGGCAGGTCGCCAGCTCGACCCTGTCCCACGAGCGGGGCACCAGCCCGCGTCAGCTCGTGATCCACACCCAGCTGCTCGGAGAGCTCCTCCGCCTGGCGACCGAGACGGGCGCCTACGACGACCCGAGGATACGACCGCGCCTGGCCGAAGCCATCGTCGAGCTGCGTCTGTTCCAGCTGCACAACTGGCGCACGCTGTCGCGCCTGGAGAAGGGTCTCGAGCCGGGGCCCGAGGGAAGCCTGCTGAAGCTGTACTGGAGCGAGATGAGCCAGCGCCTGCACGATCTCGCCATGGCCGTCCTCGGTCCGGCGTCCTCGCTCGGCCGGGGCGCCAGAGGCAACCCCGGGGACGGCACCTGGCAGCGCTCGTGGCTCTACTACCACGCTGCATCCATCTTCGCCGGCACGAACGAGATCCAGCGCAACATCATCGCCGAGCGCGTCCTCGGCCTCCCGAGAGAGCCGGCGCCGGCGGGAGCCTGAGAAGGAGGTACGAGATGGACCTGGCGACGGTCCTCTACGAGGTCGACGGACCGGTAGCGACGATCACGATGAACCGTCCCGAGGTGGCCAACGCCCAGGACACGGCGCTCATCGACGACCTGGACGCCGCCTTCGACGCCGCCGACGCAGACGACTCGGTTCGCGTCGTCGTCCTCGCCGGCGCCGGTCGTCATTTCTCCTCCGGCCACGACCTCAAGGCACTCGTGGGCCAGGGTGAGGCCGACGAGTGGGTCCGGCTGCGGGAGACCCCCGAAGGCAAGCGCCGCCACGAGCAGGTCATGTACTTCGACCGGTGCGTGAAGATCTACCACTTCCGCAAGCCGACGATCGCCGCCGTGCAAGGCAGCTGCATCGCCGCCGGCCTGATGCTGGCGTGCATGTGCGACCTCATCGTCGCCGCGGAAGACGCCGTGTTCCAGAACCCCGTCCTGCGAATGACGGGCGCCGGCGTCGAGCTCCTCGTCGAGCCGTGGGAGCTCGGCATCCGCAAGGCCAAGGAGTTCCTCCTCACCGGAGACCGGATCGACGCCGCCGAGGCATGGCGTCTCGGGATGGTCAATCGGGTCGTGCCCACCGGCAACCTGATGGAGGCGACACGAGAGATGGCCGACAAGATCGCCCTCGTGCCTCCGGTCACGGCTCAGGTCGTGAAGGACACGATCAACCACACCTTCGAGCTGATGGGCAAGGAGCAGGCCTGGAAGTACCACTTCATCGCCCACCACTGGATGCACAACACGGCCACGGCCCAGGGCGCGCTGGCCGAACGCCAGAGCAGGTCCTCCATGAAGGACGTGTTCGCCGACCGCGACCGGGGCGACGTGCCCACGACGGGCCACTAGTGCCGGGGCCCCTCGAGGGCCTGCGGGTGATCGACGTCGGGACCCGCCTCGCTGCTCCCTTCTGTGCCGGGCTCCTCGGCGAGATGGGCGCCGAGGTCGTCAAGGTCGAGCAACCTTCGGGCGGAGACTTCATGCGCACCATCGGCCCCTTCGAGGACGGCTACTCGCTGTTCTGGGCGGTCGAGGGACGAGGACGGCGGAGCGCGACCCTCGACCTGCGCCGGCCCCGGGGCCAGGAGCTGTTCCGACGCCTGGCGGCTCGCGCCGACGTGATCTGCGAGAACTTCCGCCCGGGGACAATGGAGGGATGGAACGTCGGGCCGGCCGACCTCGATCCCCGGCTCGTCATGGTCCGCATCAGCGTGTTCGGCCAGGACGGTCCCAAGGCCCAGCGGCCCGGGCTCGACCGCATGGGCATCGGCTACGGCGGCCTCATGCACCTCACGGGCTATCCGGACAGCCCCCCGGTCCGGCCCGGCGTCACGGTGTCGGACTACTTGACGGGTGCCTTCTGCGCGCACGCGGCCGTCGCAGCCCTCTATGCCCGCGACGCCCGGCGGCTCGGCGCCGGCGCGGTGATCGACGCATCGCTCTACGGCTCGATCCTCCGCATCCTGGAGTGGACGATCGCGGCCTACGACCGCCTGGGCATCGTGCGCCAGCGCGAAGGCAACCGGTTGCCCAACTCCGCACCGCTCGACAACTACCCCACCGCGGACGGCCACTACATCTGCATCGTCGCCGGGTCGGACGCCAACTTCGGCCGCCTGTGCCGGGCCATGGGGCGACCCGATCTCACCGAGGACCCACGGTTCACCAACCTGGGGGAGCGGGCGGCGAACGCCGACGCCAACGCCGACGTCCCCGTCGCCAGCGCCTACACCGTCTCCGACATCGTCTCCGACGAGCAGGTTGCGGCGCGGGGTGACCTCGTCACCGTCGACGATCCCGTCGTGGGACCGCTCCGCCAGCAGGCGCCGTTCCCCCGGCTCGTCGGTACCCCGCCGGTCGTGCCGACGGGCGCGCCCCGCCTCGGCGAGCACAACCGCGCGATCTGGTGCGACCTGGTCGGCCTGTCCGAGAACGAGCTCGCCGACCTCGCCGCCGACGGCATCGTGTGAGACGATCTCGCATCGCCGCAGAGGAGGCCGAACCGTGGACGTGAGATCGATCGTCGACGTGGCGCCGGAGGTCGAGCACAACGGCACCGTGCCCGTGTGGTGGCTCGTCCGACCACAGGAGATGAAAGAGATCACCGACGGCGGGTACCTCGAGCTGGTCAACGAGTTCGAGGTGGCCGGCGGCGGCGCCGTCTATCCCCATACCCACCCGACACACGAGTTCTACTACGTGACCTCGGGCCGGGGGATCATGACCATCGAGGGTGACGAGGCGGAGATCGCCCAGGGCGACCTCGTGCACATACCCCCCGACGCCGTCCACAGCCTGAAGCCCGTGAGCGACAACGCCTCGATCCACTGCTTCTGCTTCGCCGTCGGCGTCAAGGGCGCCGGCCCCATCGACTACACGACGCACGAATAGAGCCTCGTCCTGCTCCGGAGATCCGGCTCGTCGCATCGTCCCGGTTCTTCGAAATCCGGGCCGATGCGACGACCGGCTCTCCCTGCGCCGTCCAGCCGGCGTCGCCGGACATGACGAGTACGTCGCGTTCCACATCTCGTCGAAAACAGCGACAGCATGCCGGCGAGACGTGAACGCACTCAGGTGCTGAACGGTCGCCATTCCTCTGTCGAGCGCGTCTCTCGCGGGCAGGAGAGAGGGAGCGACGCCTCGGCTGGCCGCCATTTCGTGAGAACTGGCGGCCAGCCGAGGGCGACGCTGCGTCGCCGCCCTCAGGCGCGCTACGACAACCTCAGCCGCGCGCCCGGAGGAACCAGCCGTGCGGGTCCCACGAGCGGAGGGAGAGGATCTCGTCGGTCGTCGGCGGGGGCAGCTCGCGCACGTCGGCCGCCACCTCGAGACCCCAGCCGCAGGCGGCCCGGGCCGCTTCGACGCGATCTCGCAGCGGCGACGTCCCCGACGTGACCGCGGTCAGCACGAGCTCGTCGCCGGCCGCCTTCTCCAGCAGTCCGAGGTCGGTCGCCACGGCCGTGACCCGGTCGCCCGGCGAGGTCACGTAGCCGAGCTTCTCCGGCGTCCGGGCCGGTGTGAGCGTCGCCACGATGACGGCGTCGGTGCACGCACTGGCCACGTCGTTGCCTCCGCCCGACCCGACGAGAAACGGTCCGCCCGGGATCTCCGTCGAGTTGATGCTCCCCGAGCGGTCGAACTGGGCCGCGCCGAGGCACGCCACCGTGGTCGTCCCCGGTCCACCGACGAGCATCCCCAGCACGGCCGAGGTATCGGTGGCCATGGTGGCGGTCGGGAAGTTCCGGTGGTTGAACACGTAGGGGTCGGCGGGCCGGGGCTCGTATCCCCACAGTCCCAGCTCGGCGACGAGCTGGACGGCCGACCCGCCGCGACGGGCCGCCTCGACACCGAGCCAGGCGGCCAGGTTCGCCACCCCGGCGCCGGCGAGCACGGCGTGGGCCCCGCTCGCACGCACGGACTCGGCAACACGGCGGGCACCGTGGACGGCCGCCACCTCCCACCCGTTGGGTGGGCTCGACACGTCAGGGGGCGCGGCGTCGCGCTCGGCCTTCCACGACGAGGGATCGGCCTTGCGGCGAAGAGCAGCGATGCGCTCGTCGCCGAGGCGCGACAGGTACTCCTCCTGGGTGGCCGGCTCGAGGACCCAGTGTCGGATCCACCTGTCGAAGTCGTTGCTGCGCGACGCCGCGCGCGCCTCCACCCAGAACTCGTAGTCCTCGCCGTAGCCGTCGACGGGAGTGCCCGTCGCGTACAGCCCGCCGGGGTGGGCGCCCATCGGGGTCTCGGCCACGGCCAGGACGCGGTGGCCCGGCACCATCACGTGATCGGCCCAGGGCCGGATGTCCTCCACGATCCGCTCGACCGTCGCCACCGCGCCCCGCCTGGCTGCGAGCGCCCCCCACACGCCCTCGAGCAGCGGTGGGTTGAGGGCGACGTTGCCGTCGTGGTCGGCGACCACCCCGTGGAGAAGGGCCACGTCGGGTACCAGGGGGGCGAGCACGCCGAGCTGGCCAAAAGGAGATTCCACTCTGGCGTACGCCTCGTTGCCCGCCATCGACGATCCGCCGAGCGATCGCGTCACCACGGCGGGAAGCCCTCGGGCCGCGCACTCGAGGCGCTGGGCGAAGGTGAGGAACGACCAGTGCTCGACCTCGACTTCACCGCTGGCGTAGGCGCGGGCGAAGACGGGGTTGGGGGTGAAGTTCGGAAAGGTGTCGCCCGAGTACCCGGTGATCACCTTGCGGACCAGCCCGCCCCGGAACAACACCGCGCCCAGGCTGGACAGGCTCAGCATGCACAGCGTGAAGCCCGGCTCCTGGCCCCAGAACCGGCGGGCAAGGGCGCGGGTCGCCGCGGTCCACCGGGTGTGGCCGACCATCACGTGCACGACATCGCCAGGCATGACGTTGTCGGCCACGGCCCGGTCGAGGTCCACGAGCTTGGAAGCGCCCGTCGCCACGTCGATCAGCCGGAGGCGAGCACCAGATCGGCCAGCCGCTGGCGGTGCCACGCCTGGTGGCCGAGAAGAAGGTCGTTCTGCTTGACTCGGCGATAGAAGAGATGGGCGTCGACGTCCCAGGTGAAGCCCATCCCGCCGTGGATCTGGATGTCCTGCTCGGTGATGAACACCGAGGCTTCGCCCACGAAGCCCTTGCTCATGGCCACGGCCATCTCGCGCTGGGGATCGTCCACGTCGGACGCCCACGCCGTGTACAGGATGCCCACCCGCGCCAGCTCCAGCTCGTGGAGCATGTCCACGGCCTTGTGCCGGATGACCTGGAACCTGGCGATGGGCCGGTCGAACTGCACGCGGTGCTGCGCGTAGTCCACCGCTTCGCGGAAGGCCTGATCGCACGCGCCCACCGTCTCCGCCGCCAAGGCAACCGTTACGTCGTCCACGACCCGGCGCAGGATGCCCGACTGGTCCCCCTCCGGGCCCAGGCGCCTCGCCGGCGTCTGGCGCAGCTCGAGCCGCGCGACCTTGCGGGTCACGTCCAGGGTCGGCACGAGCTCGGCCGCCGGCTGCTCGACGAGGAAGGCGCCGAGGCCGCCCTCCGCCTGGGCGACGACGATCGCCCAGTCCGCGGTGTGACCGTCGAGCACGACCGGCTTGAGCCCGTCCAGCACCCAACCGTCGCCGGACCGGACGGCGGTCGTCGTCAGGCCGCCGAGCGGGTCGCCCTGGCTCAGCTCCTCGAGAGCCAGCGTCCCCCGACGCTCACCGGCCGCCAACGCCGGGAGCAGGTCCGTGGCCCCGAGCGCGAGCGCGGCCGACGTGGCCATCACCGCGGACGACAGGTACGGACCCGGGAAGAGGGCCTTCCCCATCTCCTCCTGGACGACGGCCAGGTCAACGAGACCGAGACCCAGACCTCCGTGCGCCTCGGGTACGAGCAACCCGAGCCAACCCAGATCGGCCACCTTCGCCCACAGCTCGTCGGTGAAGCCCCGCTCGACGTCGATCATGCGGCGCACGTACGAAATCGGTGCCTCAGCGCCCAGGGCGGCGGCGACGGTGTCGCGCAGCGCTTCCTGCTCGGCCGAGAGGGCGAAGTCCACGGCCACGAAGACTAACGCCCGTGTCAGGTTCCTGGCACTAGCATCGGCCCTCATGGACTTCGCCTTCACGCCCGAGGACGAGGCGTTCCGGGCCGAGCTGCGAGGGTGGCTCGAGGAGCATCTCCCAGACTTCCGGGAGAGCGAGACAGCCGGCCCAGCGGGCGGAACAGCGCTCATGTCCACCATGGAGCGGCGACGGGCCTGGCAACGACGGCTCAACGAGGGCCGGTGGGCGGCCATCAACTGGCCGTCCGAGTGGGGTGGGCGCGAGGCCACGATCATGCAGAACGTCATCTACTCCGAGGAGATGGCGCGCGCCCGGGCGCCCGGGATATACAACGCCAACGGGATCTGGCAGATCGGTCCCATGATCATCCGGTGGGGCACGCGTGAGCAGCAGGAGCGCTGGCTGCCGGGCATCCTCTCGGCTGACGACCACTGGTGCCAGGGCTTCTCGGAGCCGGAGGCCGGCAGCGACCTGGCCAACCTGCGCTGCTCGGCGACCGCGGACGGCGACGACTACGTCCTCGAGGGGCGCAAGATCTGGATCTCCACGGCGCACATCGCCCAGTGGGGGCTCTTCCTCGTGCGCACCGACCCTACCGCCATCCAGCGCAAGGCGAAGCACGAGGGCATCACGGCCCTCATCGTCGACATGCGGGTGCCTGGCATCGAGTGCCAGCCCCTCCGCGACATCACCGGCGACGCCATGTTCAACGAGGTCACCTTCGCCGAGGCCCGGGTGCCCGCCGCCTACCGGCTGGGCGACGAGGGCCAGGGCTGGCAGGTGGCCATGGGCACCCTGGGACACGAGCGGGTGGGCACGTCCGGCCTGTCGATCACGCTGGCGACCGAGCTCGAGCGGCTGATCGCGACCACCCGCAAGCACAACCCCGCAGCTCTGGAGGATCCGTCCATCAAGGACCGACTGGCCCGGGCCTGGACCCAGATCACCCTCACCCGCCTGCTCAACTATCGGGCGCTGTCCAAGGTGCTCAAGGGCGAGAAGAACTGGCCCGAGGTGCCCCTGGCCAAGCTCCAGTGGAGCAGCCTCTCCCAGACTCTCGCCGAGCTCGGCTGCGACATGCTCGGACCAGCAGGCATCCTCGCCCGCGGCGGCGCCGACGCCGTCGACAACGGGCACTGGACCCACCAGTACTGCTGGCAGCGCTACACCTCGATCGGCGCGGGCACCACCGAGGTGCAGAAGAACATCCTCGCCGACCGGGCCATCCAGCTGCCGCGCCACTGAGCCTCTGTGCGGCTCGGGCTCGTCACTCCCGTCGTCACCCTGAACCCCCGCGTCCACAACTCCTGGGAGGAGACCGCCGGACTCGACGCGCTCGCAGCCGTGGCCGAGGCGGCGGACCGGCTCGGTTACCACCACGTGACCTGCAGCGAGCACGTCGCCGTGCCGACCGAGGCGGTGGCCCGCCGGGGAGGACGCTACTGGGACCCGCTCGCGACCTTCGGGTACCTGGCCGCCCGGACCAGCCGCCTGCGGCTGGCCACCCACGTGCTCGTCCTCGGCTACCACCACCCACTCGACATCGCCAAGCGCTACGGCACCCTCGATCTGGTGAGCGGCGGCCGGCTCGTGCTCGGCGTGGGCGTGGGCACGCTGGCCGAGGAGTTCGAGCTCCTCGGCGCTGAGCTGGCCGGGAGAGGAGAGCGCGCGGACGACGCCATCCGCGCCCTGCATGCATCCCTCTCCCGTCGCCAGCCGAGCTACCACGGCACGCACTTCGACTACGAGGGCTTCGTCGTCGACCCCTGCGCCGTCCAGGAGCACGTGCCGATCTGGATCGGCGGTCGCACCGCCCGGTCCCTGCGCCGGGCCGTGGAGCTGGGCGACGGCTGGGCGCCGTTCGGGCTGAGAGAGGCCGAGCTCGGTCCCATGCTGGCCCGGGCACGGGACTCAGCAGCGTGGGCGAACCGAGCCGCTCCACTCGACGTGGTCCTGTACCCGGAGCCGCCCCTGGACCCGGCCGCCGATCCCGAACACGCTCGCGACGTCGTCGCCCGCTACGAGCAGATCGGGGCGACCATCCTCAACCTCCGCCTCCAGCACCGGTCCCTGACACACTGCCTGGAGCAGCTCCAGGCGATGGCGGAGGTTGTCCCACCCGTTCCCTGAGCGCCTGCACGCCCGCCTCGATCGCCGACGCGATGTGGCGGTCGTTGCCCTTGGAGAGACTCTCGTGCACCCGGCGCTCCAGCAGCAGGCGCAGCACGGGGTTGAAGGCGTGATAGGTCTCGCGAAAGTGGATGCGCGTGCGACCGGCGCCGATGTCCTCCAGGCGGGTCCACCCGCTGGCCTTCGACCACAGCGGCTTTCCCACCGCGTCGTAGCGCCACCAGACGCCGGGCTCCATCTCGCTGATCCACTCCCAGGACACGCCGGTCCCGCCCGACAGCAGGTACCGAGGCACGGGAAAGGTGCAGTGGCGGACCAGCCCGAGCCCGTGCTCGTCGCCCGGTAGGAGGATCTCGATGGTGACGTCACCGTGACGGCGCCGCCCCGAGCGGCTGGACCAGAACACACGCCACACCTCCGCCGGTGTGGCGTCGACCTCGATCGAGAACGTGTGGTCCTGCACCCGCTCAGGGGAGTCGCTCGATGACGGTGGCGTTGGCCTGACCTCCGCCCTCGCACATCGTCTGGAAGCCGTAGCGTCCCCCGATCGACTCCAGCTGATTGAGCAGCGTGGTCATGATCCGTACGCCGCTGGCACCCAGGGGATGGCCGATGGCGATGGCACCGCCCCGCGGGTTCAGGCGGTCGAGCTCCTCGGGTCGCGATCCAGGGCCCGCCTGTGCGGGGAGGAACTCGCGGGCCCACATGAGGGTGATGGCCGCGAAGGCCTCGTTGCACTCCATGGCGTCGAAGTCGCCGATCGTCATGTTCGAGCGGGACAGCAGCCTGCGCGTGGCGGGGTTGGGAGCGGAGAGGACCAGGATCGGGTCCTCGGCCGCCACCGCGAAGTGCACCAGTCGGGCCCGCACCGGCAGGCCGAGCCGGTCGGCCGTCTGACGGCTGGCGATCAGCATGGCCGCGGCCCCGTCGGACATCTGAGACGAGTTGCCGGCGGTGATGTCGGGGGCGAGGGCAGGATCCCAGCTGGCCGCGCTCGGAAGAGCACCGAGCTTCTCCATGGAGGTGTCCGGCCTGATCCCCTCGTCAGCCTCGAGCATGGCGCCCGTGGGCCGGCCATCCTCGTCCTTGACGGGAACGGGCACGATCTCACGCGCCGAGAGCCCGCCCTCGGTCGCCCGTGCCGCGCGCCGGTGGCTCTCCAGGGCGAAGGCGTCCATGTCCTCCCGGCTGATCTTCCACTGATCGGCGAGTATCTGGGACACCTCGAACTGGGTCTTGAGCTGGCCGTCGATCACGCCCATGAACGCGCTGCTGAAGGGGCCCTTGCCGCCTTTGGCGTTGGACGCCAGCGGCGTCCTCGTCATCGACTCGACCCCACACGCCACGGCGACGTCGTAGGCGCCCGCCATCACTCCCTGGGCGACGAAGTGCGCCGCCTGCTGGGAAGACCCGCACTGCCTGTCGACTGACGTGGCGGGCACGTGCCACGGCAGCCCTGCTCCGATCCAGGCGTTGCGGGTCACGTTCGTGCTCTGCTCCCCGACCTGGGTCACGCAACCCCCGACGACGTCGTCCGAGCAGGTCAGCAGGATGCCAACCGGAGAGGGCGCCGTTGCGCTTGCCGATGGGCGTGCGAACGGCGTCGACGATCACCGCCTCCCGGGTCTCCATCAGCGTGCCTCCTCCCGCAGGAAACTGACATGATAGTCAGCAATCGCATGGCCCGGACTGCCCGACACCCGACTCCCCTCCGCCTCGACGTCACCGGGCGCCCGGTCGAGCTACGGGCGATCGATCTCGACACGTTCTTCCATCCTCGGACGGTGGCCGTGGTCGGGGCGTCCGACACCCCGGGCCGCCCGAACACGGCCATGACCAGGAAGGTCCGGGACTGGGCGGAGAAGGCCGGCGCCGCCATCTATCCCGTCAACCCCAACCGCCCGGAGGTCGACGGGCTGCCCAGCGTCCCCACGATCCTCGACATCCCCGTCGACGTCGACCTGGCGGCGATCCTGGTCGGCGAGGCCGTGCACGCGCTCGAGGAGGCCGTCGAGAAGAAGGCGCGCTTTGCGGTGGTCTTCGCCGCCGGTTTCGCCGAGGTCGGCGGTGAAGGCACGCGGCTGCAGGCGCGCCTCGAGCAGCTGGTGAAGTCGAGCGAGCTCCACCTGCTGGGCCCGAACACCAACCTCAACGCCTTCGAGACATTCCGCGACGACCTCGCGCCGCCGACGATCGCCCTCATCACCCAGAGCGGCCACCAGGGCCGTCCGATCTTCCAGGGCCAGGACCTCGGCATCGCTCTCTCGCACTGGGCGCCGACCGGTAACGAGGTCGATCTCGAGGTCGCCGACTTCGTCCGCTACTTCGCCGACCAGGACGAGGTCGGCGTCATCGCCGCCTACGTCGAGGGTTTCAAGGACGGCCGTACCCTCATGCTGGCCGCGGACCACGCGGCAGGCCGGGGCGTGCCCATCGTCGTCGTCAAGGTCGGTCGGACCGACGAGGGCCGGTCCATGGCCATGGCCCACACCGGGCACCTCGCCGGCTCCGACGCCGTGATCTCGGCCGCCCTGCGCCAGCTCGGGGTGATCCGGGTCGACGGGCTCGACGAGCTGCTGGACACCTCGGCCCTCCTGGCCCGAGCCAAGCCACCGACGAGGCCCGGGGCCTCGGGCGCGTCGTCGGTCGGCGTCTGCGTGTACTCCATCTCGGGCGGCACGGGCGCGCACATGGCCGACCTCGTGTCGGCTGCCGGGCTGCGCCTGCCGTCGCTGTCCCTGGCGACCCAGGACCAGCTGCGCCAGTGGATCCCCTCGTACCTGCGGGTCTCCAACCCGGTCGACAACGGCGGGCACCCGTCGACCGACTGGCGGGGGCGCAAGATCCTCGACGCCATCGTGGCTGACCCGGCTGTCGACGTGGTCATCTGTCCCATCACGGGCGCCCTGCCGTCGATGAGCAAGCCGCTGGCCCGCGACCTGGTGGACGTCGCCGCCACCACCGACAAGCCCATCTGCGTGGTGTGGGGCTCGCCGGTGGACGACGACGTGGCCTACCGGGAGATCCTCCTCGGGTCCCGACTGCCGGTGTTCCGGACGTTCGCCAACTGTGTGCGGGCGGTGCGGTCCTACGTCGACTACCACGAGTTTCGCCAGCGCCATGTCTCGCCGTTCTCCCGGCCCGCGATGAAGCCGTCAACCGCGGCGCGCCGGGCCCGACCGCTCCTGCGCGCCGGCGAGGCGTTGTCGGAGCACTCGTCCAAGGAGGTGCTGGCCGCCTACGGCATCCCCGTCACGTGCGAGGTGCTGGCGACCAGCGCAGCGCAGGCCGTCCGGGCCGCCGCCGACCTGGGCCCCTCGGTGGTCATGAAGATCAGCTCGCCCGAGCTGCCCCACAAGGCCGACCTCGGGCTGGTCGAGCTCGGCGTGACCGGTGCGGGCGCCGTGCGTACCACCTACGCCCGCCTGCTCGAGCGGGCCGGGGCCGCTGCCCCAGGTGCTGCCGTCGAGGGCGTGCTGGTGTCGGAGCTGGTCACGGACGGGACCGAGGCCGTCCTCGGGGTCGCCGACGACGAGCTGTTCGGACCGACGGTGATGCTCGGGATCGGCGGTGTCTTCGTCGAGGTCCTGCAGGACGTGACGTTCCGGGTGCCCCCGTTCGACCGGGGCGAGGCCCGACGGATGGTGAGCGAGCTCCGGGGATCGGCGCTGCTGACCGGTGCCCGGGGACGGCAGGCGGCGGACACCGCCGCCCTGGTCGACGCCATCATGCGCGTCCAGCGCCTGGCCGTCGACCTCGCCGGTGAGGTCGCCGAGTTGGACATCAACCCGCTCGTCGTGAGAGCAAAGGGTGCGGTAGCCGTGGACGCGCTGGTCGTGTGCAGGTAAGCCCGAACAGAGAAGGCCGGCCCGGGATGCCGGCCTCTGGAACCGGCCGGCCCGGGAGGCCGGCCTCTGGAACAGGAGAAGCATGAGCGAGAGCGAGCGGCCGCTCGATGAGCTGGTGCGCTACCAGGTCGACAATGGCGTGGCCCGCATCACCATCGACCGGCCCGAAGCAGGGAACGCCCTCACCGCTGCGATGCGAGACCGGCTGGCCGAGCTGTTCGAGGTGGTCTCGACCACGCTGGCGGTGCGGACCGTGCTACTGACGGGAACGGGCAAGGCCTTTTGCACGGGCGCCGACCTGCGCGGCGCCCAAGCTCCGGCGTCGCCCCTACCGGGCAACGAGCCGCCGCCGGGCGCGCCCGAACGTTCCGCCGGCGACGGGGCGCGCATGATCCGGCGGGGGTGGCAGCGCCTCGTCACAGCCGTCCTGGATGCGGAGAAGCCGGTGGTGTGCGCCCTGAACGGGACCGCAGCGGGCGGTGGCGCCCACCTCGCCCTGGCGTGCGACCTGATCGTCATGGCCGAGGAGGCCCGCCTCATCGAGGTGTTCGTGCGGCGGGGCATACTGCCCGACGCGGGGGGCTGCTTCATCCTGCCCCGCATCGTGGGCGTGCAGCGGGCGAAGGAGATCATGTTCTTCGGTGACGACGTGGGCGCGGCCACGGCCGAGCGCATCGGCCTGGTCAACACCGTCGTGCCCGGCTCGGAACTCGAGAAGACGGCTGCCCAGTGGGCGGAACGCCTGGCGGCCGGGCCCACGAAGGCCATCGCGCTCACCAAGTGGCTGCTCAACCGGTCGCTGGACTCGGACCGGCTGACCGCCTTTCAGGAGGAGTCCTGGGCGCAGGAGGTGGTCACGGGCACGGAGGACTGCAAGGAAGGCCGGGCCAGCTTCGCCGAGCGCCGCCCGCCGGCGTTCAAGGGCTGGTAAGGCCACAGATGCTGAAGGACCGCGCCGCCATCGTCGGCATCGGCCAGACGCCGTACGCCAAGTCCCTGCCCGGCTCGGAGCTGTCCATGGCCTGCCAGGCCATCACCGCGGCCCTGAACGACGCCGGCATCAGCCCGTCGGAGGTCGACGCCCTGTCCTCCTACACGATGGAGCAGAACGTGGAGGTCGAGGTCGCCCGCAGCGTCGGCCTGGGCGACATCACCTACTTCAGCCAGGTGGGTTACGGCGGCGGAGCGGGTTGCGCGGTCGTCGGTCACGCCGCCATGGCGGTGGCTACCGGCCAGGCCAACGTGGCGGTGGCCTGGCGGTCCCGCAAGCGGGGTGCCGCCGCCAGCCGCCCCTGGTCCCAGGTCAGCAGGCGGGTGTCGGGTCCCGGCCAGTGGTCGAGACCCTGGGGGCTGCTGCGCCCGGTCGACGAGATCGCCGTGCTGGCCCGGCGCTACATGCACGAGTACGGGGCGACACGGGACCACCTGGCCAACGTGGCCCTGGCCTTCCGCAAGCACGCCAACCGCAACCCCGCGGCGACGATGCACGACAAGATCATGACCCGCGATGACTACATGGCCGCCCGCTGGGTGTCGGAGCCCCTGTGCCTGTTCGACAACTGCCTGGAGACGGACGGGGCGGTGGCCTGCGTGGTCGTGCGGTCGGAGCACGCAGCCGACCTTCCCCAGCCGCCGGTGCTGATCCACGCCTTCGGGCAGGGCCTCAACACCCAGCACCAGACGATGACCAACTACCACCGCGACGACCCGCTCACCGGCCCGGCGTGGGCGTGCAGCCGGGTGCTCTGGCGCAGTGCCGACGTGGGTCCCGCCGACGTCGACGTGGCCCAGCTGTACGACGCCTTCAGCCCGCTGATCCCCCTCTCGCTGGAGGGCTACGGCTTCTGCAAGCGGGGCGAGGGCGGGGACTTCACCAACGACGGCAACATCGAGTGGCCCGACGGCGACCTACCGGTGAACACCTCGGGCGGGGGGATGTCCGAGGCCTACGTCCACGGCTTCAACCTCATCGCCGAGGGCGTTCGGCAGATACGGGGAACGTCCACCTCGCAGGTGGCCGGGGCCGAGACCTCCCTGGTCACGAGCGGCGAGGGCGTACCGACCAGCGCCCTCCTGCTGCGCCGGCCCTAGGCCGCCTACTCGCCCAGGCCGAAGATCCGGGCTGCGTTGGCCCCCACGATGCAGCGCCGCTCGTCCCGGTCGATGTGGGCCATCATCGAGTCGATCGTCTTCCGCGAGTAGGGCCAATCGTTGCCGTGATGGGGGTAGTCGGACGACCACATCATGTTGTCGACCCCGACGCCGTACCGGTTCTCGACGCCGTTGCGGTCCGTGATGAAGGTCGCCGACATGTTCCGGAACCAGTAGAAGCTGGGCGGCTCGTTGATGGGGATGTTGCCCCAGGACCGGTTGCGCCAGTAGCGGTCGTCGATCTGCTCGAGGAAGTGCGGGATCCAGCCCACGCCGGTCTCGATCATGGCCACGTGCAAGTCGGGGAAGCGCTCGAAGGTTCCGGTGAAGATCAGCTGGCCGATCGTGCTCGGCACGGTCGAGAAGACGCCGCCGAGCCCGGCCACCGCCTTGGCGTTCGCCTTGGCCGCCTTGCCCCCGTAGATGCCGCCGCTCCCCTTGGCCGCAGCGGCCTCGGCCGCGCGCCGCTGGCTCTGGCGGGCGCGCCGCGACACCAGGTTGATGTGGATGCACACGGGGATGCCCTCGTCGGATGCGGCGGCCCAGAACGGGTCGTCGGCGTCCGAGATCGAGTCGCCCCCCGAGGGCCAGCACGAGGTCACGACCCCCTTGAAGCCGCGCGCCTTGGCCTTGCGCAGGGCGTCCACGGCGTCGTCGATGCCTGTCGAGACTCGTCCCACAGGAAGTTGTTGTAGGCCTCGATGCCGGCGAGGACGAGCGTGTCGTCCTCGTCGCCGAGGAAGTGGCCGACGGTGCGCTGGGGCGGGAACAGGACCTCGGCATCGACGCCGTCGATGTCCATGTCCTTCAGTCGCTCGGCGCCGTCATAGCAACCTCGCCTGGCGTCGTCGTAGGTGACGCCCGTCCAGCGGAACTCGTCGAACGGCTTCCCCGGGGTCGACACCAGGCCGATCGGATCGGGATCGGCGAAGCCGGCGAACTGCCAGGCGTCGCCCCCGTCGACGTCCTTGACCAGCTTCGGCGCCTTGTCTTGGAGCTCCTTCGGCAGCCAGTTCCGCCAGATGTCAGGGGGCTCGAGGATGTGGCAGTCGGCGTCGACGATGTCGTAATCGGCCATGAGCGCTGACGTCCTTCCAGATCGACGTCCTCGGCCCCACGGTCTCGGAGCGAGGAATCCCCTCCAAGTCTCTGTCTGCCTGACGCGCGTGTCAACTTTCTGCGCCTATCGTTGCCTCCATGGCCGAGCGTCTCCTGCAAGGGATCCGGGTGGTCGACCTGGCCGCTGCGCCAGCCCAAATGACGGGGCGCATCCTCGCCGATCTGGGCGCCGAGCTGGTCAAGGTCGAGCCGCCAGGCGGGGACGCGGCGCGCGCCGAGACGGTGCGCTTCGCGGCCTGGAACGCCGGCAAGACGTCGGTCGTCCTCGACGCCGAAGACCCCAAGCTGGCCGAGCTGCTCCGCGGCGCCGACGTCGTCATCTCGACCCCGGGCTGGGTCGAGGGGCCGTCGCCCGATCCGGGACTGGCGCCCGCGGCGGTCTGGGTCAGCATCACACCCTTCGGCCTGGACGGACCGCGAGCCGGGTGGCGGGCCACCGACCTGGGCATCATGGCCGCCAGCGGCAACATGTACGCCACGGGGGACGGCGACCGCCCACCGGTGCGCTGCACCCAGCCGTCGGGCTACGCCCATCTCGGCGCCGAGGCGGCGATGGCGGCCCTCACCGCCCTGGCCTCGGGTCGCCCGCAGCGGGTGGACGTCGCGGCCCAGGAGGCGGTGATGGCGGCCGACATGTGCGCGCCGGCGACGTTCGTGCGGACGGGGGCGCGCGGCGCCCGCCGCGGGGCCAACATCGGCCGCAGCCGGGAGATCTGGCCGTGCCGTGACGGGTTCGTCTCGTTCGGGTTGCGCGGCGGCAAGGCGCGGGTGCCGAGCCTGCAGACCATCACCCGTCTCGTCGCCGACGCGGGGGTGGCCACACCGGCTCTCACCGAGCGGGACTGGACGAGCTTCTCCCACGTCACCGCCACCGACCAGGAGCTGGCGGCCATTCAGGAGCCGATCGCGGCGTACTTCGCCAGCCGCACGATGGCGGAGCTGTACGAGGTGGCCTGCGAGACGAACCTGATGCTCGCCCCGGCCAACACCCCGCCCCAGATCTACGACAGCGCCCAGCTGGCGGCACGGGAGATGTTCGGACCGCTCGGTGACCACGACAGGTTCCCGCTCCGGTTCGTGCTGGCGCGGGGGGCCGAGGGGGCTGCCGTCCCGGCGACGGCGCGAGGTACTGCCCCCGCCGAGCCCGGCGCCGGCCACCTGCCGCGCTGGGACGAGCGACGGCCAGCGGTGCCGTCCTCCGGCGGTGACGCCCGGCCGGCCTGGGCCGGGACCAAGATCCTCGAGCTCGGGTCGGGCGCCGCCGGCCCCATCGCCACGCGGTACTTCGCCGAGCACGGCGCCACCGTGATCCGCATCGAGTCGCCCAGCCGGCCCGACTTCCTACGCGTCTATGCCCTCGGGCCCGACAACCCCCACGGGCTCGAAGGCTCGACCCTCTTCGACGGGCTCAACCCGGGCAAGCTCAGCGTGACCTTGAACCTCAAGCACCCCGACGGTGTCGCCCTGGCCCGCCGCCTGGTGGCCTGGTCGGACGCGGTGGCGGAGAACTTCGCGCCGAAGGCCATGCGGGGCTTCGGCTTGGACTACGACAGTCTGGTCGCGGACAAGCCCGACCTGGTCATGGTCAGCGCCTGCCTCAACGGCCAGACCGGACCCCACCGCGACTACCCCGGGTTCGGCGGGCAGGGCGCCGCCCTGTCGGGCTACAACGCTCTCACCGGCTGGCCGGACCGGGAGCCGGTGGGGCCCTTCGGCACCATCACCGACTCCCTGTCACCGCGCTTCGTGGCCACCGCCCTGGCCGCCGGGCTCCTGTACCGCCGGCGCACCGGGCGCGGCATCTACCTCGACGTGTCCCAGGTGGAGGCGGCGGTCTACACCCTCTCGCCCTGGCTGCTCGAGTACTCGGAGACCGGTGTGGTCGCCGAGCGTGACGGCAACCGCTCCCCTCGCGCCGTCCCCCACGGGGCATTCCCCTGCCTCGGCGACGACCGCTGGGTCGCGGTGGCGGTCTGGGACGACAAGGAGTGGGCCCGGCTGGCCGGTCTCGTCGGGGTGGACGACTCCTCGCTGTCGACCCTCTCCGCCAGGCTGGCGCGAGTCGACGAGGTGGAAGCGGCCGTGGCGGCCTGGACCTCGTCTCGTCGTGTCGACGACATCGTCGACACCCTCCAGGGCATGGGCATCGAGGCCGTCCCGGTGCAGGACTTCGGCGACGCCGTCGCGGATCCGCAGCTCGCCGCCCGCGGGCATTTCGTCACCCTCACCCACCCGGCGATGGGCGAGGGCATCTACGAGCGCAACGGGTTTCGGCTGAGCGACGCGCCGTCAGGCTACGGGCGCACGGGCCCCACGCTCGGGCAGGACAACGACCACGTCCTGCGGGACATCCTCGGACTGAGCGCGACAGAGATCGACAAGCTCCACGCCGACGGCGCCTTCGACTGAGACTCGTCGGCTCAGGCCGAACGGTGGATGAGGTTCATCCTCGAGGTGAGCACGGGCTCGCCCGTCCGCTCGTCGGTGTAGCGGGTCTCGGAGACGAGGAAGGTCATGGTCTTCCCCCTGCTCTCCTTCTCGTACACGTCGGTGATGCGGCCTTCGGTCACGAGGACGTCTCCGACGACGACGGGGCGGTGGTACTCGAACTCCTGCTCGCCGTGCAGCACCAGCCCACCCTGGGCCATCAGGCCCCCGATCACCTTCATGACGGCGCCGCTGTCCGCCTCCGGATCAGGCGGCGGCTGGTTCTCCGGAAAGGTGCCCCAGTGCGCCATGGCGAAGCCGAAGGTCGGCGGGGCGGGGATGGACTCGAACCCGGCATCGACGGCGACCCGGACGTTCTGGTAGATGGGGCTCTCGTCCTTGATCGCCTTGGCGAAGTTGGACACGGGTCCCCGCTCGACGGCGAGGCGAGAGGATCCGGTCTTCTTCCCGATGACGCTGGTGTCGGCAGCCATGGCGTGACGGTAGGGCGACGGTGCCGGGCCCGCAAGCCCGGACGACACGGGCGGTAACCCTCTCCGCTCGGGTTGCCCGGACCCGGGGACCCGCCTACGTTTGTGACGTAGACGTCAGGTTTGAACTGGAGGATTCCCGCATGCCGCTGCTCGCAGACAAGGTCGCCATCGTCACCGGCGCCGGCCACGGCGTCGGCCGCGGCGAGGCGCTCGAGCTCGCCGCCGAGGGCGCCAAGGTGGTCGTCAACGACCTCGGCGGCTCGGTGGGCGGCGGGGGCGCCGACAAGCGGCCGGCGGAGGAGGTGGCGGACCTCATCCGGAGCCGGGGTGGCGAAGCCGTCGCCAACTACGAGGACGTGGCCGACTGGAAGGGCGCCCAGAGCCTGATCCAGCAGGCGGTGGACGCCTTCGGGCGGCTCGACGTGCTGGTGAACAACGCCGGCATCCTGCGGGACAAGATGATGTTCTCGATGACCGAGGACGACTTCGACTCCGTCATCAGGGTCCACCTCAAGGGCACGTTCTCCACCACGCATCACGCGTCGGTGTACTGGCGGGAGCAGTCGAAGGCGGGTACCCAGCCGCGGGCCGCCGTGGTCAACACCGTCTCGAGCGCCGGTCTTCAGGGCAACGTCGGCCAGGCCAACTACGGCGCGGCCAAGGCCGGCATCGCCTCCCTCACCATCATCACCAGCCTCGAGCTGGCCCGCTACGGGGTGCGGGCCAACGCCATCGCCCCGGGGGGCATGACCCGCATGTCGGGGGCGATCGTGAAGGACATGGAGCTGAAGGAGCCGGAGCAGTACGAGGAGTTCGACCCCATGAACCCGGGCAACTCGGCACCCATGGTGGCCTGGCTGGCTTCGGACGACGCGCTCCACGTGACGGGCCAGGTGTTCCGGGCCGTCGGCTCGTCGATCGCCCACTACGTGCCGTGGACCCTGGGCGAGGGCATCGACACGCCGGGAGAGCCCGCCAAGTGGAGCCCGGCCGACATCGGCCCCGCCATCAACGCCTCGGTGTTCCATTCCCGCCATCCGGGCCTGCAGATGGGCCGGGGACGCGGCAGATAGCCTCAGCCAACACGGCCGGCCCGGGAGGCCGGACCAGAGCCAACACGGCCGGCCCGGGAGGCCGGAGCACAGCGAACACGGCCGGCTGCGAGGCCGGCCCACAGACAGGGAGGACGAGTGGGGCTGCTCGACGGGAAAGTGGCGATCGTCACCGGCGCCGGTCGGGGGATCGGCCGGGCCGAGGCGCTCCTACTGGCGTCGGAAGGCGCCAGTGTCGTCGTCAACGACCTGGGCGGAGACTGGACCGGCGAAGGCAAGGACGACCGTCCCGCTCAGCAGGTCGTCGACGAGGTGGAGGCGACCGGCGGCACCGCCGTCGCCAACTACGACGACGTCGCCAGCTGGGAGGGCGCCCAGGGCCTCATCGGCCAGGCCGTGGACACCTACGGCGCCCTCGACGTGCTCGTGAACAACGCTGGCATCCTGCGGGACAAGATGTCGTTCAACATGACCGAGGACGACTGGGATGCCGTCGTCAAGGTCCACCTCAAGGGTCACTTCTGCCCGTCGCGCTTCGCCGCCGCCCACTGGCGCCAGCGCTCCAAGGAGACGGGTGCCCCGGTCCGCGCCGCCATCGTCAACACGGCGTCGGAGTCAGGTCTCTACGGCAACGCCGGTCAGCTCAACTACGCGGCGGCCAAGGCCGGCATCGCGGCCATGACGGTCGTGCTGGCGCGCGAGCTCGAGCGTGTCGGCGTCCGAGTGAACGCCATCGCCCCTGTCGCCCGGACCCGGCTGACCGAGTCGCTGAGTGGGGGGTTCATGGAGCAGAAGGAGGGCGACTTCGACCGCTTCGCCCCGGAGAACGTCGCCCCCGTGGTGGCCTGGCTGGCCTCCGACCTGGCGGCCGGGGTCTCCGGACAGGTCGTCAAGGTCCAGGGTGGCGTGCTCCAGCTCGTCCAGGGGTGGCGCCCGCTCACCGAGGTCAAGGCGGACAAGCCCTGGACCGTCGACGCCGTCGACGAGGCCCGCTCAGCCCTCTTCGCCCGCTCGGAGGCGGGTGTGCCGCCCTTCATGTTCGAGGTCGGGGGCTAGCGCGTGCGCCTGGCCTGGGGGCCCGACGTCGACGCGTTCCGCGCCGAGCTGGTCGAGTTCCTCGAGGAGCACGCTCCCCCTGAGGCCAAGGCCCTCAAGAACTTCGGCAGCCTGTCCGACAGCGGCGACCACGACGGCGAGTCGATCATCCCCGACTGGGCTCGGCGCTGGCAGGCGATGTTGTTCGACCACGGCTGGATGATCCCCGGGTACCCGCGTCACCTCGGGGGCCGTGACGCCACCCCGGTGCAGACGCTCGTCTACCTGCAGGAGATGTCGGCCAGGGGCGTGCCGCGCTCGGTGCACTTCCCCGGCTACGCCATCGTCGCGCCCAGCCTCCTGGAGTTCGGCGACGACAGCCAGCGCCAGCTGGCGCCTGCGGCGATCCGGGGCGACGACGTGTGGTGCATCGGCATGAGCGAGCCGAACGCCGGTTCCGACCTGGCCGGCCTCCAGACCAGGGCCGTCCTCGACGGCGACACCTTCGTCGTCAACGGGCAGAAGGTGTGGACGTCCTACGCCATGGTGGCCGAACGGTGCTTCTGCTACGTCCGCACCGACCCCGCCGCGCCGAGGCACCAGGGCATCAGCGTGCTCATCATCGACATGGACACGCCGGGCATCGAGGTCAGGCCCCTCCGGCAGTTCTCCGGGGCTGCCCATTTCGCCGAGGTGTTCTTCACCGACGTCGTCGTGCCCGCCACGAACCTGGTTGGCGAGGTCAACGACGGGTGGCGCATCACGATGGGCTCGCTGGCGCACGAGCGGGGCGGTCTCTGGGTCCAGTCGGTGTCGCTGCTGGAGTCCACCCTGGACGACCTGGTCTCCCTGTGCCGCCGCCGCGGGCTGACCACCGACGCGGGAGTCAAGCGGCGGCTGGCCGAAGCGTACGAGCAGGTGTCGAGCTTGCGGGCGCTCGGCTACAAGGGCTTCACCAGCTTCGCCCGCACCAGCTCGGCGCCGGAGCACTCCTACCTCAAGCTGGCGACCTCGGAGCTTGGCAAGTCCCTCTACGAGCTGGGCATGGAGCTCCTCGGACCCGACGGGGTCGTCGTCGACGCCGAGCGTGGAGAGGAAGGGGGCCGCTGGGTGCGGGGCTACTTCATGAGCTTCGCCAACACCATCGCCGGCGGCAGTTCGGAGATCCAGCGCAACATCATCGCCCAGCGCGTCCTCGGTCTCCCCAGGAGCTGAGCCCGTGGCCGACCTCGAGACGCTCCCCTACCGCGAAGCGGACGACATGGCCCGGAGGGACCCCGGGCACGACTTCGCCCGATAGGCGCGGCCGTCGCCCGTTCAGCGGCGGCCACGTCCCCCGGTGGGCGCCCGACGAGCCGGCCGCCCACCGAATATCCCCGTGTGCAGCACGGCCGCCAGCGTGTCCACGGCCGCGGCGTCGTCGACGGGCAGGCCCCTGGACAGCACGAAGTAGTTGACGCGCTCGAGCATGCCGATGAGCGCGAAGGCAGCGGGTGCGGGGTCGATGCCAGGCGGACGCGATGCCTCCGCGATGCGGTCGGTCAGCTTGGAGGTGATCCTGCGAAGCGACCGCTGGCCCAGACGGGCGAGTGCCGGATCGGCGATCTGGCTCTCGCTCCACGCGCGGACCACCGGCCCGTAGCGCCGGTACACGTCGACGAAACGCTGCACCCACGCCCGCAGCTGCTCCCGGCCATCGGCACCCGGACCGACGGGCCCGAGGCCGTCGGCCAGCGCCTCCATCTCGGCGGCACACTCCTTGGCCAACGCGGCGAGGAGGTCCTCCTTGCTGGCGAAGTACAGGTAGAAGGTCCCGTGTGAGGTGTCGGCCATGCGCACGATGTCGTCGACCCGCGTCGCTGCGTACCCGATGGTCTCGAACGACCTGAGCCCGGCGTCGAGCAGGCGGGCGACCGTGCGCCGGCCCTGGGCCCGCAGGTCGCGTTGCTGTGCCGGAGTGCCGCCGGGGCGCACGAGGGCCTTTCGCCGAGGAGCCTGTCGATCCGGATAGTCTGACGTCACGTCACCCGTGCGCCCGCACGTCACCAGGATGCTCGACGAACTCCCTCACGAGGCGGCGAAGCGCTTCGGCGATGCTACCGCCTACGTCTCGGTCGCCGGATGGAGCCTCTCGTACCGCCAGCTCGACCGGCTCTCCGACGAGGCCGCCGCCGGGCTGGCCCGGCTGTCGATCGGCGCCGGCGACGTGGTGGCGCTGGCCATGCCCTCGCTCCCCGAGTACGTCGTCGCCTACCTCGCAGCAGCGAAGGTGGGCGCAGTCACGGCCGGCGTGAACGACCGTCTGTCCGAAAGGGAGCGCTCCGCCGTCCTGTCCGTCGCCCACCCCCGGCTGGTGCTCGCCACGCCGGGAGCCGTTCCCGACGGAGCGTCGCACGGCGCGGAGCTGGTGGAGGTCGACCCAGCCGACCACGCCGACGGCGTGCTGGCGGGCATCCGCAGGCGGGACGGGTCGCCGCCCCGGCTGCCCCCGGACCCCGACCGGGCGGTGGCGATCGTCTTCACGTCGGGAACGACGGGCACTCCCAAGGGCGCCGTGTTCGCCAACCGCCAGCTCCACGCCATCACCGCGGCCGACGTCGGCGACCGCTGGGGAGGCGGCGGCCGGACACTCGCGGGCACGTCGTTCGCCCACCTGGGCTTCATGACCAAGCTGCCGGGCAACCTCCGGTCGGGAGGCACCACGTACCTGGTCCACCGCTGGCACGCGGCTGAAGCGCTCGAGCTGACCGAGCGTCTCCGGCTCAACCACATCGGCGGCATTCCGACCCAGGTCGCGCTCATGCTCCAGGTCCCGGGGTTCGACACCCGCGACCTGTCCAGCGTGCAGATGGTCGTCATGGGCGGCGGTCCGGCGACGCCGGCGCTGGTCCGCGCCGCCCGGGCCGGCTTTGCGGCGACGGTCTGTGTCCGCTACTCGTGCACGGAGGCGGGCATCGGCCTCGGCACCGGGCCTGACGACCCCGACGAGGACGCCGAGGTGAGCGTGGGCCGGGCTCGCCCGGGGATCGAGCTCACCGTGCGGGACGAGGAGGGCCGGGTCGTCGCGCCCGGGGAGGTGGGCGAGGTGTGCCTGCACTCCGCCGCGGTCATGGCCGGCTACCACCGCGATCCCGACGCCACCCGGGCCGCGTTCACCGACGACGGCGCCCTGCGCACCGGTGACCTCGGCTGGATCGACGACCGCCAGCGCCTGCGACTCGTCGGGCGGACCAAGGAGATGTACGTGCGCGGCGGCTACAACGTCTATCCCATGGAGGTGGAAGGCGTGCTGGCAGAGCACCCGGACGTGGCCGAGGTGGCGGTCGTCCCCCGCCCCGACCCGGTCATGGGGGAGATCGGGGTGGCCGTCGTCGTACCCCGCTCGCTCGGGGAGGGGCCCGCCCTCGAGGAGCTCCGGGCCTTCGCCGCTCCCCGGCTGGCCCGCTACAAGCTGCCGGAGCGTGTCGAGGTGGTCGACGCCCTGCCCCGGACGCCCATGGAGAAGGTGGACCGCTCCGCCCTCCACCGCAGCCTGGAGGCCGATGGGACCACGACGACGGCCGGCGGCGGGGATGGGGCCCCGCCCGGGGCGGCGAAGCCGCCAGAGACACAGCTATCCTGACGCAAGCGTCAGAGTTCCACGACGAGGGGAGACGGCGATGCGCACGGAGGACCTCATCCTGGTCAGCGTCGACGACCACACCGTCGAGCCGCCGGACATGTTCGCCAACCACCTCCCGGCCAAATGGAAGGACCTGGCCCCGCGGAGCGTCAAGAAGCCCGACGGTACCGACGTGTGGGTCTACGAGGGCAACGAGATCCCCAACATCGGCCTCAACGCCGTGGCCGGCCGGCCGCCCGAGGAGTACAACATCGAGCCCACGCGCTACGAGGAGCTCCGGGAGGGCACCTACAAGATCGACGAGCGGGTCAAGGACATGAACCGCAACGGCGTCCTCGGCTCGATGTGCTTTCCGTCCTTCGTCCAGTTCTGCGGGCAGCTGTTCTCCAAGTCCAAGGATCTCGACGTCGGCCTGGTCATGCTCAAGGCCTACAACGACTGGCACGTGGACGAGTGGTGCGGCAGTCATCCCGGGCGCTTCATCCCGCTCTCCATCCCGCCCATCTGGGATCCCGAGGAGATGGCGAAGGAGGTGCACCGCATGGCGGCCAAGGGCTGCCACGCCGTGACCTTCTCCGAAGACCCGGCCAAGCTCGGCTGGCCTCACATCTTCGGTGACCACTGGGACCCCTTCTTCGCCGCCTGCGAGGAGGAGGGCACGATCATCTGTCTGCACATCGGCTCGTCGTCGACGATCCTCGGGCTGGCTCCCGGCGCGCCGATCGACATCATGATCACCCTCACGCCGCTGAACGCCATGCACGCGGCGACCGACCTGCTGTGGTCACCGGTGCTGCGGCGGTTCCCAAACCTGCGCTTCGCGCTGTCCGAAGGCGGGATCGGCTGGTTGCCCTACTGGCTCGAGCGCATCGACTACTCCTACCAGCAGCACCGCTACTGGACCCATCAGGACTTCGGCGACGAGCTGCCCAGCCAGGTGGCCAAGGACCGCTTCACCTTCTGCTTCATCAGCGACGCCGCCGGCCTCGAGACCAGGCACCTCATCGGGATCGACAAGCTCACGTGGGAGTGCGACTACCCACACTCCGACTCGACCTGGCCCCACTCCCCCGAGACGCTGATGAAGCAGCTGGCCGGCGTCCCCGACGACGAGATCGACAAGGTGACCCACCAGAACGCCATGAGGCTGTTCTCCTACGACCCGTTCGCCCATCGGCCCCGCGAGGCGTGCACAGTGGGTGCCCTCCGGGCCGAGGTGGGTGACTGACGCGAGCTAACGTGACCCGACCCTCGAGCGAACCACTGGAGCAGGCGTGACCGACGAGATCCTTGTCGACAACGGCAAGCGCACGATGACCCTGGACGAGCTCGGCATGACCCAGCCCGGGCTGGCGCGCATCATGCCCGAGGTCAGCATTCGCATCTGGAAGCTCTACTACGCCGGCAAGGCCCGCAACTGGCCGCTGGCTCGCTTCCAGCTCAAGGAGGCCATCAACCTCATGGAGGTCGGGGCCTTCGTCCGGCCCAAGTACGAGGTGAACATGGCCAAGTTCATCGACGAGGATGCAGGGCCGGTGGGCAAGGCCATCGAGGCGGGCGACTGGGACGCCTTCGACGCCGCCTTCCACGAGATGGTCGACAAGGCCAACGCCTACCACGACGAGTACGACAAGCCGTTCATCCGCTGGCGCATCCCGGACCATCCGCCGCCCGACCTCGACATGACGCCCCGGCAGTAGCCCGACGAGGAGCCGAGCCTCGCCGATGCCGGGCGACTGGAAGCTCCGGGTGGTCGAGCCGGAGCTGTCCCGCCGGTATGTCCGAAACGGATGGTGGACCGACGAGACGTTGGGCTCGATGCTGGCGCACGGGCTGGCGAGGAACGCCGGCCACACGTTCCGTATCCACTCCCGCACCAGACCCTGGTCCGGCACGTTCGCCGGCGTCGCCGACCTGGCGTTACGGGTGGCGGGGGGGCTGCGGGCACGCGGCCTCGGCCCCGGTGACGTGGTCGCCTTCCAGGTCCCCAACTGGATCGAGGCAGCCGTCACCTTCTACGCCGTGTCGTTCCTCGGCGCCGTGCTGGTCCCGATCGTCCACTTCTACGGGCGCAAGGAGGTGGGCCACATCCTGCGCCAGTCGGGCGCCCGGGCCCTCATCACGGTCGACCGGTTCGGCCACCTCGACCACCTCGGTGCGCTCGACGACCTTCGCCCCGGCCTGCCCGATCTCGAGCTGGCCGTCGTCGTCGCCGGCGACGCCCCACCGCTCTCGCCTGCCGCCGTCCCCAGCTGGGCCGTGCCCCTCAGCGACCTCCTGGACCACCCACCTCTCGACGGCCCGCTGGGCGTCGACCCCAGCCGTCCCGCCTGTGTCGCCTACACCTCGGGCACGACCGCCGACCCCAAGGGAGTCGTCCACGTCCACCGCACCCTCGTCTTCGAGGTGCGGCAGTTGGGCGCCGTCCAGGCGAGCCGAGCGCTACCGCAGCTCACGGGGGCGCCCGTCGCCCACGGCATCGGCATGCTGTCGGGGCTCCTCCTGCCCTTGCACCGCCAGCAGGCGGTCCACCTCACTGACGTGTGGGACCCGCCCCGGGTGCTGGCGGACATGCTCGAGCACGGCGTCGCCGCCGGCAGCGGCTCCACGTTCTTCCTCACCAGCCTCCTCGACCATCCCGACTGTGGGCCCGACCACCTCCACCTCATGCGGGAGACGGGACTCGGCGGCTCTTCGGTGCCGGTGGCGGTGGCCGAGCGGGCCACATCGCTCGGGATCTCGATCACCAGAGCCTTCGGCTCCACCGAGCACCAGTCCACGACCGGCATGACCCACGACGACCCGCTCGAGAAGCGCACCCACACCGACGGCCGCCCCCTGCTCGGTGTGGAGATGCGCGTCGTCGACGAGTCGGGGGCCGACCTGCCCGTGGGCGAGTCCGGCGAGGTGGTCAGCCGGGGACCCGACTGCTTCTGGGGCTACACCGACCCCGCCCTGACCGCCTTCGCCTACGACGCC